>CAZHAY010000001.1:0-35915 GCA_964530545.1 uncultured Marinobacter sp.
ACGGACTTGCGTATCTGCGCCAGCTCACCCCCGTCCAGCTCACCTCGGAGGCTTTGCTGGATACGCTCCCAGCGGATGGGAAGGCGGATCAGATTCGCGCCTTTCTGCGCAAAATACTGGTAATCCTCAGCGGAGGGATACGTATAGTCCCGGAACATGTCCCCTGGCAGTTCACGGCTGTTGAATTCCGCGCCCGATAAGTTGACACCCCGCAGGGGCGCTTCGCCCAGACAGACTGCTGAAGCGCCGGTGGCGATCAGCAGACTCGCCACCCCGCCGGCCAGGGTGCGCCAGTGCTTACGGATGATACGTTTCGACTTTGCACAGCCTTTGCCGTGGAGTGCCGTCATGGGTTTCCTCCCAGGGAGTCATAAAGCTGAATGTAACGATCGGCGATTTGCGGCCAGCTGTACTGTCGGGCAAACGCCATGGCCCGGGCCCGCCGGGCAGCGTAGCCCGCCTGACCTTCGGCCTGTACCCGCTGCACCCGGTCGGCGATTCCCTGAGGGTCGGCCGCATCATGACAAATACCCAGTTCCGAATTGCTGACCAGCTTCTCGAATGGCGGAATATTGCTCAGCACCGGCGTGAGGCCCGCACTCATGGCTTCAATCGCCGCCAGCCCGAACCCTTCATGGCGGGACAGACACAGGAACCAGGCTGCCTGTCCGATCAGTTCGGCCAGACGCTGATCCGACGGACTGGCCTCCAGCATTAGCGCGTCCTCAGGCAGCTGACGCCGTGCGGCCTCCCGACTCAGGTCAACAGCGGTATAATCGTATTCGCGACCGGCGATGATCAGCCGCCAACGGGAGTCCCTGTCACGGAGCACCTTGAGCAGATCCAGTGACTCAGCCAGCCCTTTATTGGAAGACCAGCGACCAAAATACATCAGGGTATGGTTCAGCTCGCCGCTGGCCCGGTCTGCGTAGCGATCGGTATCCACCCCATTCTCAATCACTTCCAGCCGCCTTTCCGGAATGATTTCGCGAAAGCGGCGGCCGTCGTTCTCACTGGTGGCAATGACCTTGTCGTAAGCCCGGGAGGACATTCGGGTGATCGTACGAAACCAGAGTTCCTTCAGCCGGCCTGCGAACTCCGTATGAAAAAAGCCGCCGTGGGTCGAAACCACCAGCGGCCGTCGATGGGCAATACGGGTCAGTGCCAGATAGTCATAGAAAAAATCGACACCGTGCACATGAATCACGTCTGCCTCGCGAATGGCGGAGAGAACCGTCGGACAGAGCGGATAGCGGCTGGACCCCCGGTAGGGCAAGCGGGTCACCGGCACATCCGAGATCACATCGTTCTTTCGCAGGCGCTCCTCAGAATTACGGAAGAGTCGATCCAGTGTCACCACCGAGGCGGTCTGGGTCCCGGTGGCAAGCTGGCAGGCTGCGATGTTCCGGACCACATCTTCCATGCCGCCGACAGACGGATAATACTGCCGGATTACGTGTACAACATTCAGGCTCATGCATCAGCCTCTCTGCGATGAATTCCGAAACGTACGCCCCAGCCGGACCACCCAGGCCTCAGGTGGCGGGGAATGGGTAGTCTGGCGGGGTCTGCCAGCACAGTTCCGAACAGGAACCAGAGCAGCGCGGAGGTTTTCATGGCAAACAGGGACGTACCGCTTATTGTGAGGATCAAGGACATATAAACCGCTGCAAAGCTGCGGAACCGCGCCGCCCGCTCGTCTGGCATGGGGATCAGCCAGATGGCCAGCCAGAATCCGACGGCCAGTATGATTCCGAACGTTGACAGCACGTAGGCATAGCCCTGATCCGGGAACCAGGCGCCGCTGTCTGCACCAAGCAGCATCTTCGCATCAAAGCTCATCAGCCCCCACGCACTGCTGACCAGACGACCGGCGTAGGTATCGCTGTAACCAATGGAGCCGAACAGACCCAGCGCCACCAGCCCGCCCATGATCAGGAACGGCATGACAGCGGGCAGATACAGGAGCCAGCCGCGGAACAGCAGACGCAGCCCCACCAGCAGAAAGACCGACAGCAGTGCAAAGCGGGAGTCCGCAAGCACCATCATGGAGACACCGGTGATGCAGAAGAACCACATCAGGGATTTCTCGCCGGCACCTTTGCTGAGCCCCCACGCCACCACCAGGGTCGCGAAATTGCCAAGGGAAACCGGCTCCAGAAAGACGGAAGAAACCCGATGGTTATCCAGCAGCCAGGGCAGCAGGGTGCGCCCCATATCTTCGGGCCGGATCCCGTTCATCTGGAGCCGGCTTTCGCGCTCATATTCCGTGATGGGCTCCAGGCTCCCGATGTTTACGTAGTAGCCGAAGATATCCAGCATGTCGGTAAAGCTCTCGAGGGCGAACAGCTCGTAAACCCCGACCACAATCACGATCGCGACGGCTACCTTAAGGATGCGGTCAGCCAACCGGACATCACCGACATTCCGGCCCAACCAGAAAAACCACATGGGGATCAGAACATCCCGAAAGCCCTTCAGGTCGAGCCCGCCCTTGAAAAGAGCCAGCACACAGAGGGTAGCGCCGGTGAGTGAGACCAGAATGACGAGACCGGGCAGAAACCTGGGCAGCAGCAACGGCAGACAGGCCAGCATGAGCATGGCCTCTGCGAGACCTACCATGGCACGGGAGGCCGGAAACAGATGTGTATTGATCAGGCAAAGCACCACCTGGTAAAACACGGCCCCGACTATAATGAAGATCGTCAGAGGCCTGAGCACCGGGTGCTGGGCCGGAGTTTCTACTGGCATGATCCTTTCCGCCTCGGGTGCTGCAAGCGCACGCCATGAACAACCGCCGATATCATCCGGGATACCGGGCCGGGCCTGTCAGTGAGAGAGCGCGACGCCGGTAACCGCGACTCCCAGTTCCCTTAGCCGATGACTCGCCTTTTCCAGGCTGCGTAAGGGCGTATAATTCTCTCGCGCCACCATCAATGCGGCACCGGAACGCGCCGCCACCAGCTGGGCGTCAAGGTTGTCGCCCAGCACCGGCGTATTGATAATGACCGCATCGAACTTGGCCACCAGTTGCGTCATCAGGTTCTGGTAGCGCTTATGGGCCAGCAGCTCCTGTGGATTTGGAGCGACTGTGCCGCCGTTCAATAACCACAGCGTATCCAGCGGCGGACAATGACGCGGTATTACCGAAGACCGGCCGGCAAGCGCATCTGAAAGTCCCCGCAGATTGGGCAGACCAAACCATTCGTGGAGACATGGATCCCGCAGGTTGCCATCGATCAGTAATGTTCTGGCGCCGGTCTGCGCAATCACAACCGCCAGGTTGGTGGCCAGGTCACGAATTCCGGCCTCGCTGTCGACCCCCACAATGGCTAGCATCTTGTTGTCGGGCTGGTTGAAATAACGCAGCATCAACTCACTGCGCAGACTGCGCAACGCCTCGACCCGCGGATGGGCCGGCTGATAGGCGGCGATCAACCGTGGATGCAGGCTGACCTCGCTCGCCGGCCGGGCCACCACGGGATAGGCGAACTGCTCTGCCAGCACCGCTTTAACATCTTCTGCGGTCACCAGCCCCAATGACTGGGCAGCCTCTCCAAAGCGGATACCTTTCTGCTTCTGCAGGATCAGGATCCGGTCCAGGTCATCACTGTGTATCAGGCCTTTCTGGACCATCAACCGCCCCATCAGGTCCGTCTGATCCGGAATATGGGTGTTGTCACGAAACAGGGGGAGCGCTACTTCACTCATACAGTCCGGGCCTCACGTTGACGGTATGCCCCCGGCGTGTCCGGCAGGTATGCAAGCACCGGCAGGCCGAGGGTCTCTTCAATATCCGAACGGCTTCTGACACGACGGTTGGCCAGTTCAAGCAGCAGTGACAGTGCAACGCCGAGCAACAACCCAAGAGCGGTGGCAATCACCAGGTTCAGCTTGACGTTAGGCGACGACGGCAGGCTGGGCGGCACTGCCTCGTTCAGCACGGTAACGTTGGTCTCTGCCAGCCGGCTTTCCAGCGTGTTGGCCTGAGCCCGTCCCGATGCGGCGTTGTACGCTTCCTGAGCCATCTGGACTTCCTGTTGCAGCAACTCCAGCTCGTCCCGCTGCTCCTTCAGAGCCAGCACGCGCTCTTTTTGCTGGTCAAACGATTGCTGCAGCTCATCGAGACGGCTTTTGGATACGGTCGCGATGGATTCGATGCCCTGAGCGGCAATACGCTGCTCGGTCAACAGACTTTCCTTCAGCGACTGAACCCGGGCCGCCTGCCGGCGATAATCCGGATGCCGTGCGCCGTAGCGGTTGGACATGTCGTTCAGCTCCGCCTCGGCCTCGGCCAACTGGGCACGGAGACCCTGGATCGCGGGGTTGTCAGGAAGCACCACGGCGTCATTGCCCGAGCCCTGACGCAACAGGTCCTGGGTGCTCTGGTCCTGGGCATCAACCAGTCGTGACGACAACTCCGCCAGCCGGGCGTTCTCCAGGTCGAGTTGTTCGTTCAGGCCCACGATGCCATGCTCCCGCTGATAGGACGACAGCTGTCCCCGGGACTCACGCAGATTATCCCGCAGCAGTTTGAGCTGCTCCTGATACCAGGTAGAGAAGCGGCGCGCCGGGTCAGTGCGCAGTTCGATGCTGATGTCGATATAAGCGATGGCCAGACTATTCACGACACCAGCGGCCAGCGCCGGGTCCTCTCCTGCCAGGGAGATTCTCATCACGTTATTGCCCTTCTCGGTGCCGACACTGAGATTCCGGCGCACATGACGCGCCAGCCAGGCGGCAGGGCGAGCCTCGCCCTCACCTTCGTAATCTTCCTGAGCCCGTGCGTCCACCATCGCACGGACCTCTTCCGGCAGGTAATCATAAACGCGCTCCGCCACTTTGCGGCTGCGCACGATTTCCGCCTGGGTCTCAATGTAGCCGGAACGGGCAGGCGCCAGCTGACCGGTCATCCGGTCCTGCACCTGACCTTCCATGATGAGCTCAGTGGATGCAACGTAGGTGCGCGGCAGCAACAGCGACACTACCGCCATTACTCCAACGCACACAACCACCAGCGCCGCCGTAATCCACCACCGGGCCAGCAGGATTCTCAAAACACTGCTCAGGCTCATGCCATTCTCCCTGAAAGCGAAATCAGAACAGGCTTTCCTTCACGAACAGAACGTCACCGTCGCGGATCGGGTCCGACATATCCACTTTCAGTGTTTTGACCGTTCCGTCCGGCTGCTTGCGATACAGAACCACGCCTCGGGTACTGGCCCGGGGGTTAAAGCCGCCACTCACCGACAGCGCCTGCATGACATTCAGTGACCGGTCTATCGTATAGGTGCCAGGTTTCTGGACCTGACCGTGGATGTAGAATTGCTCCGCCTTAGGGACAAACAGCGTATCGCCATTGCGAACCCGGACCGGCTGTGCGTCGGTGGCTTGCTGGTCGAGCAGTTCAGACAGATAGTATTGCTGACGGACCTGCTGGCCATCCTCACCGTCACGGATCAGCACCAGCCGCTCACCACCGCCCGAGTTGATGCCACCGGCCAGCGCGAGAACTTCCGTCAGGGTTGTCGGGCCCTCCAATGCGATCCGGCCAGGCTGATTGACGTGCCCCAGGACCGAAATGGTATTGCTGCGATATTCCTGGACCACGACGTTAACGTTGGCATTGCGGAGATAACCTTCGTTCTCAAGCCGGGATTCAAGCAGTCGGCTCACCTCAGGAGGCGTCATTCCACGCACATCCACACGACCGATCAGGGCCATGGTAATGGTGCCGTCAGCAGCAACTTCCGTATTGGTATTCATGTCTTCCTGACCATAAACCGAAATGCTGACACGGTCGCCTATCCCTATCTTATAGGCTTCGTCCTGTTGCGCAGAGGCAGTGCCAGCGGCGAGCAGAGTCATTAGCAGCAGAACAACTGTGCTACGGAGAGTATGGCTCTTTATCATCCCAATCCATCCCTTGTTGGAGCGTAAGCATGTCAGGAAAGCCGCAGCCCTGCCTGAACAATCCATGCAAATGCCAGGCCTTTGAGAGCAGCACCTGGGCGAGGCTCGTCGATTTCGTTCCTGCGTCCGGAAAGCGCTGTCTGCCAAGGCTCCGGCGCGACGATTCGATGCGTATTATGCGCACCTCTACTGCCCGCCATCAACGTGTCGTCATATGCGATATATAACAATTTATCGGAGGTAACTGTTTGTTTCGTCAGGTTTTTGAAGACTACTAACTTAACATGACAGTGAGGTTATGAGATCGTCATCACAGCCTGATCCGATCCATGGTATCGCAGTGACGAAAAGCTCCAGGCACATGCCGGCGAAGTTACCCTCTCCACCGTCCTTACCGCTGACCCTGGCCGGGCCCTGGAGCTCATCTGTAGTTCTACTAATGGGAGTGATGGGAGTGTGAATCGTGGGAATGATCTGACGATTGACCAGAGGAATGATGCGAATGGTCTTCGTGCCCTGAGAGTTCGTCCCTTGGTCGCACCTGAAGCTGTACTTCCAGGTTCTCCTGGCCATTGAACTCCAGCGTCAGCGGGAACGTTTCCCCCTCTGTCAGAGGACTGTTGAGCGACTCCAGCATCAGATGGAAGCTCTGGGGCCGGAGCTCTACCGAGCCTCCCGATGGAATAATGAGCCCGCCCGGCAACGGGCGCATGGTCATCAGACCATCTTTCTCAACGGTCTCATGAATGGACACCCTGTCGGCCACCGGGGTCGCACCGGCGGTGAGCGTGACGGCGGCGTCGCCATGGTTATGAATCGTCATATAGCCCACACCGACCGGCGTGCCCGGAGGGGTCGGCCGAGACCATGGAGCATCCACGGTAATGTGTCCGGTCTGATACTGCCCGGCCAGCGCCGGTCCGGCGAGCATGGTCAACGTCAGGAGCAGCGGAGAAAACAGTCTGGGTTTCATGGCACGGTTCCATTTGGTTGGTGTTATCTGACCATCAGTTTTTCCCGGGTCCTGGCAAAACTCAACCCCGAACTGTGCGGTATATTGCCGCGCCTCTGGGCACCTGCCCCAGAATTGTGCAGTCATCCGCCTTCCACGTCAGCAGATTGCTATACTTTGCTTCAGGTCAATGGTCCGACGGCCGCGGGTTTGCGGATCCCGTCACGAAAGGCGAAACTAACCGTTTTATGTTAGCCGCAACAGAAGCACACAGCAGTACTCCACAGTACTCTTCAGTACCGTAGTACTCTCTGCCCAGAACAGGATCACACCATGTCCAAACAGATTCCCCAGGTCGACCCCGACGGGTTACTGGAATACTCGGTGGTTTTTAATGACCGCTCCCTGAACCATATGTCTGCCGTGTTCCAGCAGGTGATGCAGGATATTTCCGGCACCCTCAAGCGCGCATACAATGCGCCGGCTCCTGTGGTTGTGCCGGGGGGTGGCAGCTACGGCATGGAGGCGGTAGCCCGCCAGTTCGCCCAGGACCGGCATTGCCTGGTCATTCGCAATGGCTGGTTCAGTTATCGCTGGACGCAGATCTTCGAAATGGGCCGGATTCCGGCTTCCGTAACAGTTCTCAAGGCGCAGCCTGTCTCTTCGAGTGCCCAGGCCGCCTACGCACCGCCGTCTGTGGACGAGGTGGTGCAGAAAATTCTCGATGAGAAGCCAGCGGTGGTGTTTGCGCCTCATGTTGAGACAGCATCCGGCATGATCCTTCCTGATGACTATCTGAAGGCGGTCGGCGATGCCGTAACCCGTACTGGCGGCCTGTTTGTGCTGGACTGCGTCGCATCCGGGGCCATCTGGGTAGATATGAAAGCCTGCGGTGTCGACGTCATCATCAGTGCGCCGCAAAAAGGCTGGAGCTCATCCCCCTGCGCGGCCCTGATTGCCCTGAGCGACCGGGCGGTTGAACAGCTTCAGCACACCACCAGCAGCAGTTTCGCCGCAGATCTAAAAAAATGGCGCAACATCATGCAGGCTTACGAGGACGGTACCCACGCCTACCACGCCACCGTACCCACCGACACCCTGGCCGTGCTGCGGGATGCCATGGCGGAAACCGAAAAAGCCGGGCTTGATGTGATCAGGGAGCGCCAGTGGCAATTGGGCCGACAGGTCCGGGCACTGTTCGCCGACGCAGGTTTCCGTAGCGTAGCGGCAGAGGGTTATGAGGCCCCGGGTGTGGTGGTGCTGCATACCGGCAACGCCGATATTCACAATACGCGCCTGTTCCGCGAGCAGGGCATTCAGACCGCTGCCGGGGTTCCGCTTATGTGTGACGAATCAGACGAGTTCATGACCTTCCGCATGGGCCTGTTCGGGCTCGACAAGCTGAACAATATCGAGCGTACCGTAGACAACCTGCGCCAGGCCCTGGAGGCCATCGGCAAAGAAGCCTACTAGAGATCTCTCGCCTGGCCGTCGCGACTACCGGGCCAGAATATCGCAAACTGGCAGCGCGGGCGGCTGCCAGTTTTCCACTCTGTACTGACCCGACAGCTACTGCCCGGGCATCCGCCCAGTCCGCTCCAGACGGCGGGTCACCATGGCACGGTAGGTCCGGGACAACAGCGGCCGGATCATCGGCAAACCAATCACCCAGGCTACAGGCTTCAGCACCGGAACCCGGGACATCAACAGAATGTAGGCATCCAGTTCCCGGTGGACCTGCCCTTTGCTGTCCTGCACATGAAGCTCCTGGATCGCCAGATCCGGATCAATGCCCTGTGCCCTGAGTTCATCATCCCGTCCGGTGATATCCACCCATCGCACCTGGTCGCCGGCACGACCGGCCAGCTTTTCATACTGGCGCCGGTCACGGATACAGGTCGGACAGGAGCCGTCATAGAAAACCCTGAGCGTGTCACTACTACCGGACATAACAGTTCCTCCCTCAATGGTCGCCCTGAGCCATGGCCGGCCCGATACGTGGAAGCCTATTTTCTGAAGAGGCGCGGATTGCGTTTGATAAATTCGTTGATCCACCGTTCCAGAAAGGATTCCTTGTCGGGGTTACGCAGGTAACGCCACCCCAACAGGGAAATAAACAGAGCGCCCAGCGCGTCCACAATCAAGTCCCACATGGTATCTGTCAGGCCGGACGGGTCGCCAAGCATGGGTTTCTGCATATTGGTGCCGAAGATTGAATCCATCGCAAACTCGAAGATTTCCCACAGAGCCCCAACCCCAAGCGCAAACATGAAAGCAAAGAAAGCGACAAAACCCGGTTTGAGATGAAAGTCCAGCCGCTCCACTTCGTTAAGGATGTGGACCAGCAGGAAGCCGAGTATGCCCAGCAGCACTCCGGAACTGGTGTGGAGCATGATGTCCCACCACCAGAACCGCATGTAGTAATCCCTGACCTCTCCCAGAAACAGTGAGCCGAACACAAAACCAATGGCCAGCAGTTGCAGCTCAGGTGGGATATGAATGCGGAACTGGCGCTCCACCAGCACTGGCAGGAAAGTCACCAGAATGATCATCCCGGTAAAAAAGGCGGTAAACCAGCGACCGGCCCAGATGGCGACCAACACTTCCAGCAAAAGAATGGCCTGGAGAAAGATAGTAATCCGCTGGTGGGTAATTTTAAGAGGCACTACTCCGTCCTACTCCGACTGTTCAGATTATAAGGCTCGTGGAGCGGTGGAAGGCGCTCCTGGCATTCCAGACGCTCATGGGGCGGAAGGCTGCCACACTCCCGGACCCGGCTGGCAAAATCGCCCTGCTTTGAGGGTTCCGTGGTGCACCCCGTAAGGGCTCCGGCCAGCACCCCGGTCATCAGCAACCGGCCGATCACAGGGTCAGCAGGAAGCCAACGGTAACCGCCAGCAGGAGCATCAGAAACCAGCGGGCATAGAACTCCCCGGCATCCACTTCGGCGGGAATTCTCTGGCCATCCTCCAGCACGGCACCTTCGTATTCCACAATCAGACGTCGCGCTTCCAGATAATCCTCATCATCCACCTGCACGTTTGTCAGGCCGGCTGCGCCAATTTCCCCCAGCCCTCCCTGAAGATAGTGGCCGCCAACGTGGGCACTGATCCCGTATGCCCCCAGTAATCCTGCAATGATATGGGCCTCGGTCAAATCCCGGGCATTATAGGCTATCTGCATGATCCGCCTCCCCTTCTGGGTACGGAACGTCCGAGCGGCTGTCCGCACGGGGCTCTCCTTCAGTGTAGCCATTTCGAACAGGGTGTGCTCTCGAATTAACGTACCGTCTAACGCACACCGTTGGAACGGGCAACAGGAGTCGAGTGTAAAGAGTCCGCAAAAGTCCATTGGGAAACCTGACAGACTCTGACTCTGCAGGTAAAGTCTTAATAACAGAAACCAGACGGAAAATAGCCCCATGCCTGATTATCATCAGGGACCGCTCAAAACAGTTCCTCGCCCCCTGGGCAATCTTGTCATGCTGACGGTGATGCTCCTTATGGTGGGCTGTGCTTCATCACCCGATGTTGCTGAGCGACCACGCTCACCCGCGGTGGTCTATGGTGCTCCTGCGGCCGAAGATGATATACGGGTCAGCCGCCTGCAGCAGGTCTACGACCGCTACGAAGGCACGCCTTACCGCTACGGCGGCACGACGGCCAGGGGATTTGACTGCTCCGGCTTTATTGGACGGGCCTATCAGGAAGCCTTTGGCATGGAGTTGCCACGCACTACGACAGCCCTGCTCAACCAGGGTACACCGGTATCGCCACGGGAACTTGAGCCCGGCGACGTAGTCTTCTTCGAGATTCGCGGCAAGGAGCAGCATGCAGGCATTTTTATCGGTGGCGATGACTTTATCCATGCATCCACCTCCGTCGGCGTGACCCGATCCTCGCTGAATGGCTATTACTGGCGGGATCGTTTTACCCAGGCCCGGCGGTTTGATTAAGGCCAAACACTTGGGGATAGCGGCGCAGGATCAGAATCACCACCAGGTCATAGACGGCGTGCCATACCATCACCAGCTGAATGCTGTCAGTAGTGGCGTACGCTATACCAAAGATCACCCCAAGGGCCGTTGCCACGGAGAAATAGGCCCGGGACAGGGCATGGGCAAGGCCGAAAATCACACCGCCAGCCAGAATGCCCACAATGTGGCCCAGGTATTCACTGACCCAGCCCTGGATAACCCCCCGGAACAACAGTTCCTCACCGACCCCGGCCAACACCGCCAGACCGATCAATACCGGCCAGGACTGAGAGCGGACGAATCCGTGCAGGTCCCGGATATGCTTCTGCAGGGAGTCTGACGACAGCAGGTCCGTCAGCGACAGCAGGAACAGCACACCATAGGTCAGGACGCCCGCAGCCGTTCCCCAAGCGAGATACTCAGGCACCGTCAGACCTTCCATCGCCACCGGGATATCAAATAACCACAGGGGAATCAGCCCCAATACAACGATACCGGCCTGGAAAGCCAGGCCCAGCAAGGAACGTTTTCTCTGTGTACGTCTGGGCATAAACTCGCTAATCCTTGGTATCGGCAGCCTCAAGGGGAAGAGGACGGTGCTTCAGATGTCGGGTGCTGGTTTTGGTACACTCTGGGACTCACCTGTGAGAGGACCTATGGCAACGCTAATACAACTTTCCAACGCAGTAGCGCTGACAGACCGGGAAGTGGAGATTTCCCAGATTCGCGCCCAGGGCGCGGGTGGCCAGAATGTGAACAAGGTGGCCAGTGCGGTTCACCTGCGTTTTGACATTCATGGCTCTTCTCTGCCGCCTTTCTACAAGGAACGCTTACTGGCCCTGACCGATCAACGTCTTACCCGGGATGGGGTGATTGTGATCAAGGCGCAGTCATTCCGTACTTACGAGCTGAACCGGCAGGATGCGCTGGATCGGCTGGAGGAACTGATTCGCGATGCCATCAAGGTTCAGAAAGCCCGTCGCCCTACCCGTCCCTCCCGGGCATCCCAGCGAAAGCGGGTAGATCAGAAAACCCAGCGGGGAAAAACCAAGGCACTCCGGGGCAAAGTGATGTGATCTACCGGATGCCGGGTCACTAACGTAGCTGGGAATCCTTACTCCCCCGACGGTTATACAGGCTGAAGTCGGCCTCCTCCCGGTCCCGCTCACTCTGGCATACAACGCAAAAACGTACTCCTGGCAGCGCCTCACGACGGGCCTCAGGGATGGGGGCGCCACATTCTTCACAGTGAGTCAGGCTCTCCCCTTGCGGCAAACTGGCCCGGGCCCGCTCCAGTGCATCTTCCACCGTACTGTCAATCTGTTCCTGTACGGCCCCATCTTTTGACCAGCCACCGGCCATTTCAGCGTCCCTCCTTCTCCGGGGGCATCACTACCCATTCCGGATCCTCAAACTCCCCGATGGGAGTTATCTCAACAAAGGGTGCGGCACTGCGGATGATACTGGCAACGTCCGGATTGTGCTGCCCCTCCATGGCGTCCCGCTGTGCTTTGCTGTCCCAGGTAGCAATGGCGATGAGGGCATTCGGATCGCCGATCTTGCGGTGCAGCTCCGTTCCCCTGGCGCCCGGGGCCTGCTGGATCAACTCGCTGGCCTTTACCCAGGCGTCAGCGTATTCCTCAGCGGTATGCCCTTCTTTTACGCGAACCTCAAAAATAAACTTCATATCGGCTCCCTCTTTGCTCAGGTATCCGGCTCACCTGCCAGGACGTTCCTGCGAATAGTTCGCGGCTTGTCCACTGTAAAACTGCCGCGCCACCTCTCTTACATTGGACCCACCAATAGTAAGTCGAATGCGTAAATATACCCATCACTGAAAATAACAGTAGCTTTTACTGGCCAAGGTGCGTAAATTGGATCTCGTAGGAAAGAGTTAGCACAGCAGTTCATCAATAAGACGCCCTGTCGGTATTCGTAGTGTACGTCCTGTTTTTGATCCCGCGCGTTTCTTGTTTCCATACAAAAGCTGACCCGGCCACTCATGGACCTGGCGGCAGATTAATCAGATTGAATTCAGGATATTAAAAGATATGTCTACAGTTACCGGTACCGTCAAGTTTTTCAACGAAGCTAAAGGCTTTGGCTTCATCACCCGTGAGGGTGGTCCGGACGTGTTCGTTCACTTCAGCGCTATTGAGGGCAACGGTTTCAAAACCCTGGCAGAAGGCCAGCAGGTCGAGTTTACCGTTACCCAGGGCCAGAAAGGTCCCCAGGCGGAAAACGTTGTTGCACTGTAATTAACAGGCACAACCAGAAAAGGCAGCTTCGGCTGCCTTTTTTATTGCCTGCAATCTGGCCGGCGCCACCGACCTAGGCAAAGTAGTGTCTCAGGATGGCTAGGATCATCACCGTCGCCATTAACGGAATGATCCACCGGGAAATGCGGCGCTCGTCGATCCCATCCCCTTTCGAAGCGTGCTTTTCCAGCATCGGCACCAGTACGAACAGGACGGCGAAAAGTACCACCAGGATAATAAACAGCGTTGTCATGACGTTAACTATGTCCTTGTGCTGGTAAGGTTTGAAGCCAAAGCTGCGGTCATTCCCGGTCCAGCCTGGCCACTGCATCCTGGGAGGCCTGCTCACGCTGCTCGGCAATGGCCACCAGCATGGCAAGGCGCTTGCGCTGACCCTGTGACAGGCGGGGGTTAGTGACACGATCTCCGCTAAATACCAGCTTGCCTCTCATCTGCAGTTCATCAAACCAGGTTTCCGCCAGACGGCTATCCGGTGACCTGCCCTCCGGACCCAGCAACTGATCAAACAGATGGAAGTCAGTGAATACGGTTGACGATACTGGCAGTCCACGATGGATAAGAGTTCCATCCACACTTCCTGTGATGTGCCTGAATAAGGCAGTGATTATATAATGATAATCAGTTTTATTCACCGCCTCTCACTTTCACCGTCTTACCCTATCCGGGGAACGGTGGCCCTGAAACCGACTCTGTTGAAATTGTGCTACTCAGGAAGCACTGAGCGACTCCACCAGGGCCGCCAGAAATCGTGCCGCCTCACCGCCGGTCGCCGCCCGGTGGTCGAACGTGATCGACAGGGGCAATATCCGCCGGATCGCCGGCTTGCCATCGTGGGGCACGACTTTTTCCCGTAGCCGGCCCGCGCCGATGATGGCGACCTGGGGCGGGCTGACAATCGGGTTGGCGTATCGGCCGGTCAGGGTTCCGAAGTTGGACAGGGTTATCGTAGCGCCCTGCATTTCCTGTGGTGGGATCTTGCGGGTCGCAACGGCCTCCCGAAGATTCTGGAGCCCCTGGCGCAAGTCGTCCATGGCACGGTGGTTCACATCCCGGAGCACTGGCACAAAAAGCCCGTCAGGAGTATCCACTGCAATTCCGATATGCACCTCGTCCAGCAGGCGACGGCTCAGGTTATCGCCATCGAACCAGCAGTTAAGTGCCGGGCAGGCGTCACAGGCATGGGCGATGGCCTGCACCAGACGCATGGTGATATCGGTGCCTTTGGGCCAGTCGTGAATATCCACATCCTCGAAAATGGATACCGGTACCACCTGGGCGTGGGATAACGCCATGTTTTTGGCCATAGTCCGGCGCGGGCCGCGCAGGGACTCGGCCTCCCCCAACTGCTTCTGATGGCTGGCCTGGCGGTGCACATCGTCGCTGGTCACCAGCCCACCGGGGCCGCTGCCCTTGATGTTTTCCAGATTAACGCCGAGTCGCTCCGCCAGCGCCCGCACTCCAGGCGTGGCCCGGTTGGCTCGGGCCCGCTTGCTGGACGGCGCTGCGCCGATGATGAACGCGTCCTCGCGCTGCTCACTTCCCTGTTCTGACGCCTTGAGCTTGCCGACCACTGTCCCGCTGTCTTCGCCTTCACCCTCATAGGCCAACAGGGGTTCACCGGTATGGATGATGTCGCCGGCATCGCCGAACAGCCTGGCAATAACGCCGGCTTCCGGCGACGGCACTTCCACAATGGCCTTGGCGGTTTCCACGCTGACCAGTACCTGGTCCACCTCCACGGTGTCCCCCACCTTGACGTGCCACTCCACAATCTCGGCTTCTGGCAGCCCTTCACCCAAATCCGGCAGTTTGAAATACTTCATGGCTCCTCCGTCCACTGTATTCTCACAGCGCGATCACCTGTTCGACTGCGGCCACAATATCGTCCACACCGGGCAGGTAGTTCTGCTCATTGCGGTAGTAGGGCATGACGGTGTCATAACCGGTGACGCGGACGACCGGCGCCTGCAGATCCAGAAACGCCCCCTCTGCGATGGAAGCGGCGATTTCGGCACCGACGCCGCCGTTACGGCAGGCCTCGTGCACGATCACCGCCCGGCCGGTCTTGGCCACCGAGCAAAGTAATGTTTCCCGGTCCAGCGGACTGATGGTGGCCACATCGATAACCTCTGCAGAAACCCCCTGCTCCGCCAGCCGGTCCGCTGCCTGGAGAGTCTCGATGATCGACGCCCCCCAGCTGATCAGCGTCACGTCGTCTCCTTCCCGCAGGGTGAAGCAGACATCCAGAGGCAGCGCCTCACCGTTGTCCTTGACGGTTTGAGTGACCGCACGATAGATACGCTTGGGCTCCAGGAAAATCACCGGATCGGGATTGCGTATCGCCGCCAGCAATAACCCGTAGGCCCGCTGTGGCGAACTGGGGATGACCACCCGCAGACCGGGGATGTGAGCAAACAGCGCTTCAGTACTTTCACTATGATGCTCGGGCGCATGGATGCCACCACCGAACGGTGCCCGGTAAACCAGCGGACAATGCAGGCGGCCGCGAGTGCGGTTACGCATCCGGGATGCATGGCTGATAATCTGTTCAAAGCCCGCATAGATGAAGCCCAGGAACTGGAACTCTGCCACCGGCCGCAGACCCTGGGTAGCCATTCCAATGGTAACGCCGGCAATCAGGTTCTCGGCCAGCGGGGTATCCATCACCCGCTTATAGCCGAAACGCTCCTTGAGCCCCACCGTGGCCCGGAACACCCCGCCGTTAGTAGCAATATCTTCTCCCAAAAGGACCACCGACTCGTCATTCTCCATTTCCCGGGCCAGGGCAAGATTCACCGCTTCCACCAGAGTGACCTTGTGCTCCACTGCGGCGCTGCTATCCTGCCGGCCAGCGGTTTCAATCGACGCGTTCATGTTCATGACGCACCTCCTTCCGCCACACGGGCGAGTCGTTCCCGCTGCCCGGCCAGGGCCTCGGGCAGAGTCTCAAGCAGGTAGTCCAGCATGGCCGTTGGCGGCTCCGGCGATTTGTCGAGATAAGCCTGAACCGCCGTGTCGACCTTGTCGCGGCACTGGGCCTGCAGCTCCTGCTCCCGGTCCGGGTCCCAATTACCGGTCTGGTGGAGATAGCTCTGCAGGCGCTTGATACCGTCCCTGTCCCAGGCACGACGCAGCTCATCAGCTGGACGGTACCGGGTGGCGTCATCAGCGGTGGTATGATCACCCAGCCGATAGGTGATCGCCTCGATAACCGTTGCCCCCTTATTTCCACGAGCCCGGGCCAGCGCCTGCTCCACCGCCTCGCTCATGGCGAAGTAATCGTTACCGTCGACGACACGCCCGGGAATGCCCCCGCTGATGGCTTTCTGGGCGATGGTTTCACCGCCCGTCTGCAACGCCCGCGGGGTCGAAATGGCCCACTGGTTGTTGGCAACCACAAACACCACCGGCAGGTGCCAGGCGCCCGCCAGGTTGATGCTTTCGAGGAAGTCCCCCTTAGAGGTGGCGCCGTCGCCGAGGGTGACCAGGACCGCACGCCTCTCATCCCGGATCCGCATGGCGGCGGCGATGCCTGCGGCATGGCAGCATTGGGTGGCGATGGGTACCGAGATAGGCAGATCCTGCGGACAGCGTTCCCATCCTGCACTGCCCCGCTCGTCGCCGCCCCAGTACAGCAGCATGTTGACCATCGGTACGCCCCGCAGCAGTTGGGTTGACTGGTCCCGGTAGTAGGGAACAAACACGTCAGTGGGCTCCAGACACTGGCCAATCGCTGTACCGATCACCTCATGACCCAGTACTGACGGATAGGTGCCACACTTGCCAGTGCGTTGCAGAGCGATGATTTTCTGATCCAGGGTGCGGGTGAGCACCATATTGCGGTAAGCGTCCAGCAGACGTTCCGTATCACTGGCGAAAGCGGGCAGCTCACCCAGTGGCGCTCCGGTATCGTCCAGATAGCGGACATGGTCCACCGAGAACTGATAGTGGTCTTTCATCCCCGTCTCCTCACAACGTTTCCCCTGGAGCTTGTGGCCCTCCGGGCACGTTGGCTGTTGGTGGGTACCCCGTGGATCACACGGGAGTTGTCTCTATTTTCTAGTCGATGGTTACCGAATGTTCAACAGAAACGAGAAACAGTTCTCGCTACCGACTCCAAACCGAGACGTTTTAAGCTATCGTCTTGTGAACAGCGGGAAATACGACGAGAATCCGCGGCGGTAGCAAACTACCTGTTGTTTGTCCGGCGCTCCAGCCCTGACATGACAGCCCGTCACACTGGACTCTGTTTCAACAGGACCCCTTCAAACAGGACACAAGGACTTACTCTTATGATCCGAAGATTCCCCCACCGTTTTCTTCTGATGGCCCTTGCGCTTTTGTCTCTGTCAGCCCATGGGCTGGAGCTTGGCGACCCGGTTCAGGTACTGACCGGTAATGATGGCGTTACGGCTACGCTGGTGCCCACGGCGGCGGGCGACCAGGCGCTGATCAAAGTCACCGGCGTCGACCATCCACTGGATGGCGTGGTCCTGCTTGCCAACGTTGAGCAGCGCCCTAACGATGAGCGCGCCTACCGCAGTGAACTGGACGGAAAAATGCGTACGCTGGTGCTCTTCGCACGCTCCTACTGGGCTTCCACAGACTACACCGCCTACATCCCCGGTCGCGAAGAGCCCTACGCTCTGTCGGTGGATGAGACCCGGAGCACGTCCGTTGACAAGGCCGCTCTGGTGGCGGAATACGAGCAGCATCTGGAAGACGGTCGGCAGCAGGCGCTGGCCAGCTTTGATCGTGAGGGCGCACTCCAGCGCCAGCAGCAGGCGCTTCGCACCATCGACGAATCCGCCAGCAAGGTATGCGGGACACTGGTAAAAACCCAGGTGGACTGGACAAACCTGAGCGACGAGCAACTCAGCAATCTGAGCATTTCAGGTTACTGTGGCCAGGTAGCAACCGAGATTGAATCCCTCTGTCGTAAAGATGCGGAATTCAAGGACAAGATTACCGGAATCTCCGAGGTAAACTGCGCCTTTGGCAATGCGGTTGACCTGCAACAGGATGCGAACCGGCTGGTATTCCGGACCCCGGAGGCCGAAACCCGAAGCCAGCGCGGCGCTATCAACGAGTTTCTGCTGAACCTTTAATACGGCTTGCTGACATTCAGGTCAGGCCGTCAGGAAACCGGGGAAACCGTTCTGCACCTGCCTTCCCCGGTGGCCTGACCGCGTCTCCAGTGGCTACCATTCTCAGGACCGTGACGCTACACTGCGGGCCGGATAACTGCCGGAAGTTCTGAACATGCCAATCTGGGTCGATGCCGACGCCTGCCCTGTCCCTGTTCGTGACATTCTCTGCCGGGCTGCCACCCGCTGGCAGGTCAGCACGACTTTTATTGCCAATCACTTTATCCGCCTACCCCCCAGCCCGTGGATTCACGCACGCCAGGTGGCCCATGGCTTTGATGTCGCGGATCAGGAAATTGTTGATCAGCTGACCGTTGGGGATCTGGTGATCACCCAGGATATTCCGCTGGCGGCAGAAGCCATAGAGAAGGGAGCCGATGTGTTCAACCCCCGTGGTCAGGCCTTCACACGGGAAAACATCCGACAGCGGCTGGCAATGCGGAACTTCATGGAAGAGATGCGGAATGCCGGCCAGGTAACCGGCGGCCCGCCGGCGTTCAGCCAACAGGACCGCAAGGAATTTGCCGACCAGCTCGATCGCTGGCTGCAGAAACATCTTCGCAGGCCCGGGGGCGCAGATCAGACCCGCGAGTGATCAGAGTGGTTGCAGGATCAGCTGCTTTCTATACGGAAACCCACCACCAGACTGACCTGATAGTGTCCCACCTTGCCATTTTCGATGTGCCCGCGGGTCTCAGTCACTTCAAACCACTCGAGATTGCGTATGGTTTTCGCGCATTCCGCGATGGCGTTGGCGATCGCATCGTCAATGCTCGTTCTGGACGATCCGACCACTTCGGTCTTTTTATACACGTGATGATCTGACATAAAGTCGCCTCCTGGTTTGCGTTGCCGCCCCTTGCAGGGCTTCTGGATTTCACACACCCTGTCAGTGTAGTCGTAACATCAACGCTCAACGGACGGTCGCCATTACGCGTGTTTAAGCTGGCGACCGTGGCTTCGGTTGATAAGCTCAGATAGACGTTCATTGCCCCGAACGGCAGGGCCAACGGTTCGCCCTGGACGCGGCCTGTCATTAGGAGGAACCCATGATCAGAACCGTCGTCACTGCCGTTGCCTTTGCCACCGCCGCGATGAGCCTGCACCTTCAGGCGCAGACCCACCGCTCTGACCAGGCAGAGTTCAGGATCGAAACGGTGGCATCGGGCCTGAATCATCCCTGGGCCATCGCCTTTCTTCCCGATGGACAACAACTGGTTACCGAGCGCGCCGGTCGATTGCGGATCATCAGCGACGGTCAGCTGCTGGAGGACCCGGTATCCGGGGTCCCGGCCGTCGCGGCCAGGGGACAGGGCGGGCTGCTGGGCATCCTGCTGCACCCGGATTTTGCAGCCAACCAGATGCTTTTCCTCAGCTATGCCCATGACAACGGGCAGGGGTTAACCACCCAGGTTGCCCGCGCTCGGCTTGACGGCACGGCTCTGAGCGACGTTGAAGTGATCTTTGAGGCTAAGCCACGATCGGGGATCACCCGGCATTTTGCAGGCCCCATGGTGATCCCCGACGATGGTTACCTGTATCTGACGGTTGGTGACCGGGGTGAGATGGATCGGGCTCAGGACTTCGGTGACGATGCCGGGGCCGTACACCGCATCACTATTGATGGCGAAATACCGGACGATAACCCGTTCCTGAATCAGGACGGCGCCCGACCAACCCTCTTCACCAAGGGCAATCGCAACATCCAGGGAATGACCCTGCATCCTGACACCGGCGAGATCTGGAGCCACGAACACGGACCTCGCGGCGGCGATGAGGTGAATATCATCGAAACAGGCACCAACTACGGCTGGCCACTGATTACCTACGGCATTGACTACAGCGGTGCGGTTATCTCCGATAAGACCGAACAGGAAGGTATGGCACAACCTCTGCACTATTGGGACCCGTCCATCGCGCCTGCCGGAATGGCTTTTTACACCGGGGATGATTTTCCGGGATGGCAGGGGGACCTGTTTGTCGGCGCCCTGAAAATGAGGAAACTGGTCCGACTGGAACTGCAGGGACGGACGGTTACCGGTGAGGAAGACCTGCTGGCGGATCTCGGCAAGCGCATACGCTCGGTCGCCATGGGACCGGACGGTCACCTCTGGTTGCTTACCGACTCGGCTGACGGCGAAGTACTCCGGATCGTACCGGCATCGCCGTGAGCCCATGCTGAAAAGGCACGGAAAGGCCGCGACTCAGTGTGGATCGTTGGCCCTTTCCGTTTTCTCGTACTGAGGCGTGTCATCGGTGATGCTGAACCAGTCGGCTTTTGAGCCGGTATAAACGTGGGCAGCCGGGCCCTTGCCGAGGGGTTCATTAATAACACCCACCCGCAGCCGCAGAATACCGGGAATGGCATCCACCCGGCTATACAGCGGGCTACCACAACGGCGGCAAAACGCCCGGAACCGGCCCGGCCGGGATTCAAATTCAGCTATCTGGCCTTCACCTACGAGCCACTGAAGGTGGGCCCGCTGAACCGGAGCGCTGGCGGAAAAAGCACTGCCATGGGCGCGGCGGCACAGGCTGCAATGACACAGGGTAACCGGGCCCAATGGACCCTGGTATTCAAACGCAACATCGCCACACAGGCACTTTCCAGTGACCACTTGAAACTCTCCCAGGTTATCTGAACGGATCAGGCGCGGCCTGATGCAATACAAAAGGTTTATAGCAGGTTTGCGCTGCCGGTCACCAAACCGGATCGCATCGATACATGACGTAACCGGCCCTCACAAAGTGCTTTAGTTTCGACACCCTGCTGCCATTTTTTAACGTTATGTATAGGCTGAGAACATAGTTCTCCGCTGCAAATTAGGCTAAGGTGAAATCTTCACCGTCTGTCCTTTTATGGAAGTCCCCGTCATGGCCGTTAGCACACTCACAAGACTCCGCGCATCTGCCCTTGCCCGAACTCTTGGGGCGGGGCTGGTCTCTTTCAGTCTGCTGGCCGGAACGGCTGTCGCGGCAGACCAGCCGGAGCGACGGGTTTGGGGCCATGAAATCCGTGGATTCGCCGAGAAGTCCCTGGACAATATCAACGGCCTGAGTGTCGCGGCTATTCCCATGGATGGCCCCGGCATCGAGCAGTATCTGAACGCCGACGCCCTTATGAGCCCCGGCTCTATCATGAAAGTGCTCACCACCTACGCCGCACTGGAAATCCTCGGCCCCAACTATCGCTGGACCACCAGCTTTGTGACCGACGGCACCTATGAAGGCGACACCCTCAAGGGGAACCTCTATGTGCGCTTTGGCGGGGACCCGAAACTGACCATCGAACGGCTCTGGACGATCCTCCATGAGATCCGCTCACTGGGCGTCACCACCATTGACGGCGACATTGTACTCAATAATGAGGTATTCCTGTTACCGGATGGACTGCCCCGCTTTGTCGATAATGGCAATAACCCGTATCGGCCGTTTCTGGTAGAACCCTCCCCGGTCCTGCTGAATATGAACCTGGTACATTTTCAGGCGCGGGCCGACGAGCGCGGCACCCGGGCCTGGACGACGCCTGCGCTTCCCTCCATTACCATCGATAACCGTATTACCGCCAGCGCAGTCGGCTCCTGCCCCGGATCCAAAGAGGTCGTGTGGACACCGGTTCCCGGACCCAATGGCAAAGTGACCGTGCGGGTAGAGGGTGAACTGCCCGAAGGCTGCCGCAGCACCGCGTACCTGTCACTGATCCCCCACGAGCAATACAGCGGCGAAATCCTGATGACGCTGTGGCAGGAACTGGGCGGCACCATCACCGGTAACTGGCGCGTCGACTCCATCCCGGCGGATGCTCGGTTAGTCACCAGCACCACCTCTGCGGATCTGGTGACCATGGTCCGCGATATCAACAAATGGAGCAGCAACGTGATGTCACGGCAATTGTTGCTGACCATCGGCGCCAACCATCGCCACGTGGCCGACAACGATGACCGGGTGTCCGGCATCCGCGCCATCTACAACTGGCTGGAAGACAAAGGCATAGATACCCGGGGCATGGTCATCGACAACGGCAGCGGCCTGTCCCGGCACGCGCGCATGAGCGCGCGGCAGATGTCCGCCATTCTGACCAAAGCCTGGGCAAGCCCCTACGGCGCGGACTTGATGACCTCCATGCCGATTACCGCCATGGACGGTACCATGGCCCGACGCCTGCGCAATCTCGGTATGGAAGGCATGGGCCGGATCAAAACCGGACTGCTGCAGGATGTGCGCTCCATTGCCGGCTTCACCCGGGATGACAACAACACCACCTGGGCGGTAGTAGGCATCGTCAACCACTCCCCTGCCTGGAACGGTCAGGCCCTGCTGGACAAGGTGCTGTATTCCCTGCACAGCAATCCGCCGGTAGGCACCGCGCTGTCCAAGGCCGAGTCCCGGTAAGCACCTTCTGATATCAAAAAGCCCCGGACTCCTGAGGAGCCGGGGCTTTTTTTTTATGCTACCTGGGAGCAATCAGACGGTCAGGTAACCACCGTCCACGTTGACACAGGTGCCGGTGGTGTAGCTGGAGGCATCGGATACCAGATACAGAACGGTTCCCGCCATTTCATCCGGATGGGCCATGCGGTGCATGGGAATATGCCCCAGCGCCCGGTCACGAATGCTGTCGTTGGAGGTGAGAGCGCTGGCAAATTTGGTGTCGGTCAGACCTGGCAGCAGCGCGTTCACCCGGATATTGTCCGGGCCAAGTTCCCGGGCATAGGCACGGGTCATGGCGATCACCGCCGATTTCGTGATGGAGTAGATGCCCTGCATAAAGCCTGGCGTGACGCCGTTCACCGACGCGACGTTGACGATAGCCCCCGGCTGACCTTTTTCCTTCATCAGTTTGGCCGCTTCGGCACACATGAAGAAATAGCCGCGAATATTGACGTCTATGGTCTTCTGGAAAGCCCCCAGGTCGGTCTCTTCGATCTTGCCGAAGTAGGGGTTGGTGGCCGCGTTATTGACCAGGATATCCAGCTTGCCATGCTTCTCGCGGATATGCTGCCAGATGGCCTCCAGCTGATCCATTTCGCCGATATGGCAGGCCACAGCTTCGGCGCTGCCGCCGTTCTCGCGGATACTGCTGGCCACCGCCTCACAGCCATCGATCTTGCGGCTGCTGACAATCACATGGGCACCGTTATCCGCCAGCAGGCGGGCCACGCTCTCACCGATGCCACGGCTGGCACCGGTCACCAGGGCCACGCGCCCTTCCAGGTTAAACAGATTCTTTTTACTCATGGTGTTCTCTCCTTTTCGTCAATCTTGCGTCCATTAGCGGAAGGTCACCAGTTCCGGCCCTTCGGCCTCCAGGTGGCTGTAATTATTAAATACTGCCAGGCTGCGCCGGCTCCCGGAGTACAGCACCCGGGTAATACTGGTGTTGGCTATAACCTCGTTAAGGGCCAATGCCTTGCTGTCGCTGAGTCCCAACAGGCTTTGCATGATAACCGCTATGGGACCGCCGGAGGTTGAGACAAACACATCACCGCCGTTGGCCCAGTGAATCAGGTCATCCAGGGCACCGTTCACCCGGGCTTTAAACTGGGGCCAGGACTCGCCGTACTCATGATTATGTTCACCCTGTACCCAGCGCTGCACGGCCTCGGTAAAGGTCTGCTGGAAAGCCCGGGCCGGATGGCCCGTTGCGGCGAGTTCGGCCTGCATCTGCTCCCGATCCGCCCATTCAGGCCTGAAGCGATGGACCACCGAGGTGTGGTCAAACTCGTTAAATCCGGTCGCCACCTGCATATCCGGAAACGACCCCCGATAACCACTGGCAATGGCCTCCACGGTCTCACGGTGGCGTTGCATATCGCCACCGATAACCACATCCGGATGCACACGACCGGCCAGCCAACGCCCTAGCACCTGGGCCTGCTGCCAGCCGGTTTCTGATAACTGATCGTAGTTGTCGCTGCCAAAGCTGGCCTGGCCATGGCGAATCAGGTAGATGGTTGCCAAATTTCAGCCTCCGTGCGGAGTGATTCAATGCGGAATCGCGATGATGTCCAGGTTGCAGCTGGTGTGCAAACGCAGAGGTGCCGGAATTCGCGGTAACGAGCCAGTCTAGGGGGCTGTTAAGTATTACGCGACTGAATTATTCTTATGGCTGAATATTATTCAGATTCATCGGCCCGGTGAATCACCACCCTGCTGACTAACCGGATTAATGAGCACACCGATGGCCTCAAACCGGCTCGATCTTAACCTGCTTCACGTCTTCGATACCATTTACCGGGAAGGCAGCCTGACCCGGGCCGCCCGGGCACTTAACCTGACGCAGCCAGCGGTAAGCCACTCTCTTGCCCGCCTGCGGGAGCACTTTGGCGATCCGCTGTTCTCCCGCCAGGGTAACCGCATGGTGCCGACCCCCCTGGCCCGGCGATTCGTGGAGTCCATGCGCCCCGGGCTGAACCAGATACACAGTGCCGTCAACCAGTTTCATGCTTTCGACCCATCCACCCACCGCAAGACCTTTGCCCTGGCCCTGCGGGATGTATTGGAATCCACCTTCCTGCCGTTGCTCGTGACAAGGCTTGATCAGTACCCCGAAATCGAGATCAACAGCCAGCGGGTTGCACGCCGGGATATGGAAAGCCTGCTGGCCGCGGGTCGCCTGGATTACGCCGTGGATGTGCTGCTTCCCATCAGTGATCAGACTGCCCATGAACAGCTGCGCAAGGACCGGCGGGTTGTGATTGCCCGCAAGGACCACCCCCTGGCGGGGCAGGAACTGACTATGGAAAATTACCTTGCAGCACGGCACATCCTGGTTTCGTCCCGCAATGAAGGACCTGGCATTGAAGACTTTGAGCTGTCCCGTATGGGGTTGCAAAGACAGATCAGGCTCCGTTGCCAGCATTATTACGCGGCCTGTCAGGTGGTCGAGAGCTCCGACCTGTTACTGACCATGCCTGAAGGCTATGCCCGTCAGATGGTCTCGCGCTCGGACACCTGTATTCTCAACCCGCCCCCCGGGTTGCCAGAGGTGGACATACATCTGTACTGGCACCGTGCCTATGAGAAAGAACCTGCGCTGCTCTGGCTGCGGGAACAGTTCCATGCAGTCGCTGACGAACTCGCGCTGGCCTGACTCCGGCAACGTCAGAACACGCCTACCACCCAGAGGAAACCGGCGAACCCGGCCCCTGTCAGTGCCAGTGCGAGGGAAACCAGGCCAAAGCCCCACCAGACAGCGGTGCCATCAGAAACCGGCACGCCCTGCGCCCTGGCGGTACGGTAAAACGCCCAGGGGCCGAGAATGAAGGCGCCGAAAACCACCAGCGCCAGGCCCAGACACACACCGGTAAAGGTCCAGGTTGCCAGGGACGTCGCCCGGTCGTTCAGGTCTTCCGTTACCTGGTGACGTTGCAGGAATTTCCGGCACAGAAGCCAGATCAATCCGTAGAGTACACCGACAAAAACGATGCCGCCCACCAGGGTAATAATACGATAGAGCATCAGGCCTCCTGCATGCCGGTTTTGTGGCCGGGGTTGCGATCAAATGCGGAGCAGCGCGACAGATGGCTGCAACCGCCGATCTTGCCATACTGTCCGGGGATAGGCACCCCTGACGTGCCTGACGGATCCGGCCTCCGTGTCTACACTGGACACAAGCGTTCGGGCATCCCGCCCGAATCCGGTTCCAAGCTGCGGGAGTGCGGGCTTATGCCACAATCACTGCGCGTCGCGATAACGCCCGGCGACGGCGTCGGTCCTGAAGTCATTGCAGAAGCGGTTGCCTGTCTTGAGCGCCTGCGTGAGAAATTTGACCTGCCCCTGGAATGGACACGCCTGCCCTGGCCGTCCCATGCCTGGCATCAGGAACACGGCGATATGATGCCGGCTGACGGGCTTGACCAGTTACGTCGGTACGATGCGATCCTGCTGGGCGCATTGGGAGATCCCGGCCCGTTGCACCAGCCCGATCGCTATCTGCTGCCCGACAGTGTTTCCCTTGCACCCCTGCTGGCCATGCGCAAAGGCTTCGACCAATGGGTCTGTGAGCGCCCTGCACGGCTGCTACCCGGCGCCAAACAGTATCTGGCAGACGAGCGGGCCCGGGATGTCGATATGCTGGTGATTCGCGAGAACAGCGAAGGCGAATACGTCAGTCAGGGAGGACGGCTGCGTCAGGGCACCGAGCACGAAGTGGCAACCCAGATGGAGGTATTCACCCGTCGCGGCACCGAACGCATTATCCGCTACGGTTTCGAACAGGCCCGGCTGCGGGCAGAGCACCGGCGTGCTGCCAGTCGCCCGAGGGAATTCCGGGGGCCGGATGGCGAGGCCCGGACCAGCCAGGTCTGCCTGATCACCAAACGCAATGCCTTGCGTTACTGGGGCGACCTTTATACCGAAGTCTTTAACGAGGTTGCAGGGGATTACCCGGAGGTTGTCACCCACCATGAGCTGATCGACGCCGCCTGCATGAAGTTTGTTCAGGCCCCCTGGGCATTTGATGTGGTCGTCGCCAGCAATCTGCAGGGCGACATCCTGACGGATCTGGCCGCTGTGCTGTCCGGTGGCATGGGCGTGGCGCCTTCGTGCAACCTGAACCCGGACAACCCGGACCTGCCATCGATGTTCGAGCCCACCCACGGCAGTGCGCCCGATATCGCAGGGCAGGGCCTGGCGGACCCCACGGCCATGCTGTTCACCACAGCCAGGATGCTGGAGTGGCTTGGCCGGAGGGAGCCTCCTCTGACCCAGGCTGGACGGACCCTGTTCGACGCTGTGGCCGCCGACCTCGCGGATAATGGCGGGGGTCAGCGGGATACCCGCACCATTGGCGCGGCGATTCAGGCGCGGCTAGGCTGACAAAATCCGGATCGGGGGTGCAACTCCTGGTGAGTCCGTGGCAGAATCCTCTTCCATTGAGCCGCCGGCCTGTGCTGGCAGCCGGTTACGCAACCGGTCTTCACTCCAGATTCAGAGGTTCTGCATGGGCAAACCTGTCGTTATCGGCCTGACCGGCGGTATAGGAAGCGGAAAATCCACCGTGGCCGGAATGTTCGGTGCCCTGGGCGTCCATTGGGTGGATGCCGATATCGTCGCCCGGGAAGTGGTTGAGCCAGGTACCCCCGCGCTGGCCCGAATTGCCGAGCATTTCGGCAATCCCATTCTGCAACCGGATGGCCAGCTTGACCGGGCCGCCCTGCGAACCATCGTGTTCCAGGATGCCAGTGAGCGGGAATGGCTCGAAGCCCTGCTTCACCCCACCATCCGTGATGAACTTGCCCGTCAGCTCCGGCCCGACCGCTATGACCAGCCCTACGTCCTGCTGGTTTCGCCCCTGCTACTGGAAACGGATCAGCATACGCTGACCGCCAGGGACATTGTGGTGGACGTACCCGTAGAGACCCAGATCGAACGCACCATGCGGCGCGACAATAACGACCGGGATCAGGTCGAACGGATCATTGCCGCCCAGATGCCGCGGGAGCACCGGGTCAGTCGTGCAGATTACGTTATCCGAAACGATCATCCTCTTGCGGATGTTGAGCGGCAGGTACAGGAGCTGCATCTGGAGCTTCTCGAACTTTTTCAGGACGAGTAGCGCGGTGGGCCGACGATCTTCCTGGCTTTCCCACCTCACCCCCATACTGGGCGTCTTTGTGATTGCGGCGTCGGGCAGTGCGTCGGGTCAGGATGCGGCCCAATGGCTAACGCCTGAGACCCTGCCGGCTGACTTCTATACGTTTTCGCCGGATGAGTTCTGGCGCGAGCCCCGGGATTCCTACTGGATGAGCTTTTCCAACTGGGTTATCGGCCAGGAGCATGATCAGTCTGAACGTGTTCAGGCGCTGGGCGCCTGGGCCGACCGCACCCTTTCCGGCGCCCCCCGGGCCATGCCTGGCAATGAAAGCTACCTGCGACTGGGGCTGGCGGCGGAGTCCCGAACCGGCAAACTGGCCAATCTTGAGCCCGAAGCCCGCTTCCGGCTGGACCTGCCGACCGCCCAGGAACAGCTGCGGGTGGTTCTTGAAAGTGAAAGTGATGAACTGATTCCCCTGGGCGAGCGCCGCCGCAGCCGCCAGCTCACCGATAATGAACGCTCGGATACCGACGCCACCGGCGCGCTGCGGTATCTGTCGGTCATCTCCGATACGGTTAACCTGAGTAATGACGTAGGCGCACGATTGCGGTTTCCACCCGACGCATTCTGGCGGGCGACGGCCCGCGGCAACTGGCAATGGACCGACTGGCGCCTGGGTGTCCGGCAGCGGTTCTACTACTTTCATCAGGATGGCTGGGGCGCGTCAACCTGGCTTGGATTCGACCGGGACATTGGCAATGGGTGGACCTTCCTGGCCAGTTCCGAAGCGGTCTGGGTCCATGACGAGCGGCAATTCGACCTGGCGCAGATTTTCGATTTCCATAAGCGCCTGAATAACCGCTCTGAACTCAACCCCCGCCTGGGGGTGCTTGGTGAAAGCCAGCCGAGCTGGCGCCATACCGGTTACTTTGCAGATCTCACCTGGCGTTACCGCCTGTATCACGACTGGCTGTATGGTGAGGTGATCCCGTCCATCGAGTTCGAACGGGACAATCACTTCAAGGAAGACACCGCCCTGCTGTTCCGGCTGGAGATGTTCTTCTCCGGCCATATCCGGCCCCGCTGAGCTGTCACACGAGGAAGCTCCATGTCACGCCGACCGCCCTTTGCTGCCCGTCCCGCCGAAGATGCGCTGACACTCACGCCCATCGCACGAACCCGCTCCTGTTTCCGGGACAAGTTCGGGGTGCCAAGACAGCCTGGCCTCACCCGTCATGCCTGGGCCGATCTGGTGATATGCCCGCCGTTCAATCTGGAGGACGCGTTCCGGGGGCTGGAAAGCTGCAGCCACCTCTGGCTGACGTTCCAGTTCCATGAAGCGGTTCGCGCTGACTGGCGGCCACTGGTACGCCCGCCAAGGCTGGGCGGCAATCGCAAAATGGGCGTCTTCGCCAGCCGCTCTCCGTTTCGGCCCAACAGCCTGGGGCTGTCGGTGGTTCGCAATCAGGGGCTGATCCGACAGGATGGCGAACTGATCCTGCGTATTCGCGACCATGACCTGATTGATGGGACACCCATACTCGACATCAAGCCCTACCTGCCCTTTGCCGATGCCATACCGGACGCCCGGATCGGCTGGGTCGGAGAAACTGCCCCTCATCGCCTGCCGGTACGGTTCACCGAAGAAGCCGAGGCACAGCTTGCCGACCTGCCAGCGGAGCGCTACCCTGATCTGAGAGGACTGATCGAGGACGTGACCAGCTACGATCCAAGGCCATCCTTTCGGCGTGGCCGGCAGAATGAAGAGCGGGTGTACGGGGTTCATCTTTATGACCTGAACGTCCGTTTCAGGTTTGACTTGGTCGGTGTTGTTATATTGTCAGTCTGCTAGACTGCAGCACGGAATTTCGTATCACAGGGAACCATGTGCCTTGTCTCCAACCAGAGTGATTGCTGCCCTGACCCGAACGCTTGGCGTCCGGCCGCTGGCCGCGCGCCTGCTGGTCTATGTCCTGCTGTTCAGCATGATGGTGGCACTGGCCGCTACCGGCTTACAACTGGCCGGTGAGACCGACCGTCGCATGGATGAAATCCGCAATCTGCAGCAGAAGACCGCGGAGATTATCGAAGGCAACCTCAGCCAGCAACTCTGGCTGATGAACTACCGGGAAGTGGAGAACACCCTCGGTGACCTGCTCGCCTTCGGAGTTATCCAGCACGTGGAGATCACCACCAGCAACGGCCGCCAGTTCAGTGCAGGTGCCTACCCCGATGGCGACGTGATCAGTCACGTGCACCCCCTGCGTATCCTCCGCACACCCACGGCCGACTCACCCACCCTGGGCCGGCTCGTGCTGAACTCCTCTACCAGCCAGGTTCAGGCAGCCGTGCGGGATCGCGCCCTGATTCTGCTGCTGTTCCAGTCCATTGTGGTGATGCTTGGTACCCTTGGCCTGCTGATCATTGTGCGCTTCATGCTCTCCCGCCACCTGGAAACCATGGCTGCCTATGCCACCCGGCTCAATCTGGATGCGCTTATTGAGCCCCTGCACCTGTCCCGCAAGCCACCGGCACGGCCGGACGAACTGAGCGAAATGGAGCAGGCGCTGAACCAGATGCGGGAGCGGCTGCTGGAAGAAACCCGGAGCCTGCGCCAGACCAGCCGTCAGTCCATCGATGAGCGGGACGAAGCGGTGCGGGCGAACCGGGCCAAGAACCTGTTTCTGGCAAACCTCAGCCATGAACTGAGGATTCCACTGCAGTCGGTGCTGGGCTACGCCAGCCTGCTGGAAGATACCCGGCTGGACCAGGAGCAGCGGGAGTATGTGGATACGCTGCTGAACGCCGCAGAAGGACTCTCAGCCATCATCAATGACCTGCTGGACATTTCCAGTATCGAATCCGGCCGACTTGAGCTGGACAATATTCCGTTTGCTCCCCGCGATACCCTGCAGGATCTGGTTAACATGCTGGGGCCGCGTGCATTGGACAAGGGCCTTGCTCTTGAACTGCGGGTGGACGACGACCTGCCCGATCAGTTGATGGGCGACCCCATCCGCATCCGCCAGTTACTGCTGAACCTGACTTCCAATGCCATCCTGTATACCGATTCCGGCCACGTGCTGGTCAGCGCAGAAGTGCTTGGTCGTAAGGGGGACCGGGTACAACTGCGGTTTTCCGTGGAGGATACCGGTAGCGGCATCAGTGCCGAGCAACTCCCCCAGGTGTTCGAACCCTATGTTCAGCTTGACGCCTGGCAACGGCGGCAGTCGCCAGGGGCGGGGCTGGGGCTGACCATCTGTCGCCAGCTGGTGTCGCTGATGGACGGCCAGCTTGAGGTGGAAAGCACGCCGGGCGAGGGGTCGACGTTCTGGGCTGAGATTACGCTGACCGAAGCCAGCCGTCGCCAGCGCCGGAATCGCACCAGCGTCGGCCATGTCCGCGGCCGGCGCATCCTGGTGGTGGACTCCTACGCCCTGTCCCGAAAGATAACCCTGGAGATGCTGTCTCGCCTGGAGGTGGACATCGAAGCGGTGCGTTCCGGAGGCGAAGCACTGTCTGCGCTGGCCAGTGCCGAACAGTCCGGCACCCCCTTTGATGCCATTATCCTCGACGGTTTCCTGCCAGATATGGAAAGCGACCTGCTCTGCCGCAAGGTGCGGGAGAACCCGGCCTGGGGCAATACACGGGTGTTCCTGCTGTCCGCCAACCCCCAGCGGGGCGACGGTGAGCACTTCCGCAGTGCGGGTGCCGACGCGTTCCTCAGCAAGGCGCTGCGGGAATCAAGGCTGGCGCCCATGCTTAACCAGCTGTTCGAAGACGCCGACCAGGGCGAGCGGCGGTTCCTCACCCGCTTCTCACTGCAGGCCCCCATGGCGCCTTTGCCAACTCCGCCGCCGCTGCCCGGTGCCCCCATGCGCATCCTGCTGGCGGAAGACAACCCGGTCAACCGGGCACTGACTCAACGCCTGCTGGAAAAGCTTGGCTGCCACGTCACCACCGCCGTGGATGGCGAGGAAGCCCTGCGGTTCTGGCATGAAGGTACCTTTGATCTTATCTTTATGGACTGCATCATGCCCAACCTCGATGGTTACGGCGCCACTCGTCGGCTACGGGCGGAAGAAGCCGCATCCGGTGCGACGCCCATTCCCATCGTTGCCCTCACCGCTAGCGCCATGGAGCAGGATGAGGAGCGCAGCCGGGAAGCCGGGATGGACATTTTTGTTGCCAAGCCGGTGAATATCGACATGTTACGGGCAGTTCTGGAACAATACTGCATTGAGAACACACCTGAACCCGTACGAGAAAACTGATGCAAGTAGATTGCCCAACCTGCAAAAAGCCGGTCGAGTGGAGCGAGTCCAACCCCCACCGGCCCTTCTGTTCCGACCGTTGTCGCCTGATCGATCTTGGTGCCTGGGCCAGTGAGGACTATCGCATTCCGTCCACACAGCCGGTTTCCGAGGATGACCTGCTGGATTCACTCCATCAACAGGACCAGGATCCCGACAAGCCCCATTGATGACCGGTGGCTGAACGGACTTTAAGTTGAGCACCCGCTGCCCCGCCGGTAGTATGCTCATGCGTCGATCAACACGACCCGATAATAACGCTTGAACCCACTTTCAGAGGTATCCCATATGCTGTTCAGGACTTCTGCCCTTGCCCTGCCAGTTGCGCTTACACTGGCGGCAGCCCCGGCTTTCGCCGCTGACATGGACTTCAGCCTGACCAACGAATCTGTCCGGGGGCAGGTAAATTTCTTTGACGCCCGCTCTGATATCCAGGCTGGCGCAGGCTATACCTACCACGAAGGCAGCCGGCACCTGATCAACGGTGACCTCCACGCCCAGGGGCGTACGGCACTCGGCAATCTGCCGACCACAGCCGGTATCGGCTTCCGCGGTATCTGGTGGGATGACGATGACAATCTTGACGGCGGCGCCGTGGGTATTGGTGGCTTTGCAACGGTCAACATTCCCAACGTTCCGGGTCTGTCGTTCACCGGCAGCGCACACTATGCGCCCAGCATCCTGTCCTTTGGCGACTCTGACGACATGACCAACCTGGAGCTGCGCGCCAGCTACCGGGTCATTCGCAACGCTGACGTGTTTGCCGGTTACCGCTATATCAATACCGACCTGGACGGTTACAGCGGTGATATCAACCTGGACGAAGGCGTGCTGGCAGGTATCAAGATCTTCTTCTGATACAAACCGCAACAGAACTGGCGCCGTAGTCGCTGGTAAACTTCCGGTTTACCAAGGCCACTACGAGCGCTGGAATGTCTGCAGGTTTACGAAGTCTTCTGTTTTTTGTGCCCCTGATTGCCGTTGGGCTCTGGGGTGCACTCTATTCCCCTCCCCCTTTCGAGCAGCCGTCGCCGGATGAAGATATCCAGCTCGCAGCGCTGCCAGCGCTACCGGACTGGATTTTTGAGCCGCTGCCGAACTTCGATCTTTATTACGACGTTACCGAGAAAAAGGCAGCGTTCTTCTCCTATCTGTACAGTCGCATCGCACTGGTAAACAGCCGCATCCTGCTGGAGCGCGCCCACCTGCGTCAGTTACAGCAGAAAGAGGAACTGGATGAAGATGACTTCCGATGGCTGGCGGCGCAGGCCGAACGACTGAGGGTAAATGAGGAGAATGGCAGTGATGAGATGTTCCGGCTTTTGTTAAGACGCCTGGATACCATACCGCCATCGCTGGTGCTGGCACAGGCCGCCAATGAGTCTGCCTGGGGTACGTCACGTTTTGCACGGCAGGGTAATAACCTGTTTGGACAGTGGTGCTTCTCCCGGGGCTGCGGAATGGTGCCCCTGCACCGTCCGGAAGGTGCCAGTCACGAAGTGGCCCGGTTCCGCTCTGCCTACCACTCGGTCCGTGCTTATGTTCAGAACCTCAACCGGCATCCCGGCTACGCGACCCTCAGAAGCCTGCGGGCAGAGGCCCGTGCCCGTGGCGAGCGGCCTTCGGGCATTCAGCTTGCGGCCGGCCTCGGCGCCTATTCTGAGCGGGGCGATGCATATATCCATGAAATTCGCAGCATGATCCGCTACAACAATCTGGTCTGGTACGACCAGAAGTACCGGGACACCGTTCAGCACCGGGATAATATCGAAGGTTTGCTGGAACTGATCACCGCGCCGGAGGCGGTGCTTCAGCCGCACTGATAAGGGCTGGAATCGCCCGGGCGCTCTGTCCCTTACCCCAGGTGGGGAGCGCCCAGGTATTCACGGGATTGCATTTCCAGCAATCGGGATTCGGTGCGCTCGAATTCGAATTCCAGACGGCCACCATCATAGAGCCGGGTAATGGGCGCATCGGCGGAAATGATCACCTTGACGTTGCGATCGTAGAACTCGTCGATCATATTGATAAAACGCCGCGCCTGGTCGTCCTTGTCCTTACCAAGTACCGGTACGTTGGAAATAATGATGGTCTGGAATTCCCGGGCCAGCTCGATGTAATCGTTCTGGCTACGGGGGCCGTCGCACAGTTCCCGGAACTCAAACCACACCACATCATCGGCGTGGGCACGGGCCTGCAGTTTGCGACCGTTGACCTTCAGGTTCAGGGAATGGCTGCCGCCTTCCACGGCCAGACTGTCAAAACTCCGTTGCAGACTGATATCAGCCTGATCATCCAGGGGGGAGTGATAAAGCTCCGCCTGTTCGAGAGTACGCAGGCGGTAGTCCACGCCACCGTCTACATTGACCACATCCGTGTACTTTTTCACTAGCTCGATGGCGGGCAGGAATCGCGCACGCTGCAGACCGTCCTTATAAAGCCCGTCCGGCTGGATATTCGAGGTACAGACCAGCGTCACGCCGCGGCTGAACAGTCCGTCCATCAGCGTGGCCAGTATCATGGCATCGCCGATATCCGAAACAAAAAACTCATCAAAGCAGATGACCCGGGCCTCCGCAGCGAAATTGGCGGCCACCTTCTCCAGCGGGTTCTTTTCACCCTTGAGCCCTTTCAGCTCCGTATGGACCCGCTGCATAAAGCGGTGGAAATGCACCCGCATCTTGCGCTCGAACGGAAGCGACTCAAAAAACGTGTCCATCAGGTAAGTCTTGCCCCGACCCACCCCACCCCAGAAATAGAGCCCCTTGACCGGCTCTGCCCGGCCTTTGCGAACTTTCAGGGAGATCTTTTTCAGCGGCCTGATGCGCTCGTTCTCCGCCGCCACCAGACGCTCGTACAGAGACTGCAACCGCCGGACGGCGTCTTCCTGCGCCGGGTCTTTCCTGAAATCCGGTCGCTCAAGGTCTTGCTGGTATCTTTCCCAGGGGGTCATTCGGGGCCTTCTGCTGTCTGACAAGGTAAGGATGGAAAATTAGGCGCGGCATTGTCTCAAATTTCGCCCGTTTTTGCCATGAGAGCGCCGTCCGATACGATACATCTGCTTAATGCAAGGTCATGGGCAGGCCCGGCATGAAACGGGTATACTCCGTTGTATAAAGGACTTCCAACAGGATGAGCACTCTATGACAAACCTGATTCTGGCCGCCGTCGCCGCTCTCATTGCAGGACTGATCATTGGCCTGCTTATTGGCCGTTCCAGCCAGGGATCATCCCTGCGCCAGCGCCGTGCCCAGCAGCAGACGGAAGAGCTGCGCAGTGAATACACCCGCTATCAGGCACAGGTAAACGAGCATTTCATGGAGTCGGCGCACCTGTTACGCCGCTTTAACGATGCGTTTCGGGATGTGAACCATCACATGGCCCGGGGGGCAAACCGCCTTGCCAATGACGACGAGTGGCTGGAAGAGCTGGAGCAGGACCGCCAGAGAGCCCGCCTGACCGACGCCCATGGCGAAACCAGCAATGTAGAACCGCCCCGGGACTACGCCCCCCGCAAGGATCCGGAAGAAAAGGGCACGCTGGCAGAAGGTTTCGGCCTCAGCGATGAGGAAAAAGCCAAGGCATGATCTGAAGGATGCGCGGCGTTTTTTCAGCTTTCACAAAGACGCCGCTCGCTTTGACAACCGACGCCAAGACCGTCAGACCGGGTTATCGCAATCGATAAACTGGTGCTCCAGCCCGAACTCCCGGGCCAGGGCTTCTCCCAGCGCCTTCACTCCGTATCGCTCTGTCGCGTGATGCCCGGCGCCAAAGTAATGTATACCGCACTCCCGCGC
>CAZHAY010000001.1:36015-65210 GCA_964530545.1 uncultured Marinobacter sp.
GCCGACAGCGCTTCTTTTAACTCGCCCTCCCACAGCAGGCCGGACAGGGGCCTGGGATTGGCGATATCCAGTACTTCCGCCAGGCGCCGGTTGTTGCCGAACTCAGGATGGTCGTCCAACGGCAAATGGTAGGCAACCAAATTGATATCGTGAGTGAGCAGCGTCTTGATTCTGGCTTTCTTCATGCCGGTCACCGTTTGCGGCTCACCTTTCCAGAAGTAGCCGTGGTGCACCAGGATCATATCGGCACCGGCCGATACCGCTGCGTCCAGCAACGCCTGAGAAGCCGTAACACCGGTGATGAGCCGCTGAACCTGCTCTCGCCCTTCAACCTGCAGTCCGTTGGGACAGTAGTCCTGAAAGTTCTCCGGCGTCAGCCAGCGTTCGAGGGTTTGCAGAATATCCCGTCTCGCAACCATTAGGTCCTCCCGTCAGTCAGCCCTGTCGTAAAGGGCGGCCCTCAGGCCATCAGTGCGCGGAGCGCCTGCAACAATTCGTCATTCTGGGCCGCGGTTCCTATGGTAATTCTCAGAAAATCGGCAATCCGCGGGCGGTCAAAATGGCGGACGATAATGCCCTCCTCCCGAAGCCGGGCAGCCAGCTCACCGCCAGCCAGCTGACGGTGTCGCGCGAATACAAAATTGGCGGAGGAAGGCAGCACTTCAAAGTCGAGTGACGCCAGCTCCGCGGACACCCGCTCACGTTCGGCCATGATCTTGTGCCGGGTTTCGTTGAACCAGGCTTCATCCTCAAAGGCCGCAATGGCACCCGCCTGGGCCAGGCGGTCCATGGGGTAGGAGTTGAAGCTGTTTTTGACCCGGGTCAGCCCCTCAATCAGATCCGCATGCCCAATGGCCAGACCTACCCGAAGACCAGCCAGGGAACGGGCCTTGGACAGGGTCTGGCAGACCAGCAGGTTCGGGTATCGGTCAACCAGGGTCACGGCAGACTCAGCCCCGAAGTCCACGTAGGCTTCATCCACAACCACGACACTGTCCGGGTTGCCGACGACAATGCGCTCAACCTCCGCCCTGGAGAGGGCGCGGCCGGTCGGTGCGTTGGGGTTGGGGAAGATAATGCCGCCGTTGGGGACCAGGTAGTCTTCCGGCGCCAGCGCAAAATCATCGGTCAACGGTACCACCCGGCTTTCAATGCCGTAGAGCCCGCAGTAAACCGGGTAGAAGCTGTAGGTGATATCCGGGAACAGGATGGGCTGATCCTGTTTCAGCAGGCCCTGGAACACATGGGCCAGCACTTCATCAGAGCCATTGCCGACAAATACCTGCTCCGGCGCTACGCCATAGTATCTGGCAATTACCGCACGGAGCTCGTCACTTTCCGGGTCCGGATACAGGCGCAGGCTGTCATCCAGTTGTGCGCGGATCGCTTCCAGAACCCGTGGAGAAGGGCCAAAAGGATTCTCGTTGGTGTTCAGTTTGACCAGCCGATCCATTTTCGGCTGTTCGCCCGGCACATAGGGCTTCAGCTGGCTGACCAGCGGACTCCAGAACCGGCTCATTGTCCGGTCTCCGTCGATTCGATACGGTATTCGGCAGAACGCGCGTGAGCCGTCAGCCCTTCCCCCCGGGCCAGTACCGAGGCCACCCGCCCCATACGATCTGCGCCAGCCGCAGAGAAGCCAATCAACGATGACCGCTTCTGAAAATCATACACACCCAGCGGCGATGAGAAACGGGCGGTACCGGAGGTGGGTAGTACGTGGTTCGGTCCGGCACAGTAGTCGCCCAGTGCTTCCGCCGTGTATCTGCCCATGAAGATTGCGCCGGCGTGGCGGATTTTTTCCACCAGCTCTTGCGGGTTGTTCACCGATAGTTCCAGGTGCTCCGGCGCAATCCTGTTGGAAACTTCCGCGGCCTGATCCAGATCCTTTACCAGAATCATGGCACCACGGTCAGACAGGGACCGGGCAATAATATCGGCCCGCTCCAGAGTAGGCAGCAGCTTGCGGATACTGGCATCCACGGCGTCCAGGAAAGCCTCGTCCGGACTGATCAAAATCGATTGGGCCTGCTCGTCATGCTCTGCCTGTGAGAACAGATCCATGGCAATCCAGTCCGGGTCTGTGTTGCCATCGCAAATGACCAGGATCTCGGACGGGCCCGCAATCATGTCGATGCCCACAGTGCCGAAAACTTCGCGCTTGGCGGTCGCCACGTAGATATTGCCCGGCCCGACGATCTTGTCCACCGCCGGTACGGTTTCCGTGCCGTAAGCCAGGGCGCCGACCGCCTGGGCTCCGCCAAGAGTGAACACCCGGTCCACACCAGCAATAGCCGCGGCCGCCAGCACCATATCGTTCACCACACCGGAGGGGGTAGGCACGACCATAATCACCTCGGTCACGCCGGCCACCTTGGCAGGAATGGCATTCATCAGCACTGATGACGGATAGGCTGCCTTGCCACCGGGCACATAGATACCCACCCGGTCCAGAGGTGTCACCTTCTGCCCGAGCACGGTGCCATCGGCATCGGTGTACTGCCAGGAGTCCTGTTGCTGATGCAGATGGTAGTCACGGATACGCTCCGCAGCGGCTTCCAGCGCTTCCCGCTGATCCGCCTGAATCTGCTCCAGCGCCTGCTCCATCCGGGCGACCGGGATTTCCAGCTCGGCCATGGTAAGTGCCTCCAACTGATCAAAGCGCGCCGTAAACTCAAGCACTGCCTGATCACCACGGAGTTTCACTTCATGCAGAATATGACGAACGGATTCGGTCACCTGATGGTCCACGCTGTCCTCCCAGGCCAGAAGGCGGGACAGCGCATTATCAAAATCTGCCTCAGCAGCAGACAGTCGGGTAATCGAAACGTCGGTCATAACGGTCACCTGTGTGGTACAGAAAAACGAAAAATTCAGGCCTCAACAACCCGACGGGCCTCAACAGCCTTTCCCATCTTCTCGATAATCGGCTGCAACTGGGCATGCTTCATCTTCATCGAACCGCGGTTGGCGATCAGCCGGGTGCTGATACTCTCAATCAGCTCCCGTGGCTCAAGGCCATTGGCCTTCAGCGTGTTGCCGGTATCGACGATATCAACAATCTCGTCGGCCAGCCCCAGAATGGGAGCCAGCTCCATGGCGCCATACAGTTTGATGATATCTGCCTGACGCCCCTGCGCTGCATAATAGCGACGAGCCAGGTTCACGAACTTGGTGGCCACCCGCAGCCGCCCCTGGGGCGCTGGCTGGCCCTTGACGCCGGCGGTCATCAGACGGCAGCGGGAAATGTTCAGATCCAGCGGTTCGTACAGGCCGGCGCCACCGTGTTCCATCAGCACGTCCTTGCCGGTCACACCAAGATCCGCGCCGCCGTACTGTACGTAGGTGGGCACATCGGTGGCGCGGATTATCAGCAGCCGCACCCGGGGGTCCGTCGATGGAAATACCAGCTTGCGGGACTTGCTGATATCGTCCACGAACTCGATACCGGCCTCTTTCAGCAACGGTATGGTCTCGTTGAGTATTCGCCCCTTGGACAAGGCAATGGTAATGGTTGTATCAGTCATCGGTGATCCGTCCGGTCTGAATGTGCTGGCGATCGGGCCCTAGCCTGGCAGGCGGCGAATACTCGCCCCCAGCAACTGGAGCTTTTCTTCGATGCATTCATAGCCCCGGTCGATATGGTAGATCCGGTCGACGATGGTATCCCCTTCCGCCACCAGACCCGCAATCACCAGACTGGCTGACGCCCGCAGATCCGTTGCCATTACCGGGGCTCCGGTCAGGCTGGGCACACCCTTGATGATGGCTGCGTTGCCTTCCAGGGTGATGTCCGCGCCCATCCGGCTCAGTTCCTGGATGTGCATGAACCGGTTTTCAAACACCGTTTCCACGATGGTGCCAGTGCCTTCGGCGACGGTATTCATGGCCGCAAACTGGGCCTGCATATCCGTTGGGAAAGCGGGATACGGTGCCGTACGCACGGAGACGGCCCTGGGCCGGTTGCCTTTCATATCCAACTCGATCCAGTCCTTACCGGTACTGATATTGGCCCCGGCTTCTTCCAGCTTTATCAGGACCGCTTCCAGCAACTCGTCCCGGGTGTCCTTGAGCCTTACCCGTCCACCCGTAGCCGCAGCCGCCACCAGGTAGGTACCCGTTTCGACCCGGTCCGGCAGAACGTCGTAGTGGCAACCGTGCAGCCGCTCAACACCGTGGATTTCAATCGTCGCTGTACCGTGCCCGCGAATATCAGCGCCCATGGCGATCAGGCATTCGGCGAGATCGACAACCTCCGGCTCCCGGGCGGCATTTTCCAGGATGGTGACGCCATCCGCCAGGGTCGCGGCCATCATCAGGTTTTCGGTACCGGTCACGGTAACGGTATCAAGAAAAATATGAGCGCCCTTAAGACGACCATTGGATTTGGCGTGAATATAGCCATTCTCCACCCGTATCTCGGCGCCCATCTGCTCCAGACCCTGGATATGCAGGTTCACGGGCCGGCTGCCGATGGCGCAGCCACCGGGCAGTGAAACTTCAGCCGAGCCGAAGTGGGCTACTAACGGCCCCAGCACCAGAATGGACGCCCGCATGGTCTTTACCAGCTCGTAAGGGGCGACCGTCTCCTTGAGAGTACTGGCATCCACCTGAACGCTCATTTTCTCGTCGATCATCAGCTCGATGCCCATGCGGCCGAGCAGTTCGATCATGGTAGTGATGTCGTTCAGGTGCGGCAGGTTGCCGACGGTTACCGGCTCGTCCGCCAGCAATGTTGCAGCCAGAATCGGCAACGCCGAGTTCTTGGCGCCGGAAATGCGGATCTCGCCGTTGAGCGGTTTGCGACCCCGGATCAATAATTTATCCACGTGGAATTCCTGTTGTAATGCGCCGGCTTAGGGTTGCCGGGCTGCCCATTGGGCCGGGGTGAAAGCACGGATGGTGAGAGCGTGGATGGTACCGTCGTCCAGCTGCTGCCGGAGTGCTCCGTAGATCAGCTGCTGTTTTTTAACGGGTGACATACCCTCAAAGCGGTCGCCAATCGCAACAACCAGATAGTGATTGCCATCGTTCTGTACCTGGATTTCACAGTCGGGCAGCTCCTGGCGAACCAGTTCGGCAACGTCCTGGGCTTGCATACGCGATTAAACCTCGAATAAATGCGAAACGAAGGCGGAATTGTACCGGATTATGGAGTGCCGGTCAGCCAACCGGCAACCCCATTGAGACGGGCAAGCTCGAGAAGGTGATCAGAAGCACCTTCGAAAGTGAGTTGCTGAGACCGGACTTTTGCCGCCCGGCCCCAACACAGCAGGAGAGATAACAGCAGGCTGCTGGCACTGGTCACCGCACTCAGGTCAACCGCGGCCTGTGCCTGGGGGGCAAGTCGCGCCAGCCAGTCCTCGCCCTGGCGGCGAAGCGCGACGGCATTGTCTGCCGTTATCTGACCTGACAGCTCAAGACGATCGTCTGCAACCCGGACGCTGGCGCTCATTGCTCTTCTGCACCCTGCTCCATTTCTTCATCCAGGTTCAGGGACGCCACGGCCTCGCCCCAGTTATCGATAACGGCCTCGATATCACCCCGGCGGGCTTCCACTTCCTGAGCAAACCGGTCACGGAACGCCAGGCCAATATTCACACCTTCCACGATAACGTTTTCCATCAGCCAGTCCGCATCACTATCCTGGCGATACATGGAATAGACCATCTGGTAGCGCTTGCCGGTATCGGTGGTCACCAGCAGGTTGACGGATGCCCGGTCGTCATTGCGGGGATTGATGGTGGCCTGCTGAACGCTGATCTCGAAACCGTCGGAGTTATTCACCAGGGCCTGGGCATAGGTATCGAACAGGCTCCGCTTGAACCGCTCTACAAACTCATCCCGCTGTTCGGGTGTGGTCTGACGCGCATAACGTCCCATGACACGGGCTGTGATACGGCGGAAATCCACGAAGCCGGTCAGCGCGTCTTCCATCTCAGCAAAGAAGGCCTCCGGATCCTCCGAGTAAAGCCCTTTTTCCTCATTCAGGCGCTCCACCAGTTTTCTCGTATTCTCATCAACGTAGCGGGCCAGGTCATCACTGCTGGCAGCAGCCGGAGTGGCAGTAAGGCTGGCCACCAGAGCCATGATGAGAAAGGCCGGCAGTAAAATGGTGCGATAGGTTAACCGTCGAACCGTAGGCATGGGTTTCTCCTTCTGTCCTCGTCCTGACTCAGTCACTACTACTTTGACCAGAGGCAAAATTACTGATCACGCGCTCAATATTGAGGGCTGACTGAGTCTCGTAAAACGTGTCACCATCGGCCAGGGAATCGGGATCTCCCCCGGGTGAAATATCAATATACTGTTCACCCAAAAGACCGGATGTACGTATGATCGCTGAGCTGTCGGCAGGGATATTATCCACGTCGGCGGAAATCTCGATCACCACCCGGGCCTGAAACGTCTCCTGCTCCAGCGATACTTCCCGGATCTGCCCCACTTTCACACCCGCCATGGCAACCCGGCCTCTGGGGGCCAGCCCGCCGGCGTCGTTAAAGTAGGCATACACCTTGTAGGTGTCACCGGCCGGCTTGAAAGTCAGACCGCTGACCTGCAAGGCCAGAAACAGCAAGGCTGCGCCGCCGGCCAGGATGAACAGGCCAACAATGATTTCTGTTGTTCTCTGAGCCATCAGAAACTCCCGAACATGACGGCGGTGAGGACGAAGTCCAGCCCAAGCACCGTCAAGGATGAAAACACCACCGTTCTGGTGGTAGCCGCACTGATACCTGCCGATGTCGGCACACAGTCATAGCCCTGGTAGACGGCGATCCAGGTACAGGCCACGCCGAACACCACACTCTTGATAAGTCCATTAACCACATCATCAGTGAAGGCCACGGCAGACTGCATGTTGCCCCAGTAGGAGCCCTCATAGACGCCCAGCCATTCCACCCCCACCAGCATACCGCCCCAGATTCCTACCACGGAGAAAATCAACGCCAGCAGCGGCATGGAAATAAAGCCGGCCCACAACCGAGGCGCCATGACGCGGCGCAGGGGGTCGACCCCCATCATCTCCATGCTGGAGAGTTGCTCCGTCGCCTTCATCAGGCCAATCTCGGCGGTCAGCGCCGAGCCTGCCCGCCCCGCAAACAGCAGGGCGGTGACCACTGGTCCCAGCTCACGCAGCAGGGTCAGGGCGATCATCTGCCCGATGGCGCTTTCCGAGCCGAAGTCGCTGAGAATGGTATAGCCCTGAAGGGCCAGCACCATGCCAATAAACAGCCCCGACACGACCACGATCGCCAGGGACAGTACGCCGACCCGGTAGATCTGGCGAATCAGCAGGGGTGTGCCCACCCTCAGGTTCGGCACACCGACTAGAGAGCTCCACAGAAAAAGGCCGGCGCGTCCCAGGGAGGCCAGGATATTCTGGCCGGAGCGCCCCAACCGGACGATTTTTTCCAACAGCGCTGACGCCATATTATCTGCCCTGCTCCTGTATCTTTACACCCCAGTCCACGCCGGCGTCTGGCGCCGGGTAATGGAAGGGCACCGGTCCGTCCGGGCGCCCGTTGAGGAACTGCTGAACCTGTGGCGAGGCGTGATTGCGAAGCTCATCGGGCGTGCCCTCACCGATCACCTTGCCGTCGGAGACGATACAGGCGTAGTCCGCAATGCTGAAGGATTCAGGCACGTCGTGGGACACCAGGACACTGGTCAGGCCCATGGTGGTGTTAAGTTCCCGGATAAGCTTGACCAGCACCCCCATGGCGATGGGATCCTGCCCCGCGAAGGGCTCATCGTACAGGATCAGCTCCGGGTCCAGCGCGATGCTCCGGGCCAGGGCCACCCGACGGGTCATGCCGCCGGAAAGCTCAGAGGGCATCAGCTCCCGGGCGCCGCGCAATCCCACCGCCTCGAGCTTCATCAGTACGATGTCCCGGATCATGTCGTCCGGAAGGCGAGTATGGACCCGCAGTGGAAAAGCCACGTTTTCAAACACGCTCAGATCGGTAAACAGCGCGCCGCTCTGGAACAGCATGCCCATGCCTTCGCGCAGACGATACAGGGCCTTGCGCCCCAGGGAAGGCACGTCCTGGCCATTGACCTGCACGGTGCCGCTGTCGGGGCGTAACTGTCCGCCGATGAGCCTGAGCAGTGTTGTCTTGCCGGTACCACTGGGGCCCATGATGGCGGTAATCCGGCCCCGGGGGATCGACAGCGTGACGCCATCGAAAATGCGCCGGCTGCCCCGGGCAAAAACAACGTCTTCCAGATAAATATAGGGATTGTCAACCATACCGTTACCACCGGAGATTTGGCGTTACAGTATGCGAACTGGCCTCATAGCTCAATGTTCGCGCCTGTTAAACTTTGTGAAGATGACGGTTTTTCAACCCCTTGGCGAGGATTGAATCCGCCGTATCCATGGGTTGTTGGTGGTATACTTTCCGCCCTATGATGGGCTTTCCTTGAGACCGGCTTCCAGCGCCGGCACCGTACCAGGAGATTCATGAAAAAACCGTTCATTTCTGCGGCTCTGAACGCCATCAATATCGAGCTCAAGGCCGTCGAAGCTCTAACCGACCGCATCGACGACAGTTTTGTGCAGGCCTGTGAAGTCATCATGGCCTGCAAGGGACGCGTCGTCGTCACCGGCATGGGCAAGTCCGGCCATATTGGTCACAAGATAGCGGCCACCCTCGCCAGTACCGGCACGCCGTCGTTTTTTGTGCACCCTGGGGAAGCCAGTCACGGTGATCTCGGCATGATCACCAGTCAGGACGTGGTTCTGGCCATCTCCAACTCCGGCAACACGGGCGAAGTACTCACGATTCTTCCGCTGATCAAACGCATGGGCGCACCGCTGATCAGCATGACCGGCAACCCGGACTCCACCCTCGCCCGGGAAGCCGTCGCCAATCTCGACGTCGGCGTGGAACTGGAAGCCTGCCCGCTGGGGCTGGCCCCCACGTCCAGCACCACCGCGACGCTCGTTATGGGCGATGCCCTGGCGGTTGCCTTGCTGGAAGCCCGTGGGTTCAGCGCAGAGGACTTCGCCTTCTCCCATCCGGGCGGTGCCCTTGGGCGACGTCTACTGCTGCGCGTCTCGGACATCATGCATACCGACGACCGTATCCCCCGCGTGCGGGAAAATACGCCACTGGCCGGAGCGCTGCTGGAGATTTCCCTCAAGGGCCTGGGCATGACCACCGTGGTAAACGAGGAAGGCAAGCTGGTGGGTATCTTTACCGACGGCGACCTGCGTCGCACCCTGGACCGCTCCATTGATATCCAGAAAACCCTGATCCGGGACGTTATGACCCGCAACGGGCGGGTTATCCACGATGACCAGCTCGCCGCTGAAGCGCTGCATATCATGGAAGAACTGAAGATCAACGCCTTGCCGGTACTGAACCGGAATGATCAGCTTATCGGCGCCATCAACATGCACGATCTATTACGGGCGGGGGTGATCTGATATGACCTCTGCTCCCGGGTTACCGGCACACCTCGCCAAAAAAGCCGCGTCGATTTCGTTGCTGGTGCTGGATGTAGACGGAGTCATGACCGACGGCTCCCTGCTGTTTTCTGCTAGCGGCGATGAGATCAAGGCGTTCAACATTCTTGACGGCCTCGGCATGAAGCAGGCCATGGCGGCCGGCATTGACATTGCCGTTATTACCGGCCGCAGCTCCCCCCTCACCGAACGGCGAATGAATGACCTGGGCATTGGCACCCTGTTACAGGGCAGGGAAGACAAACTGGTAGCGCTGCAGGAAATCAGCCGGAAGCGGCAGCTTTCCCCGGACAACATCGCCTATATGGGTGACGACCTGCCCGATCTGGCGGCGATCCGTTATGCCGGCCTGGGCGTCACCGTGCCCAACGGCCACTGGTTTGTGCGTCAGCATGCGGATTACTGCACAAAAGCGCCCGGGGGCACCGGCGCCGTCCGTGAGCTTACTGATCTTCTGTTGTCAGCCCGGGGCAGCCTCAGCGCAGAACTTGATCGCTGGCTGGAGAGCGCCCGGTGAGCGGACAGGATAACCGGTCCCTTCCCGCCCGGGTGCTGGAAGCACTGGCTCGCCCGGAAATCCGCCGGCCCGGGGTTATTATCGCAGCGTTGGTGCTGGGCTATCTGATCTGGCAAAGCGATGACCCCCGGTCCATGGACAGCAAGGCGGTTGCGTTACGGGGCGAATCGGAGCCGGACACTTTCATTAATGAGGGCATTTTCCGGTCCTTTGACGGCCAGGGCCGGCTCGAAGTGGTGCTGTCGAGCCCGCGCACGGAACAGTTTGATGATCGTAATGAAGCCATTCTGGCAACCCCCGACGGCACGCTGTACGACTATGAGGCGGATCTGCGCTGGCTGATGACGGCCAACACCGGTCGGTATGACATGGGAGCTGAACTCATGGACCTGGACGGCGATGTCGAAGTCATCCGCCGGGTGGAAGGTGGCGACGCCGTCTTGCGTACCGAACACCTTCGCATTGATAATGCCACCCGTACCGCCACCACTGACCTCCCGGTAACGATCACTTCGCCGGGGAATACCACCCACGCTCGCGGCCTGACTGGCTGGTTTGACGACCGGGTGCTGGAACTGGAGAACGACGTTGAAGGAATCTATGAAACTCGCCAGTAACCCGCTTCGCGCCCTGCCCGCGTTCATTCTCATGGCGGCGCTGCCTGTGCCGGCTGCCGCCTTCGATATGAACTCCGATCTGCCCATCCGCATCACCGCCGATTCCGCACGCCTGGATGACAACCAGGGTACGGCCATTTACCGGGGTAACGTGGACGTCCGTCAGGGCGAAGTGCAGCTGACCGCAGACCGGGTAGATGTGTTCCGAGGCGCGGAAGGACTGGACCGGATTCACGCCCGGGGACGGCCAGCCACCTATGACCGGCCCTCCACACCGACTGAGGGTCCGGTGCACGCCGAAGCCCTTGAGATCCATTATTCCGCCGCCGAGAACCTGCTGCGCTTTGAAAAGCAGGCCGTGGTGGAACAGGGTCAGGATGAATTCCGCGGTGCGGTCATCCTTTACGATACGGCAAACCGCATCGTTACCGGCGAAGGCCGCACGGACAGCGGCGAAGGCTCTGGCCGAGTTGAGATGGTGATACAGCCGCGAGGCAGCAATTCCCCTGACGGAAACTGACGGCAGACTTCCATGGCATTATTGCAGGCGAACCACCTCGCCAAGAGCTACAAACAGAAAAAGGTCGTTATCGATGTGTCGCTCAGTATCGAGAGTGGCCAGATTGTCGGCCTGCTGGGCCCCAACGGCGCCGGCAAGACCACCTGTTTCTACATGATCGTCGGACTGGTGCCGGCCGACCGGGGCCACATCAGCATCGATGGCAAAGACATCACCGCGCTGCCCATGCACGGCCGTGCCCGCGCGGGTATCGGTTATCTGCCCCAGGAAGCGTCTGTCTTCCGCAAGTTGTCTGTCAGCGACAACCTGTTGGCCATTCTGGAAACCCGCAAGGATCTGAATCGCCGCCAACGGGAAGAAAAAATGGAAGCACTGCTGCAGGAGTTTCATATCACCCACATCCGCGACAGCGCGGGTATGGCGCTCTCCGGCGGCGAGCGGCGCCGGGTGGAGATCGCCCGCGCGCTCGCCATGGAGCCTGCCTTTATCCTGCTCGACGAACCTTTTGCGGGGGTTGACCCAATTTCCGTCAGCGATATCAAACAGATCATCCGCCATCTTCGGGACAAAGGCATTGGCGTCCTGATCACTGACCATAACGTACGGGAAACCCTCGATATCTGCGAGAAAGCCTACATCGTCAGCAGCGGACATATCATCGCCTCGGGGACGTCAGAAGAAGTGCTTGCGAACCAGCAGGTGAAGGAAGTCTATCTCGGAAATGAGTTCCGGCTCTGAGCCCTGTGACGCAGGATACGCGCTGTGCCGGAAATGAGTGGGTCCTGTGGCGACATTGTGCTCAACTCAGCAAGACGGTACACTCGGCAAAGAACTTGCTTGGTAAATACAAGTATCGGGTAACACTGGCTTTTTTCTAATTCGAACCGTTCTTTGAGCTGAATCAGGTGGTTTGAAGGCGACAGGTGTTAAGGTGATCTCAGACGGGTAATGGACGTGAACTCATGGTGATGAAAGCCTCCTTACAGTTAAAGATGGGTCAGAGCCTGACGATGACCCCGCAACTGCAACAGGCGATTCGCTTGCTCCAGCTGTCCACCCTGGACCTGCAGCAGGAAATCCAGCAGGCCCTTGAGTCCAACCCCATGCTGGAGTCCACCGAAGACGATCAGGATGACGCCCCCCAGGAACAGAACGCCGATCAGGCTGACACGCAGGAAAGCGCAAACCCGGATGAACCGACCAGCAGCGACGACAACTGGGACGAGTCCGAGTGGTCTGCCGATAACAACAGCGCCGAAACCATTCCCGATGACCTGCCGGTCGATACCGCCTGGGAGGATATCTACCAGTCTGCGCCGGCTCCGGTGTCCCGTGGCGATGACGACAATGACATGGATTTCGACAGCCGCAACCCGGCGACGGAAACCCTGCAGGACCATCTGGATTGGCAGCTCAACCTGACCCCCATGACCGAGCGGGACCGGGCCATTGCTCACGCGCTGCTGGATGCAGTGGACGAGCGGGGGTATCTGACGGTGTCACCAGAGGATATTCACGCCGGCCTCGAAGATATGGCCGATGATGATCCGGTTGAGCTGGATGAAGTGCAAGCGGTGCTACGCCGCCTTCAGCATTTTGACCCGCCAGGGGTTTTCGCCCGGGACCTGCAGGACTGCCTGCTGATCCAGCTGAACCAGTTGCCGGCCGACACGCCCTGGCTGGACAAGGCCAGGCTGGTGATCACCCACTACATCAACCTGCTGGGTAACCGCGATTACGCCCAGCTGCTGCGACGTAGCCGTCTCAAGGAAGATCAGCTGAAGGAAGTGCTGGAACTGATCACTTCCCTCAACCCCCGCCCTGGCAACGTTCTGGACCAGTCAGAGCCCGACTACGTCATACCCGATGTGATCGTACGCAAGGACAAGAACCGCTGGCGGGTGGAACTGAATCCTGACATTGCGCCGCGTATTCGTGTCAATGCGAGCTATGCTTCACTTATACGCCGGGCGGACAGCAGCGCTGATAATACCTATATGCGTGACCAGCTTCAGGAAGCCAAGTGGTTTATCAAGAGCTTACAGAGCCGGAATGAAACCCTGCTAAAAGTCGCAACACGAATTGTTGAACATCAGCAGGGTTTTCTGGAACATGGGGAAGAGGCGATGAAACCCCTGATCCTTTCGGACATCGCCCAGGCGGTGGAAATGCACGAATCCACCATTTCCCGGGTCACAACGCAAAAGTTCATGCACACGCCCCGCGGCATATTCGAGCTGAAATATTTCTTCTCGAGCCATGTCAGCACGGATCAGGGCGGGGAATGTTCATCAACGGCGATTCGCGCCATGATTCGTAAACTGATCGCGGCGGAAACACCGAAGAAGCCGCTCAGTGATAGCAAGATCGCCACTATGCTGGGAGAGCAGGGCATACAGGTGGCGCGGCGAACGGTGGCAAAGTACCGTGAAGCCATGCAAATTCCGCCCTCTAATGAGCGGAAGCGACTGGTCTGAAGATAGGGTCTGACACTAACAGGAGAAGCCCATGCAACTGAACATTTCCGGTCACCATGTTGAACTGACTCCCTCCCTGAAGAGCTACGTAAACGAAAAATTCGAACGGCTTGAGCGCCACTTCGACCACATCAGCAACTGTTACGTCACGCTAAAAGTCGACAAGGTTCGTCAGATTGCAGAAGCCACACTGCACGTTGCAGGTGGCGAAATCCATGGCAAGGCGGAAAACGATGACATGTACGCCGCCATCGACACGCTGGTCGACAAGCTCGACCGGCAGATCCTCAAGCACAAGGAAAAAAATGTCGCCCGGGCCCAGGGCGCGGCTGCCCGCTAACTATTGGGCAACCAGAACGGTTATAATCCGACCCACAGCGCTGCGGTACGGTTTCGTACCGCAGCATTTTTTTATCGGGACCGATGAGAATCCATGACCGATTCGATCTTGACTATCAAAAGCATCCTGACACCTGAGCTGACCCTGTGCCGGGTCAATGGCTCCAGCAAAAAACGCATCCTGGAGTTCATTTCCGAGAAGGTCGCCGGTGAGTATCCGGAGCTGGATGAAACCCGGATTTTCAACAATCTGATTGCCCGGGAACGACTGGGTAGCACGGGAATCGGCCAGGGCATCGCGATCCCCCACTGTCGGCTGGATGGCTGTACACGCGTGGTTGGCGCACTGGTCACGCTGGACGAAGGTGTGCCGTTCGATGCCATCGACAATCAGCTGGTGGACCTGCTCTTTACGCTGATTGTTCCCCGTGAGGCGACCTCGGAACATCTGGAGCTACTGAGCCAGCTGGCCGAGCAGTTCAACGACCGGGGATTCTGCGACGCTCTGCGAGCCAGCAACAGCGCCGACGAGCTCTATCAGAAAATGACCGGAAATTATTGATCCGGTCCGGATCTAGCCCGATGCCCCTATCTGCATCGGTAAAGCGACCAGAGGACCAGTCCCATGAAACTGATCATCGTCAGCGGCCGCTCCGGTTCCGGCAAGAGTACTGCCCTGCATGTACTTGAAGACCTGGGCTTCTACTGTATCGACAACCTGCCCATCGGCCTGTTATTTCCGTTAACGACAGAAGCGACCGCCGGCCCTTCCGGTGGGCGCCTGAAGAACATTGCCGTCAGTATTGACGCCCGTAACCTGTCCGACGAAATTGCCAATTTTGAATCGATTCATCAACGGCTGACCAAAGCCGGTATCGTCACCGAGATTATCTATCTGGACGCCACCGAGCAGTCGCTGCTGCAGCGGTTCCACGCCACCCGGCGCAAACATCCGCTCAGCGACGACCAGACTTCCCTGTCGGAGGCCATTCGCTACGAAAAGAAACTGCTGGAGCCCATCGCACAACTGGCCGACCTGTATCTGGACACCACTGAACTGTCCATGTACGAGCTCCGGGATACCGTGAAACAACGGATTATCGGGCGCAGCGAACAGGATCTGGCGCTACTGTTTCAGTCTTTCGGCTTCAAGCACGGCGTGCCGGTGGATTCTGATTATGTGCTGGACGTTCGCTGCCTGCCCAACCCCTACTGGGACCCGCAGCTACGTCGCTACACAGGCGTTGACCAGCCCGTGATCGACTTTCTGGGCGCCGATCCGATGACGGCGAAAATGATCGAAGACCTGACGCGGTTTCTGGAAACCTGGCTGCCCCAGTTCTCCAACAGCAACCGCAGCTATATGACCATTTCCATTGGCTGCACCGGCGGACAGCACCGTTCGGTGTATATTTGTGAACAACTGTCCCGGTATTTCGGCAAGCTGTACAACCAGGTTCAGACACGGCATACGGAGCTGCCGCACCTGAACCCACAACACCGCGATAATCCATGATCCGTCAGCAGGTTCTTATCATTAACAAGCTCGGTCTGCACGCCCGTGCAGCAGCCAGGCTTGTAGAGACCGCATCCAGCTTTCACTGCCGGATTGAACTGATCAAGGGCAGTCGCCAGGTGGACGCCAAGAGCATCATGCCGGTGATGATGCTGGCCGCCAGCCAGGGCACCAGGCTCGACCTGGTGGCGGATGGCCCCGATGAACAGCAGGCAATTGCAGCGCTCGAAGCACTGATCAACAACTATTTTGGCGAGGGCGAATAACCCGTGAGTAAAAACGAACCGGCCCATACCCCGGAAGACGATGAATTCATCAAGAGCAAATCCCAGCTCAAGCGGGAAATGCACGCGCTGCAGGACCTGGGAAAGCGCATGATGGATCTGAATGATGACCAGCTCACGGGGCTTGCCATCAGTGACACCCTGAAGGCCGCGCTGCTGGAGTCCCGGCGGATACGCCAGCACGAGGCGCGCCGCCGTCATCTGCAATACATCGGCAAGGTCATCCGTAACGAAAGTGACCCCGACGCCCTGCGCCGGGCTGTGGAAGCGTTCGATGTTGGCAGTGAGGAACATACCCGCCGCCATCATCTGGCTGAGCGCTGGCGGGACCGGCTGCTTGCAGAAGGCAACCCGGCCGTCGCCGGCTTTGTGGAGCAATGCCCGGCCACCGACGTGCAGCACCTGCGCAATCTGCTGAGAAATGCCCAGAAGGAAGTCCAGACCGGGAAGATTACCGGTCAGGCAAAGAAGCTGTTTCGCTATCTGCGGGAATGCATCGACGAAGCGGAAAAAACCGGCTGACGAAACTTAAAGCCGGCGATGCTCCCACACCGGCATCCGCTGCCGGACCTCCTGCTGATAGCCGGAATCCAGCTCGGTCATGATCACACCTGCACCTTCCGGCAACTCATCCAATACCCGGCCCCAGGGGTCCACGATCATGGTGTGGCCGTAGGTTCGCCGTAAGGGGCTGTTCTGCCCGCCCTGCCCTGGCGCCACTATCCAGACCTGGTTCTCGATGGCCCGGGCTCGTAACAGTGGTTGCCAGTGAGCATCACCGGTCTGCCAGGTGAAGGCGGACGGCACGGTGATCCAGTCCACCTGCTGTTCCCGTAACTGGCGGAAAAGTTCCGGAAAACGAAGGTCATAACAGATAGCCAGGCCAAGCCGGCCGGCGGGGGTTTCCACTGACACCAGCTGATCCCCGGGCTCGAAAGTATCCGATTCCCGATATCGACCCTGGGAGTCTTCCACCTGGGCATCAAACAGGTGAATCTTGTCGTAGCGGGCAACTTCCCGCCCCTGGTCATCCACTACAATGCAACTCGCCCGCACCCGATCGGTCAGCGCTTCGCCATCGGGCCGGGCCGCAACGGGTAGCGAGCCCCCGACAATCCACAGGCCCAGGTTGCGGGCCTGCTCCGCCAGAAAGCGCCGTACCGGTCCTTCCGGTGTGGTTTCCTGACCGCCGTGAACGGCCATGTTCGCCGTGTCCAGTACAGCAAAGTTTTCCGGCAGCACGGCGATTCTTGCGCCCTGCCCGGCGGCCTGCTGCAGCAGTTGCTCCGCCTGCCGCAGATTTTCATCCTTGTCGTGGGTACTGACCATCTGGATGGCGGCGACCGTTATTTTGCTCATGAGACCTCCCGTTACTGGAGCGCAATCAGCGCGGCCTGGTCTTATTCTGCTTTCTGATTGCCAGCGTCAAAAATGTTGCGCAGGTTCACTTCCGGGTTTTCCCAGGTTCCACCCACACTGTAAGTGGCACTGGTCAGTTTACTCAAGGGCTCTCCAAGAAGTTTGTCGAGCACGAACAGGGCACCACCCACCGGCGGAGATGCACCCATCAGAATGGCCGCCAGGGGCAGGTTCTGGGTTAACGGCAGAATAACCACCAGCCGCATGTTAAGGGTGCGGTCCGCAAGATTGGTGGAGCCGGACAGACGGAACGCGCCGGAAGGGCCTGCCAGCTGCAGATCCGGATTCCAGCTTAGAACGCCCCGGTCCAGCGTGCCTTTTCCGGACAAGGCATCGAACGCCACGCCAGCCTCATAAAGGTCTGAAAAGTCGAAACTCAGGCGGCGCTGGAGCGTATCTGTGTTCAGCAGGTTGAACAGACGGAATAACTGAGCGGTGTCATTATTGCGGAGGATCACCCCGTCATCCAGGCGCAGGCTGAAACTGCCATCGAGACGGCCCATGGCGAACTGGTCAGGCCGCCCAGGCCAGCCAACATCCAGGTCAATCACGGAGTATTCGTTAGTCAACGGGGCCTCCATGCCAAACAGCGCGGCAATATCCTGAAGCCCGCCCCCTTCCAGCACCCCCTGAATCACCGTGCGCTCATCGCCGGAGGTGACGCCCCAGCGCAACTGGCCATCGAACGCCAGGGAGCCAATCTCCCCCTGCAGGTCCTGCAAGGTGATCTGATCCGGAGAAGGCGACAGCAGGAATGACCAGGCACCCGCAGGGTTATCCCCAAGCCACAGGGCATCAATGCGCACGTCCACTTCCGGCCACTGGCCCGCCGCCATATTGCGGAACGTCTCCAGCTGCTCCGTTGCCGTGAGTAACGGCGGAGGCTCCGCCTGCCCGTCGCGCTGATCCGTAGGCCCCGCCAGTTCCAGCCGGTCCAGACGAACCGTTACCTGATCGCCGGACGCCGGAATACGGACGTAGCCTGTGGCACGGTCGGAGTTGGTGGCAAGCAACCATCCGCCGGCCTCCGGGGTGACCGTGACGCTCACGTCCGGGAGGCTGTGCTGGCCTGCCTGGAGCTCTTTTATGTCCAGCTCTACCCGGTTCAGCCATTCAAGGTCAGCCGTTGCAGTCATCGTATCTGATCCGGTGACAGCTGCAGCTTCACCGGTAACGCGCTCAAGCCATGACTGCCACTCAGCCGGAGCAAAACGTTTTACGTCGGCTCTTACCACCAGCCCCGGTTCTTCCGGCGATACCGCGTCGGTATTGCCGATCGAGACCATGCCGTTGTAGAACGCCTGACTCCGCCACTCCAGGACAGCGCCCAGACGCTGACCCCAGCGTCCGCTTAGCCACAGGCGATCATTGTCCAGCCACCGCACGGCAACGCGAACCTGCTCTTCCTGGCCCGCCTCGCGGCCCAGGGGCGCGGGCCAGTCAGACCAGATGCCAGCACTGTTGGCGTTGACGGAGAGTCGGGTGGGCGTCTCGGGCGCAAACTCCAGCATCGCCGTATACGGCAGTCGGCCTTCGATTCCGGGAACAGGCTGGCCCTCCGGCAACAGCCGCCCGGCCAGGGTCGCGATATCGGTCTGGCCGGCCTGGGTAATTCTCAGGCTCTGTTCCGGAGACAGGGCCAGCTCCACAGTCACGGGCTGCCCGAGAAACCGCGCATTAAGCGGCTTGCCCGAAAAGCCCTGCTCGCTACTGTAGCCAAGGTCACCGCTGATCGCTTCCCAACGCAGATCGGTATCTGCCTGATACACTTCACCGTTCTCAGTGCTCAGGCTGGCTTCGACTTCCACCGGCTGATCCGGCGCAAGGGCAATCTGTAACGCCAGATCAAGCGCATAATCACCTGACACCCTCAGGCCGTCCCGGGCATCACCGGCCATTTCCCCCAACGGGGTTTCTTCCAGCCAGTGATGGATCTGCTCTCCGGTTATCTGCGCCCGGGTATCAATACCAATGACGGCAAATTCTTCTCCAGGGGTCACCACCACTCTCGCCTGGGGTATCACCAGCCCGCCGGTGCGCGCCTGGTCCAGCTCAACCTGGGTAAGACCGTTGTGTATACGGACCCGTCCGCTGGCATCCGTCACCTCCGGCCAGGCGGGATCGTAGGCGACACGGGCATCACGGAATTCGTACTCCATGGCGGTGCTGAACCCGAACTGCGGCATGTTCCCACCAATCTGGCCATGGCCAAAGAATTCGCCGCGGACAACCTCACCGTCAAGAATGGCCGTGGTCAGCCACTGGTACAGCTCCGGGTCCACCACCTTCTCCGGGACAACGTGCGCCAGCATATCGGCGCGGCCATTCTCTACGGAGATCTTCAGCCCCAGGTTGTCCTCACCGTAGCGGTCGAGTCGCAGATCGAAAGCACCTTCAAGCCGGGTCGCTTCCTGATACTGCGCGTCCAGATTCCGGGCAAAAACCCGGGTGATCCCGCCCTCCATCAGCCAACCCACCTGACCAGACGCCCGGCGGAACGTCCAGGGTCCGGAGAACAGCTCGGGGAAGTGCAGAGTCATGTCTTCCCCATCAACCTGTGCCTGACCTCCGTAGCGATTCAGCCATAGCCGGCCGTGAACATTGCTGCCCCCCGGAGCGCCCTGATAGGGCTGCACCGACACACCGTCCGCCCGGGCGGAAAGGTGAAACTCGCCGGGAAGCTTCCGCGGAATCTCCAGATGTACGGCAGACAGGGTACCGTCGGGAGCCAGCCCCCGCAGATGATACTGTGCCCGTGTCGGCAGTTGTCCGGATGCCTGCGCCAGCCGGGCCAGCGGACCAATCGCCAGCTGCGGCACCTGCACCTGCACCGTCAGACGATCATAATCGACCCGGGCGGCCAACCCCGAAACCTGATCTTCCTGCCACGTCCACTGCAGGTCGTTTATATGGAAACTGCCGCCTCCGTCTGTGCGCCGCCAGCCGATCCTCGCGGAAACATCCTCTAGAGGGGACAGACCTTCCAGTTCATTCTGTAGCTGTATCTCGTCAATCTGCAGATCGCCGTTCAGCCGGTCGAGCTGTCCGTCACTGAACGTCAGCCATGCCCGCGCCCGGGCATCCAGCTCATCAATCTCAAAGCCCCGCCATTTAAGGTCGCGGGCCAGTCCCTCAAGCAGCCCGCCAGGGGTCAGTTCGGCCCAGACCTGTCCGGTGAAATGCCCGTCGAACAGGTTACGGCCACGCACCACAAAGGTGGCCAACTGCTCCAGCGTGCCCTGCCGCATGGCCCGTCCCGAGGCGGACATCTGCTGGTTCCGGTAGGCCAGTTCAAGCTGAGGGATATCCACAAAAGTAATATCGGCGTCAGGGGTTCGCACGCCGACGGTCACGTGGGTGAGCTGAACGTGGGGGTTCGCGATTCGGCCAGAGAGTTCATTCAGCCAGCGGCGGGGTTCCAGCCACTGCTCGTTGGTCAGGGTCTCGTCGGTAAGCCCCGGCCCTGGCTCGGGAAGGGTCAGTCCCTCGACGGACAGGCGGCCGTCGTCATGCTGTACCAGCACCAGATCCAGGCCATCGGCTTCCATACGCTGGAACACCAGCCGGGCCCGCAACAGGGATCTGGGCCCATCAAGACGCAGCAGCAGGTGTTGCAGGGAAACCGCATTCTCCTGGGGTACATCCCGGTGGGCGATGGTTACCCCTTCGGCCTGCAGGACCGGGTCCGGGCCGTGCCAGTTAGCGGAAAGGTTTTCGATGCGAACCGTCTGGCCGAGACGGTCACTGAGCAGCGCTTCCAGCCGGGGCCGATAATCGTCAATATGCTCAGCGGAATACCGGGCCCAACTGGCGACCACCGCCACCATTAGCAGCAAGCCAATAGCCAGCCAGATCAGCGTCCATAAAAGCAGGCCAGCGATCCGGTGTTTCGGGTGCGCGGAAACCCCGTCGGGTTCAGCGGAACCGGATTGCGACTGGTCCATGGTAGTCAGAGCAGCACCACATCGTACTGCTCCTGGCTGTAGAAGGGCTCAACCTGGAAGCGAATGGATTTTTCGATGAAGGTTTCCAGGTCCGCCACATTATCGGCCTCCTCATCCAGCAACCGGTCAACGACGTGCTGGGACGCCATCACCAGGTAGCTTTCAGCGTCATAGGCACGATTGATCCTGAGGATTTCCCGGAATACTTCGTAGCACACGGTTTCCGCCGTTTTCAGGAAACCCCGGCCATCACAGATCGGACAGGGCTCGCACAGAATCTGACCCAGGCTCTCGGTGGTCCGCTTGCGGGTCATCTCCACCAGGCCCAGCTCGGAGACGCCGGTGATCTTGGTCTTGGCGTGGTCCCGCTCCAGCATCTTCTCCAGCATGCGTAATACCTGGCGCTGGTGCTCGGTGTCTTCCATATCAATAAAGTCGATAATGATAATACCGCCAAGATTGCGCAGGCGTAGCTGGCGGCTGATTGCCCGGGCCGCTTCAAGGTTCGTCTTGAAAATGGTTTCTTCCAGGTTGCGATGGCCGACAAACGCACCGGTATTGATATCGATCGTGGTCATCGCTTCGGTCTGGTCGATGATCACATAGCCGCCGGACTTCAGTTGCACCTTGCGGCTCAGCGCTTTCTGGATCTCATCTTCAACGCTGTAAAGGTCAAAAATCGGCCGTTCGCCCGGGTAATACTCCACCCGGGTTTCAAACTCCGCCACAAACTCCCGCACGAAGTCCATCACTCGCTGATAGCTTTCCCGGGAATCGATACGCACCTTTTCTGTCTGCGGCCGGATCAGGTCACGGATGGTGCGGATAAAAAGCGGCAGATCCTGGTAGATGACGGACGGCGCCTTGACGTGTTCGATGCGACCGGTAATCGAGTGACTGAGCCGTTGGAGATACACCATGTCCGCCAGCAGGTCTTCTTCAGATATCCCTTCAGCTGCCGTGCGGATGATAAAACCACCAGCGCAGTCATCCTGCTTCAGGATCGCCTCTTGCAGAATGCCCTTCAGGCGGGCACGCTCGTCGTCATCTTCGATACGCTGTGAGATACCGATATGGTGAACACCCGGCATAAAGACCAGGTAACGGGAGGGTATGGAGAGCTGGGTGGTCAGCCGGGCGCCCTTGGTGCCAATGGGGTCCTTGGTCACCTGTACCACCAGTGACTGGCCTTCCCGCAACAGGGTACGGATATCGGGTACGGTGCGGGGGCCGTTGCTCACCTCAGCGGGCTCGCCATCGCCGTTGGCGGGCAGCACGTCCGAGGCGTGGATAAAGGCCGCGCGCTCCAGCCCGATGTCCACAAACGCGGCTTCCATGCCGGGAAGAACCCGCACCACCTTGCCCTTGAAGATATTGCCAACGATGCCCCGGCGGGTACTCCGCTCGACATAGGCTTCCTGAAGCATCCCGTTCTCAACCAGCGCAACCCGGGTCTCCACCGGCGTAACGTTGATCAGGATTTCTTCAGTCATGTCATTCTCCCTGTTGTTATGGATCGACCCTGCGGATTCAGAAGCCCCAGGGCCAGATGTCCGGCGGATCAGCAATCCCGGGGGGCAGCTAGCCAGAAGTCCCACACCGGTGATCCGAAGCGCTCCAGCAGCACAGCGGTCTGATCCAGTGGCAATCCCACCACCGAGCTATAGCTTCCGCTAATGGAAGTTACAAAGGCGCCACCTCTACCCTGTATACCATAACCGCCCGCCTTATCCATGGGTTCGCCGGTTTCGCAGTAGGCCCGTATTTCTCTTTTATCCAGACGCCGGAAAGTCACATCGGTGGCACTGACCACCGCCTCCGCTGCTCCTGCACAGATCACGGCGATGCCAGTCATGACCTGGTGGGTGCGACCGGACAGGGCCTCAAGCATGGCAATCGCGGAGTTCCTGTCATCTGGCTTACCGAGGATCTGGCCGTCCAGCACAACGGTTGTGTCCGAACCCAGCACCAGCGCGTCCGGCGCGTCGGCGGCTTCGAAACCGGCCTCGGCCTTCTGTCGTGCAAGGCGGCGGACGTAATCCGCGGGTGCCTCTCCGACGATGGGGGTTTCGTCGATGTCTACGGGGCAAATCTCGAAGGAGAGTCCGAGCTGACGCAGCAGGTCCGCTCGTCGGGGCGAGGCCGAGGCAAGAATTAGCGTTTTTGCCATGGTATCCGGTCCGGTGGTAATTGATTCAGCCGAATTTCAGGTTCAGCTTGTCCAGCACGGGGCATAGCACCAGCCACAGAAACGCACTGGTCACCGCCGGCCACAGATAGGCGAACCCAGAGGTATCGGCACCCAGAATCTGCTTGATAAAGTGCACCAGCATCTGATTGATGCCCACCAGCAGGAACACCAGGATGCTCTGCTGGAGGATCGGAAACATGCGCAGCCGCTGGTGAACCGTCAGCACCAGAAATGCCACCGCCGCCATGCCAAGAGCATTCACCCCCAAGGGCGTAGCCTCAAGCACATCGAGCAGCAGCCCAAGCACCCAGGCGGAGATAACGCCAAACTGGGCAGGTGCCCGGTAGGTCCAGTAGAAGACCATCAGCGCCAGCCATTCCGGCCGGAACTCGAACCAGCCCTGGGGCATCAGTGAGATGCTCAGCACCAGCGAGGTGAGAATACTGATAAACATGACCGGATAGCTGATGATCGACAGCATCAGTTGGACTCCTCCTCTGTCTCAACCGCGGCATCCGCGTCACTGGCTTCAGCTTCCTGCTGGTCGTACAACTGCTCAGGGCCAACGGCGCCCGCATCCGAGAACACCACCAGCACCAGTTTGCTGCGGCTCAGATTGGCCATGGGCGTTGCCGAAATGGTGACAAAAGGTGCACCAGGCTCCTTGGTGATATCGGACACTTCCGCGACAGGGTAGCCCTTGGGAAACCGCCCACCCAGGCCGGAGCTGACCAGTACGTCCCCTTCCCGGATATCGGCGGTATCGGGCACGTGAACCAGCTCAAGCTGGCTGATATCACCGTTACCCAACAGAATCGCTCTCAGCCCGTTGCGCAGGACTTCCACCGGGACGGCGTGACTGCTGTCGGAGATCAGCAACACCCGGGACGTAAACGCCGCTGTGTACAGCACCTGTCCCATGAGCCCGTTCGCGTCCAGTATGGCCTGCCCGGATTCAACGCCGTCGCGGGCGCCCTTGTTTATGATGACTTCATGGGAGAAGGGATCCGGAGACACACCGACTACCTCTGCCACCACCACGCGGTCGTCCAAGGTGCCGGAGGCGTTCATGAGTTCACGCAGGCGGTTATTCTCGGCGGCAAGGGCACCGTACTTGAGGGCGCGGCGCTCGAGGATCATCAGCCGGGCCCTGAGGGCTTCGTTTTCCTTGAGCAGATCTTCACGGGGGGTAATAACGCCGGCGAACCAGTTACCAAACCGCTCCGGCGCGTTGCCCAGCCAGAACACCGGCGCGAGCACACTGGCAAGACCGCTGCGTGCCTGCTCCAGCCGTTCGAACCGCTCGTCAGCAAAGATCAGGACTACCGATAACACAAACACAAACAGCAGGCGAAATCCGGGAACAGATCCCTGCATGAAAATCGTTTTAATAGCACCGCCCCCCTGCCCTGATAACGCAACCGCCGCTGGAGCGGAACCCCAGCGGCGGTTGTGGGCAAATGTCGGTCAGGCCGGAACCCGGTCCCATGATCACCCCTCCTGGGAGAACATGCCAATTCCACTGCGGTCGATCAGTTCCAGCGCCTTGCCACCCCCCCGGGCAACACAGGTCAGCGGGTCTTCCGCAATAATGACCGGCAGACCGGTTTCCTCAGCGATCAGCTTGTCCAGACCCCGTAACAGGGCGCCGCCACCGGTCAGCACGATGCCGCGCTCAGCGATGTCGGAGGCCAGCTCCGGCGGTGACTGTTCCAGCGCACTTTTAACGGTCTGAACGATCTGGGCAAGGGATTCCTGCAGCGCTTCGAGAATCTCTTCACTGTTCAGCGTGAACAACCGGGGTACACCTTCAGCCAGGTTGCGGCCACGAACGTCGATTTCCTTCACCTCAACACCTTCGTAGGCACAGCCCACTTCGTGTTTGATGCGCTCGGCCGTAGTATCACCGATCAGGCTGCCGTAGTTGCGCCGCACATAGGTAACGATGGCTTCATCAAACTTGTCGCCCCCGACCCGAACCGACTCTGCGTAGACAATGCCGTTCAGGGAAATAATGGCAATCTCGGTGGTACCGCCGCCGATGTCGACGATCATGGATCCACTGGCTTCCTCGACTGGCAGGCCAGCGCCGATAGCCGCGGCCATGGGTTCCTCAATCAGCAGGACTTCCCGCGCGCCGGCGCCAATGGCCGATTCGCGGATCGCTTTCTTCTCCACCTGGGTGGATTTGCTGGGAACGCAGACCAGGACTCTTGGGCTGGGGGTGATAAAGCTGTTTTCGTGCACTTTATGGATAAAGTGCTGCAGCATTTTCTCGGTGACCACGAAGTCGGCAATAACGCCGTCCTTCATCGGGCGGATCGCGGTTATATTACCCGGCGTCCGGCCAAGCATACGCTTGGCTTCCGCGCCGACTGCGGCAACCATTTTCTGGGAGTTGTTGGTACGGATCGCGACAACCGAAGGCTCATTCAAAACGATCCCCCGCTCACGGACATATATAAGGGTGTTCGCGGTACCTAAATCGATGGAGAGATCGCTTGAAAACAAGCCTCGGATACGTTTCAACATTCGCGTTATTTCAACCTGAGAAATGCAGTCTGGAAATGATGCGGCAACTTTAGCAGTGAGCACCCCGGCAGGCAAGGCGTGATCCGCGCCGTTACAAGCCGTTACGGTACCATCAGGGTACTGCGGCTGATGCCGAATCTGTTACCATAGTGATTTTCCAAACCCCCGGAGGCCATGCGTGACCATCACCCGCAAGGACATTGAAAAAGTCGCGGTACTTGCCCGCATCCAGTTGGATGATACGCAGGTATCAGCGCTCGAAACGGACCTGGGCAACATCCTGGACCTGGTAGACCAGCTCGGTGCTGCGGATACCGATAACGTTGAGCCCCTGGCTCACCCCCTGGACGCCGTCCAGCGCCTGCGCCCGGACGAAGTGACCGAACCGGACCAGCGCGACGCCTTTCAGGCCATCGCCCCGGCCACAGAAGACGGCCTGTATCTCGTCCCCCGCGTTATCGAGTGACCGACCCGCGACCCAGGAACCATCATGCACAACAAATCTGTAGCTGAACTTTCCCAGGCGCTGGAACAGGGTACTGTGTCCAGCGTTGAACTGACCCGTCAGTTCCTTGACCGTATTCGTGACGAAGACGACAAGTACAACAGTTTTATTACCGTAACTGAGGAACAGGCCCTGGCCGACGCCAAGGCTGCCGACGAACAGCGGGCCGCCGGTCGGGCGACGCCGTGGACCGGCATCCCCTTTGCCCACAAGGATCTTTTCTGCACCGCGGGTGTTCGCACGACCTGCGGCTCGAAGATGCTGGAGAACTTCGTTCCGCCCTATGACGCTACGGTAACCGCCAACTTCCGTAAGGCCGGCGCCGTGTGTCTGGGCAAAACCAATATGGACGAGTTCGCCATGGGCTCCTCCAACGAGACCAGTTTTTTCGGTCCCGTGACCAACCCCTGGGGTGAGAACCGGGTACCCGGCGGCTCCTCCGGTGGCTCGGCGGCGGCGGTGGCCGCTCGCCTGGTGCCCGCGGCGACCGGCACCGATACCGGTGGCTCAATCCGCCAGCCTTCTGCCCTGTGCGGCATTACCGGCCTCAAGCCTACCTATGGCCGGGTTTCCCGTTATGGCATTGTTGCCTTCGCCTCCAGCCTCGACCAGGGCGGCGCCATGGCCCGTACGGCAGAAGACGCCGCCATGATGCTCAACGTGATGGCCGGCTTCGACCCGAAGGATTCCACCAGCGTCGAGCGTGACGTGCCTGATTACACGACGACCCTGAACGATTCGCTGCAGGGGCTGACCATCGGCCTGCCGAAGGAATATTTCTCGCAGCAGCTGAGCCCTGCCATGGAACAGCAGGTGCGCGACGCCATCAGGGGATACGAAAAGCTGGGCGCAACAGTGAAAGAGATTTCTTTGCCCAACGCCAGGCTGGCCATCCCCGCCTACTATGTCATCGCGTCCGCCGAGGCATCCGCCAACCTGTCCCGCTACGACGGCGTACGCTATGGCTACCGCTGTGAAGAACCGAAGGATCTGATGGATCTGTACACCCGCACCCGGGCGGAAGGCTTCGGTGACGAGGTCAAACGCCGGGTTCTGGTAGGCACCTACGCCCTGTCCGCCGGCTATTTCGACGCCTACTACCTGAAGGCCCAGAAAGTCCGCCGGCTGATCCAGCAGGACTTTATCAGCGCGTTTCAGGATGTGGATGTGCTGATGAGTCCGGTCACGCCGGCCCCTGCCTTTGCTAAAGGCGAGAAGATTACTGACCCGGTCGCCATGTACCTGCAGGACGCCTTTACCATCGCCGTCAATCTGGCCGGCGTCCCCGCCATGTCGGTACCGGCCGGCTTTGTGGACGGCATGCCCGTGGGCCTGCAGGTTATCGGCAATTATTTTACCGAGGCCCGGCTGCTGAACATCGCCCATCAGTACCAGCAGGTGACCGACTGGCACCAGCGTGAACCCCAGTAAGCCCGCATCAGGAGACGCATATATGCAATGGGATATCGTGATCGGGCTGGAAATTCATGTTCAGCTCGCCACCCGGACCAAGATTTTTTCCGGCGCCAGCACCGCGTTTGGCGCAGACCCCAACACCCAGGCCAGCGCCACCGACCTGGCCATGCCGGGCACTTTGCCGGTGCCCAACGAGCAGGCCTTCCGCTACGCGGTGATGTTTGGCCTGGCCACCAACGCCGAGATCGGCCGCCGCTCAGTGTTCGAGCGCAAGAACTACTTTTATCCGGACCTGCCCAAGGGCTACCAGACCACTCAACTGGCGCAGCCCATCGTTGGTCCCGGCTACGTGGATATTGAACTGTCAGATGGCAGCACCAAGCGTATCCGTATCCATCATGCCCACCTGGAAGAAGACGCGGGTAAGTCCCTGCACGAGGACTACCACGGCATGTCCGGCATCGACCTGAACCGGGCCGGCACGCCGCTGATCGAGGTGGTCACCGAACCAGACATGCGCAACGCCGAAGAGGCCGTCGCCTTTGCCAAGAAACTTCATGGCATTGTGACGTCACTGGGCATATGCGACGGTGATATGTCCCAGGGCTCCATGCGCTTTGACGTCAATATTTCCCTGAAACCGAAAGGCTCAGACACCCTCGGCACCCGCACTGAAACCAAGAACCTGAACTCATTCCGGTTTATGGAGCAGGCCATCGCCCACGAAGTCGAGCGCCAGATGGACATTCTGGAAGATGGCGGTGTAATCGTTCAGGAAACCCGGCTCTACAACGGCGAGCGGGACGAGTCCCGTTCCATGCGCACCAAGGAAGAAGCCAACGACTACCGTTACTTCCCCTGCCCGGACCTGTTGCCGGTGGTCATCGACGACGACCTTATCGACGACATCCGTGCCCACCTGCCGGAACTCCCGGATGCCCGCAAAGCCCGCTTTAAGGAACAGTACGGCCTGAACGATTACGACGCCGGTGTACTGTCGGCCGACGCCCGGCTGGCGGCGTTTTTCGAGCAGACCGCCGAGCACGGCAAGGACGCCAAACTGGCCTCCAACTGGGTACAGGGAGAGTTCTCTGCACGCCTGAACGCCGAGGAAAAGACGGTCAGCGACGCACCCATTTCAGGTGCTCAGCTTGGCGCGCTGGTGACCCGTATCGCGGACAACACCCTGTCGTCCTCCGGCGCCAAGAGGGTGTTCGACGCCCTGTGGACCGGTGAAAGCGATGATGTGGACGCTCTCATCGAATCAAAAGGCCTGAAGCAGGTATCGGATACCGGTGCGCTGGAGGCCATGGTGGATGAGGTTCTGGCGAGCCTGCCGGATCAGGTTGCCCAGTATCAGGGCGAGGAAGATCCGAAGAAACGCAAGAAGATGCTGGGCGGCTTTATGGGCCCATTAATGAAGGCTTCCAAAGGCCAGGGCAACCC
>CAZHAY010000002.1:0-4489 GCA_964530545.1 uncultured Marinobacter sp.
ATGGCGCGCCCGAGAGGATTCGAACCTCTGACCTCTGCCTCCGGAGGGCAGCGCTCTATCCAGCTGAGCTACGGGCGCATTCGAAACCGCGTTTGCACGTCAATTTCGAGTGCGCAATCTTACGTGTGCCGATGCCTTCTGTCCAGCCCTGACGCCCCTGAATTTTTGCCTTGCCGATCAACCGTTACCGCCCCCTGACATCGCTTCATCATCTGACGGCCAATGCTTTGATACACTGGGCGGCGTTTTGATGTGGGTGTCCGCAGTGAATGTGATGATCAGGCAGGTGTAACGCATGGTGTTATTGCGGGGTTTTCTGATTCTGGTGGGTTTCTTCCTGTTGGGAGAAGCCGTTCGGGTGCTGACCGGGGTGCCCATCAGCGCTGGTGTGTTGGGCATGGTGATGGTCACCATTACGCTGATGGTGCGGGGCCGGGTCAGTGATTCCCTGGCGGAGGCCAGCCGGGGGCTGATTTCTGTGCTGGTGCTGCTGATTTCCCCGGGCGTGGTGGGCGTGTTCTTTGTTGCTGACCGGTTTGCGGGGCACTGGCTGAGCGTTGCGGTTGCGTTGGTCGTTGGTACGTTTCTAAGTGCCCTGACCACACTCTGGCTGATGAAGAAAACCGCTGCGGGCCAGGTAAAGGGTGATCGCCATGACTGACCTGTTGCGTGAGGTCGTTCTGACCTGGTCCGCCAGCCCTATGTTTGCGGTCGCGCTGACCCTGGCGGCTTTTATGCTCGCGAACTGGGTGTTTACCCGCATCGGTCGGCCCCTGTGGATGCCGCCGGTACTGATGGCGGCGATTTTTCTGGCCATCGTGGTGGCGGTGACCGGTATGGGGTACGAATCCTACAGCTCGGGGTCTCGTTGGCTCACCGTGCTGCTTGGGCCGGCCACGGTTGCATTAGGGGTGCCCCTGTATCAGCAGATGCACCACATTCGGGCTCTCTGGAAGCCGATTCTCTGCACCTTGCCGCTGGCAGCCAGTCTGGCGGCCGTGTACGCCGTCGGTATTGCCTGGCTGATGGAGGCGTCGCCCATTGTACTGGCGTCCCTGGCGCCAAAATCGGTTACGGCGCCCATCGCCATGGGCATCGCAGAACAACTGGGCGGCTCGGTGGCGCTGACCCTGGGTGGCCTGCTGATTACCGGCGTGCTGGCGTCAGTCTTTGTGGACTGGGGGGCGAAGTGGCTGAAGATCTCGGACGACCGGATTGTCGGCTTTGCTCTGGGGCTGAACGGTCACGCCATAGGCACGGCGCGGGCGTTCGAAATAAGTCCTATCGCCGGTGCTTTTGCTTCGTTGGGCATGAGTCTGACCGGGGTGTTTACCGCCATCTTCCTGCCGTTTGTGTTCCCATTCTGAGTCCAGAGCCCAGAGCCCTGAGCCGGGGCCCGCCAGACCTACAGGCGAGGCTCTGGCGTCAGGCTGGCCATGCCCTGATCGTCGCTTACCGTAACTTCGCCGTCCTGAATGTTCACCTGCAGGTTCATTGAGCGGGCGGCCAGACTCGCCAGGGCGGCGGTGTCATCGGCCGCCAGCACGCTCACGGTGAGGTTCTGATGACGCTCCAGACGGTGGTGGTGTTTCTCCCACCACACCGGTACCGCGCGGCCACCGTAACAGTACAGGGTGACCTTGTCGGCGCGGTGGCAGGCCTTGCGGATGCGGTCTTCCTCGGGCAGGCCCACTTCGATCCAGTGTTCAATATGACCGGTCAGATCCTTCTGCCACAAGTCCGGTTCATCGTCGGTGCTCAGGCCGCGGCAAAACTCCAGCGACTCGCTCGCATTCAGGGCGAAGGCCAGTAATCGCACCATCATGCGCTCGTCCGTCTCGGACGGGTGACGGGCGATAGTGAGGTGGTGGTCGGCGTAGTAATGCCGATCCATGTCCGCGATGTTCAGAATCGCTTTGAACACGGTCGCTTTCAGGGCCATGACGGGTTTCCGATTGATGACGTTGGTGATCAGGGTGGGCAAGTGTAGCGGATTCTGCTGACCCTGACTTCTGTGTCTTTTTGTACAAAGGGTTCAGAATGGGTTGCAATCACGGCTGCGAATGACAATAATTATCACTAAGTTTAATTGCACTGAGAGACCTGCTTATGTACGTCTGCCTTTGTACCGGTGTAACCGACCGCCAGATCCGTGAAGCGGCAGAAAATGGTGTCACCTCCATGCGTCAGCTCGGCAAAGAGCTGGGAGTAGGACGTCAATGTGGGCGCTGTGCCTGTACCGCCCGCGAGATTCTCCGTGAATCCCGCTCATCAGATTACCTGGCCCTGGCCAACCTGCTCGCCCAGCCAGCCTGACGAGAACCTCCTACTAAACGTAAACCATTCTCTGGCGCGATTTTTTCTTGCCGGCGAACGGGCTATCCTTGTGTTAACTACCTGCTGAATGCAGCCACAGATCTGTGAATAAGCGACGCCCGGTCCAGCGGTCGTCAGTTGATGAGAGTTAATGAAAGGAGGCCTGGCCGTGAAAGGCGACAAGAAGGTTATTCAGCATCTGAACAAAGTGCTGGCCAACGAACTGACCGCGATCAACCAGTATTTCCTGCATTCCCGCATGTACAAGGACTGGGGCATTACCCGGCTGGCGGAGAAGGAATACGAAGAGTCCATCGATGAGATGAAGCACGCGGATCAGCTGATCGAGCGCATCCTGTTCCTGGAGGGCCTGCCAAACCTGCAGGACCTGAACAAGCTGTTGATCGGCGAACACGTTCAGGAAATGATTGAGTGCGATCTCAGGCTGGAACTGACCGCCCATGCGGACCTCAAGGAAGCCATCCTGTACTGTGAAGAGGTCAAGGACTTCACCAGCCGGGAACTGTTCCGCAGCATTCTGGACAGCGAAGAAGAACATATTGACTGGCTGGAGACCCAGCTTGAGATGATCAGTCAGATGGGCATCCAGAACTATATCCAGTTACAGTCCAGCGCCGCCGATTAATTCGTCAGCCAGCCCCCACGATACCCCTCTTTCACAGACCCGGCTTATGAAGGCCGGGTTTCTTTTTGGTCATGTTGCCGTTCAGGTCTGCAGTTGTCATAGGCATGGGGCTAGAATGGGTCCGGTTTCTGACCGCAGACCAACCGGGAGAATTGTTACGATGGACCTGTCCTGTTTTAAAGCGTATGACCTGCGTGGCCGTGTGCCTGATCAGCTCAATCCGAACCTGGCCGAGCGAATTGGTCGGGCCTATGTGGAAGTCACTGGCGCCCGTAAGGTGATCGTCGGTTACGATATCCGCCTGTCCAGCCGCGAGATTGCTGACGCGCTCAGTTCCGGGTTGATGGCGGCCGGCGCGGATGTGTTTGATATCGGGCTCGGCGGTACCGAACACGTCTATTTCGCCACCAGCCATTTTGGTATGGACGGCGGCATCATGGTTACGGCCAGCCATAACCCGAAGGATCACAACGGCATGAAGATGGTGGGGCCGGAATCCCGCCCCATCAGTTCCGACAACGGCCTGAACGATATCCGTGACCGGGTCCCGGAGCCCTTCGAAGATGCCCCCCGCCAAGGTCGCCATGAAACCCTGGAAGTCATGGTGCCCTATATCGATCACCTGCTGGGCTACATCGACCCGACCGCACTCAAGCCCATGAAGATCGTGGTCAATGCCGGCAACGGCGGTGCGGGCGTGGTCATTGATGCTCTTGAACGGCACCTGCCGTTTGAGTTTATCAAGGTGCACCATGAGCCGGACGGCAGCTTTCCCAACGGCGTGCCGAATCCAATCCTGCCTGAGAACCGCGCCGCCACAGCAGACGCGGTGAAGGAGCACGGGGCCGCTATGGGAATCGCCTGGGACGGCGACTTTGACCGCTGTTTCTTCTTTGATGAAGCTGGGCGGTTTATTGAAGGTTACTACATTGTCGGATTGCTGGCGGACCAGTTCCTGCGCAAGACCGGCGGTGGCAAGGTGATTCACGACCCCCGCCTGACCTGGAATACGCTCGATCTGGTCAAGGCCGCCGGTGGCGAAGCCGTACAGAGTAAAACCGGACATGCCTTCATCAAGCAGCGGATGCGGGACGAAGACGCTGTTTATGGCGGCGAGATGAGCGCCCACCATTACTTCCGGGATTTTGCCTACTGCGACAGTGGCATGATTCCCTGGCTGCTGGTAGCGGAGCGGCTTTGTCAGTCCGGCCAGACTCTGTCATCACTGATCGATGCGCGGATTGAAGCCTATCCGGCCAGTGGTGAAATCAACCGCACCATCGACAATCCGCCGAAGGTGATTCAGGCCATTGAAGAGCTCTACGGTCCGGACGCAAAGGCCATCAATCATGTGGACGGGCTCAGCGTGGAGTTCGACGACTGGCGCTTCAACCTGCGCATGTCCAACACTGAACCGGTGGTGCGGCTGAACGTGGAGTCCCGGGCCAACAAAGCGCTGATGGAAGAGAAAACGGCGGAGCTGCTGGAGCAGATGGAGCGGCTGAATAACGCCTGACAGTCAGCCAG
>CAZHAY010000002.1:4589-24291 GCA_964530545.1 uncultured Marinobacter sp.
CAGTTCCCCGGGCCCCACATCCCAGCCCAGCCGGTGGCGCAGGAAAATCTCCGGCTCATAGTTGGTTTCCCGGAAGGGTGCAGAGTCTTCGGTGTTGTAAACCTGCCAGAAGGACTTCTGGGTGTAACCGAACCATAGCGTGGTCCGGTCGTCCAGCACGCCGCTCAGCAAAGGCACGCGGAAACTGATCTGGTACTTGGCTTCTTCATCCTTCAGGCGGCCGTCATAACTCGCTTCGCCGAGGCGGGGGCTGTTGGGGTTCTGGTTTGGCGTGTCAACGTAAGTATAGGGCAGGATATACGTCGGCTGATAAGGGACGAATCCGCCGATCAGGGAGCCGATCAGGCGTTCCTTGGCCTCATACTCACGGATCTCCTGCGCCATGGCCTGATTGTCAGTGACCTGGGCTTCAGAGCGCTCCATTTCATCGCTGATATCTTCAGCCAGCTCTTCAATCTGGGCTGCAGCTGACTCCTCTTCCGGAGCAGGCTCGGCATCCTGAGCCAGTAGGGTTAGCGGAACGGACAGGCTGATTGCTGCGAGCAGGGATTGCCAGGTCTTCATAAAGCGTCCTTTTCAGAGTCCATGCAGTTAAACGACGGTAGGGCAGGCCTGGCCGGGACCGGTTACCCAGGCAGGCTTTGCCAGGTCTGGGCAATGGCATAGGCCCAGACGCTCAGCATTGTAAGGGCAAGCAGGCTGAAAAGCAGTTTATGCCAGCGACTTTGTCGGCCTTCAGTGGCGACGACCCAGCGCAGGTACATCAGGCCGAGAAATGACAGGAAGACGACGAGGCTGGCGATGGCAGGCACTAACAGCCAGCCGGTATGGAACTGGCCTTCACCACCCCGGCCGAGCATGGCCATGGAGGCAATCAGTATCGCCAGGGCGATGAACTCGGCCGCCAGAAGCGGCCTGCGCCAGGGGTGTGTATGCGATGAGGGACTCTCGGGCATGGTCGTCTCGGGCGGCGTTGCAAATGGATGCGGCCTATCTTAGCGGTTTGTTGGTTTTTTTGCCCGGCTGCAGCCGCTATAATGCGCGCACATACAATTGGGGAGCCTGGCGAACCGCAATAAACCGGGTTCCCGGAATGCTCTGATGAGAGGTGCACTGTGAAAATGATGAGAGTCGTGGCGGCCGTACTGGTTGCTTTCGGTCTGACGGCGGCGAGCGCCGTTGCCAGTGTTGAAGATCAGATCCGTGAGCGCATCGCCCCCATGGGTAAGGTCTGCCTGCAAGGTGAGGACTGCGGTTCAGCAGCGGCAGCTCCGGCGGCGGCCAGCTCTGGCCCCCGTGCCGGCGGCGACGTCTACGACGCCGCCTGTATGGCCTGTCATACCACTGGTGCGGCCGGTGCTCCCGTTATCGGTGACGCCGGTGCCTGGGCGCCCCGCATTGAGAAGGGCCTTGAGACCCTGATTGATCATGCCATCAATGGCTTCCAGGCAATGCCGGCGAAGGGTGGCTGCGCCAATTGCTCCGATGAGGAAGTCGAGGCGGCAGTGCACCACATGGTTGATAATTCCCAGTGATGTATCAGGGCCAGCCCGATGCCGGGCTGGCCCTTTTTGTTCCGGTCCGGTCGATCAGTTACCCAGGTCACCCAGCAGCGCGCTGAGTGTGGCTTTGCCTTTTTGCTGGTTGGCCTCCTGATCCAGATCGCCGGTCCCTTCCCAGCGCACATCGTCCTCGGGCAGTTCATCCAGAAAACGGCTGGGTATGGTCTCCAGCTTCTCGCCGTATTGACGGCGCTGGGCCGCAAAGGTCAGGGTCAGGGTTTCCCGTGCCCGGGTAATGCCCACGTACATCAGGCGCCGCTCTTCCTCAATGTTGCCTTCTTCAATGCTCGAGCGGTGAGGCAGAATCTCTTCTTCCAGTCCCATGATAAAAACATGGGGAAACTCCAGCCCCTTGGAGGCGTGCAGGGTCAGTAACTGGACTTTGTCGCTGTCGTCCTCGTCTTCCTGCTGCTCCATCATGTCCCGCAGGATCAGGCGGGTGATGGCGTCTTCGATAGAGGTCTCATTGGCCGTGCCCTTGTCGTCATCCAGCATGCGCTGAATGGAGTCGATCAGGTACCAGATGTTCTCCATGCGGCGCTCGGCCTGTTTCGGGCTGCTGGCGTGCTGATGCAGCCAGTCTTCGTACTCGATATCGGTAAACAGCTGCTTGAGAACCGGCACCGGGTCTTCTTCGTGCAGGCGCCGGCAGGTGTTCTCCACCCAGTGGCGAAACCGGCGCAGACGGTCCAGACCCTTTTCGGTGACGTGGGTTTCCACTCCCAGTTCGTCCAGTGCCCGGTGCAGGCTGATGTCCCGGGCGCGGGCATAGTGGCTGAGCTGCTCCAGGGTGCGGGGGCCGATCTCCCGCCGAGGGACGTTTACCACCCGCAGGAAGGCCGCATCGTCGTCCGGATTGATCAGCAGGCGCAGGTAGGCCATAGCATCGCGGATCTCGTTCTTTGAGAAGAACGACTGGCCCCCCGAGATGTGATAGGGAATCTGGAAGGCCTGCAGCTTCATCTCCAGCAACCGGGCCTGATGGTTGCCCCGGTAGAGCACGGCGAAATCCCGGAACTTCAGTCCCTTTTTAAGTTTCTGGTCAATGATTTCCGAAGCAACCCGGTGAGCTTCTGCATCTTCGTTACGACAGCGGATGATCCGGAGCTCCTCACCGATGGTGTGGTCACTCCACAGGGCTTTTTCAAACACGTGGGGGTTGTTGGCGATCACCTGGTTGGCGCAGCGCAGAATACGGGCGGTGGAGCGGTAGTTCTGCTCCAGTTTGACGATTTTCAGGCTGGGGAAGTCGGTTTTCAGCTGGGTCAGGTTCTCAGGCCGTGCCCCGCGCCAGGCGTAGATGGACTGGTCGTCATCACCCACCACCGTAAACGCCGCGCGCTCGGCCACCAGCAGCTTGACCAGCTCATACTGGCACAGGTTGGTGTCCTGATACTCGTCCACCAGCATGTAGCGGATGCGTCGGCGCCATTTGGCCAGCGCTTCAGGCACCTGATGGAATAACTGCACCGGCAGCAGAATCAGATCATCAAAGTCCACTGCGTTGTAGGCCTTCAGGTACTGCTGATACCGCTTGTACACCAGCGCGATGCGCTGTTCCCGCTCGTCCGCCGCCCGGCTCCAGGCATCTTCGGGGCCTTTCATATCGTTTTTCCAGGCCGAGATGGTGTGCTGGATATCCGCCAGTTCATCACCGGCGTCAGCGCTGGCCTCCCGTAACATCAGATCCTGCAGCAGGGCCTTGGCGTCTTCCGCGTCGAAAATCGAGAAGCCGGCGTGATAGCCCAGGTGGGCCAGCTCTTCACGGATGATCTGCATACCCAGGTTATGGAAGGTCGAAACCGTCAGCCCCCGGGTCAGCTTGCGGTCCACCAGCCGGCTGACCCGCTCTTTCATCTCCCGGGCTGCCTTGTTGGTAAAGGTGACCGCCGCGATATGCCGACCTGGAATGCCGGCCTGTTCGATCAGGTAAGCGATCTTTCGGGTAATCACGCTGGTCTTGCCGCTGCCGGCCCCTGCCAAAACCAGCAGTGGCCCGTCAATATAGTGCACGGCTTCCCGTTGACGGGGGTTAAGTTGTGACACAGTTCACCTGATACGGGATTGGTCGGGATGGAGTATTCTACCTGAGAGTAAATTCTGTATCTTCCAGGACAATCCGCTATCTTGATACGATGATCCCGGAAATGAAGAGCTGGGCCTCCCGTGTAACTTAAAAGTACATGTATGGCCCGGAATCATCCCCTGCCGGTATCATCCCCTGGTAGTACTAACTTCTGCCCCGGCCGGGCCTGGCGAGTATCCGAGTCTGTCATGCCGTCTGATAACCTGCGTATCCTGGTGCTGACCAGGGAGCAAACCGACTTTCTGCGGTACGGAGCCATGCTCCACGGCCACGGTGACTTTGTTCCCGAACTGACGTGGTGCCCGGACCCGGACGACGTTGGCGATCTTCTGCTCAATGCCCATTTCGACGTGCTGTTGTGGGAACCCACGTTTCACGCCGGCTCAGAAAGCGGGTTCCTTCAGTATCTGGCGGTGGCTGGCAATGAAAAGCCCGTGATTGCCATCGGCAGTGCCCAGGAAGACCTGGCGATGATGAACATGCTCGCGGGCGGAGCCACCGATTACCTGTGCAAAAGCCGGCTCGACCGCTGGGCCATGGCACGGTCTGTCCGGTATGTCTGGTTTCGGCAGCAGGTGCAGGACAGCGCCGGCGGCCAGCTCGGGCGGGAAGTCGCCAGCGGCTTTATCAACCGGAACCTGTTCTTCGACCGACTTCAGCAGGCCATTCTCCGGGCAGAGCGGGGCAACCACCGGCTGGCGCTGATCCACATCAACCTGGATGACTTCCGTACGGTAAACGAGTCCCTGGGCTACCGTCAGGGGGACGAACTGGTCCTGCGGCTGGCCGAGCGCCTGCGGGAGGTGATGCGCCGGGTCGATTCGCTGATGCGTATTGGCGGCGACGAGCTGGCGGTGATTGCTGAGAACGTCGACGACTCCCTGGACCTGTCCCAGATCGTACGCAAGCTGGTCACCGCGCTGAATGATCCGGTCATGGTGTCCGGCAACCGGGTGCCCATCGCCGCCAGTCTTGGCGTGGCCACCTACCCGGAAGCCGGCGACACTCCGGAAATCCTGCTGCGTCGGGCCAACCGTGCCATGTTTGAGGCCAAGCGGGATACCGGCACCAGCTACCGCTTTTACAACCGCCAGCTGCATATCTCTGCCGGTCACCAGCTCAAACTGGAAGGGGATCTGCGCAATGCGCTCCGTTCCGGCGAACTGGAGCTTTACTACCAGCCCCGCATCGACCTGGTCACCGGCGAGGTCCGGGGTGTCGAATGCCTGCTGCGCTGGAACCATCCCACCCGGGGTCTTGTAATGCCCGATGAGTTTATCCCGGCGGCGGAGCGCAGCGGTCTTATCGTGCCCATCGGCTACTGGGTCCTTGAGCAGGCCTGTGCCCGGCTAAAGGAGTCCGCCGATCTCGGCTTTCCGGGGCTGGTGTTTGCGGTCAACCTGTCGTTCCGGCAGTTCCACGACCGTAAGATGACCGAAACCATATTCCGCATTATCTTCAACGCCAACGTTGATACCAGCCTGCTCGAGCTGGAACTCACCGAAAGCGCCATGATGCACGACCCGGAGTACGCCCAGCGCTGCCTGCGGGAGCTGAGTCAGCTCGGCATCAGTTTCGCGCTGGATGATTTTGGTACCGGCTATTCGTCACTGGCCAACCTGCAACATCTTCCCATCTCACTGGTCAAAATCGACAAGTCCTTCGTGCAGGCGCTGGGTGAAACCGGCGACTCGGAGCACATTATCCGCGCCATAATCAGCCTGGCCCACAGCCTGCAGATGAGTGTGGTGGCCGAAGGCGTCGAGACAGAAGGGCAGCTGAATTTCCTGCGGGAGCAGAACTGTGACGAGGTACAGGGCTACTATTACGCGCGCCCCATGCCCTGGTCTGCGCTGCTGGATTTCCTGCAGGAGCGCAATCGCCTGGCTTGCCTGTCGGAGTAAGGCCCTGTACCTTTTGCGCTCTGACGAACTCCAGTGAACTGTCGTCCGCCGCTGTGTGGGCAGATCTCCATTCAGGTAACACAGTATGATCAGCATACCCGGCCGCATTGCCGAAGAACTTGGTGTACGCGAACAACAGGTGAACGCCACCATTGCCCTGCTCGATGAGGGCGCCACCGTACCGTTTATTGCCCGTTACCGGAAGGAAGTGACCGGCGCTCTGGATGACAGCCAGTTGCGGACGCTGGAAGAGCGCCTGCGTTATCTGCGAGAGCTGGAAGACCGCCGCGACACCATCCTCAAGAGCATTGATGAGCAGGGCAAGCTCACCGACGAACTCCGCGCCGCCATCCACGAGGCCGACACCAAAAACCGTCTGGAAGACCTGTACCTGCCCTACAAACCCAAGCGCCGCACCAAGGCCCAGATCGCCCGGGAAGCGGGTATCGAGCCGCTGGCGGACAGCCTCTACGAAAACCCGGATCAGGATCCGGAAACCCTCGCCGGTGACTATCTGAACCCGGACGCCGGCTTTGCCGACGTCAAGGCGGTGCTGGAAGGTGCCCGCAATATCCTGATGGAGCGTTTTGCCGAGGACGCCGAGCTGCTGGGCCGGCTGCGGGACTACCTGTGGCAGGAAGGGCAACTGAAAGTCACCGTCATTGAAGGCAAGGAAGACGAAGGCGCCAAATTCCGGGATTATTTTGATCATCAGGAGCCACTGAAGAAAATGCCCTCCCACCGGGCACTGGCGATCCTTCGCGGGCGCAACGAAGGCGTTCTGACCTACGCCATTACCGTCGAAGGGGAAAGCGAGGATCGCCGCGTGCCCCATCCCGCTGAAGGAAAGGTTGCCGCTCACTGGCAGATCCGCGACCAGGGCCGGGCGGCGGATCGCTGGCTGGCGGAGGTGGTTCGCTGGACCTGGCGGGTCAAGCTCGCCACCCAGCTGGAGACGGACCTGATGGCCCAGATACGGGAAGCCGCCGAAGCGGAAGCGATTCAGGTGTTTGCCAATAACCTCAAGGACTTGCTCCTGCTGGCACCCGCCGGGCCGCGGCCTACCCTGGGCCTGGACCCGGGCCTGCGGACGGGGGTCAAAGTGGCCATTATCGACGGCACCGGACAGGTAGCCGGCTACGGTGCCATCTTTCCCCACGCGCCCCGTAACCAGTGGGACGAGTCCATCGAACAGATGGCGAAGTGGTGCCGGGAACACAAAGTCGAGCTGGTGGCCATCGGTAACGGCACTGCCTCCCGGGAGACCGAGAAACTGGTGGCGGACCTGTGCAAGCGCTACCCGGAGCTCAAGCTCAGCCGCATTGTGGTCAATGAGTCCGGTGCCTCGATCTATTCCGCGTCCGAGTTTGCCTCCCGGGAATTGCCGGATCTGGACGTGACCATCCGCGGCGCCGTCTCCATCGCCCGTCGCCTGCAGGACCCGCTGGCGGAGCTGGTAAAAATCGAGCCCAAGTCCATTGGCGTCGGCCAGTATCAGCATGACGTCTCCCAGGTTCAGCTGGCCCGCAGTCTGGATGCGGTGGTGGAGGACTGTGTAAACGGTGTCGGGGTAGATCTGAACACCGCCTCTGCGCCACTGCTGGCCCGCGTGTCCGGTCTGAATCCAGGCACCGCTGAAAATATTATCGAGTTCCGCAGCCGTAACGGCGGCTTCCAAAGCCGCAGGCAGTTGCTGGAAGTGCCCCGGTTAGGCCCTAAAACCTTTGAGCAGGCGGCAGGCTTTCTGCGTATCAGCCGGGGCGAGAACCCGCTGGACCGCTCCGCGGTGCACCCGGAAGCCTATGGCGTGGTGGAGGCCATTGCGAAGCACAGCGGCCGCCAGGTGGCGGACCTGATTGGTGATGTGAGTTTCCTGCGCAGCCTGAAACCGGAAGATTACGTCACCGAGCAGTTTGGTGTTCCAACGATCCGGGATATCATCGCCGAGCTGGAAAAACCGGGCCGCGATCCCCGGCCGGAGTTCCGCTTTGCCAGCTTCCAGGAGGGCGTAGAAACCCTGAAGGACCTGAAGGCCGGCATGACCCTGGAAGGCACGGTGACCAACGTCACCAACTTCGGCGCCTTCGTGGACATTGGCGTGCATCAGGACGGTCTGGTTCATATTTCGGCCCTGTCCCATGAGTTCGTGAAAGATCCGCGGGAAGTGGTCAAGGCTGGCGATATCGTCAAGGTCAAGGTGATGGACGTCGACATCCCCCGTAAACGCATCGCCCTTTCCATGCGGCTGGATGACAAGCCCGGCGAAAGCAGCCGTGGCGAGCGCCGGGGCTCCGGTCCTGGTGCCGGGCAGAATCAGAATGAACGCCGCGGGTCAAACCAGCAACGCAGAGGTGATGGGCGCCGGAGCAACCCGTCACCCCAGCCACAGGGCGCCATGGCGGGGGCTCTGGCCGAGGCATTGGCTTCTGCCCGCAAGGACAAGCGATAATCCAGCAGGGCAGGCGCTCACCCGCTTACCGGTGGTCTGCCCGTGATACAGTTGTCCGCAACGGCAGGTGTGCCGTTCGTCGGGATCAGAGGAGTCAAACATGGGTGCTTCGCGCCACGCGCTGTTCTCACAGCTGAACGCCAGTGAGTGGGACGGCTTCCTGAAAGGAGCCGAGAAAGAAGGGTTACGGGTTGATCGCAACGGTTTTATTGCCCAGACACCCCATCCCGAGGCCCTCGGCTCGGCGCTGACCCACCCCCTGATTACCACGGATTATTCCGAGTCGCTGCTGGAGCTGATCACGCCGGTGTGCAGCAGCACCGAAGAAATGCTGGCCTCCCTGCGGGACACCCACTGGTTCGTGCATCAGCATCTGGGGGACGAGGTCTTCTGGTCTGCCAGCATGCCCTGCGGCCTGGACGGCGACCCGAGCATCCCCATTGGCGAATACGGCCAGTCCCACAGCGGTCAGCTCAAGCATGTCTATCGCCAGGGGCTGGCGGTGCGTTATGGCCGTATGATGCAGAGCATTGCCGGTACTCACTACAATCTGTCGCTGCCGGACAGCTTCTGGCAGAAATGGCAGCAATTGCTGGGTGATACCCGGCCGTTGCAGGACTTCAAATCCGACCAGTATTTCTGGCTGATCCGCAACTTCCGCCGTCGCAGCTGGCTGTTGATGCTGCTGTTCGGTGCGTCACCGGCGCTGGATGCGAGCTTTGTCCGTGGCGTCAGCCATCAGTTGACGCCCCTCGGCGACGATACGTTTTACGGGCCCCATGCCACGTCGCTGCGCATGGGCGACCTGGGCTACCACAACAATGCCCAGTCGTCCCTCAATATCTGCTTCAACGAGCTGCGCACCTATACCGATACCCTGGCCAGAGCCATCCAGACGCCCTGGCCGGATTACGAAGCTATTGGCGTTCATCGGGGCGATCAGCGTATCCAGATCAATACCAGCATTCTGCAGATAGAAAACGAGTACTACAGCGCCGTAAGGCCCAAGCGCACCACCGGCCGGGGCGAAAAGCCCATCCAGGCGCTGGACAGCCGCGGCGTGGAGTATGTGGAAGTGCGCTGCCTGGACCTGGACCCTTTCTCCCCGCTGGGCCTGAACGCGCCCCAGGTGGATTTTCTGGATCTGTTCCTGCTGGGATGCCTGCTCCGTGACAGCCCGCGTATCGGCGACGTTGAATGCGAGCGACTGGACGACAACTACAAGGATGTGGTGAACGGAGGCCGCAACCTGCAGCTTCAGCTTCATCGCTGCGAAGGAAATATTTCCCTCGCAGACGGCTCCCGGGCCGCCCTGGATGAGCTTGACGCCCTGGCAGAGCAGTTGGACCAGTGGCAGGGCGGCGACCGCTATCGCCAGGCACTGACGGTTCAGCGTCAGAAACTCGAGGATCCGTCCCTGCTGCCGTCAGCCCGTGTGCTCACCGCCATGGAAGAAACCGGCCGTGGCCATCGGGAGTGGACACTCGAGCTGTCCCTGGAACACCAGCGCAGCCTGCGGGAAGCACAGCCCGGTGCGCAGGTTCGGCAGGAATATGAACGCCTGACCAGGGAATCTTTGGCAGAGCAGGCAGAAATGGAGCGTACTGACCAGGGAACCTTCGAGGACTACCTGAAAAGCTATCTGGCCAGTTAAGGTCGCAAGCCGAACCTCATAGCGTTACCGACGGCTCAGCGCTGGATCACGAAGGTGCTGAACAGTACGTCGGTAATGGTTTCGCCGGTTTGCTGTTCTTCGAGCACCTTATTGAGCCGGTCCCGGGCAGTTTCCCGCAGGGTCTGCTGGCCTTCTGGTGAAGAAAGGACATCGAGGTCCGCCTGTTCGCCAAAAAGCATGACCAGTTCATGGCGCAGGCGCGGCATGTGGGTTTCAATGGCAACCCGGGCGGTTTCGGTATTGGCCCGCAGGGAAACGTCGGCCTTGAGGTATCTGATTCGCTCCGACGGCTCGCCAACATGGGTCACAAACGCCGGTCGCATCTCGATGTAGTCGGTGAACGCGGCCGGTTGCTGGGCCTCGCCGGCGCTGGCGGCCTCTTCCGATGCGGCGGGCAGCGACAGAGGTAGGGCAGCGGCCAACACCAGGCTGATCCAGAAAGTGGAGTGTCGACGTTTCATCAGTTTTCCGAATTTATCTCGCAGGGGTCTGGTCCGCAGAATAGCAGGACCGGGGGGCAGATGCAGCCACTGAAGCCCTGCGCCAATTCCAGAGTCCAGAAGGTTTAACGACAGATGCGTAGACTGGTTTTTCTTTTCGCTTTCCTGGTGCCGGCAGGTTTGCTGGCTGCGGCGTTTTACATGGAACATGTGATGCTGCTTGAGCCCTGCCCATTGTGCTGGTTGCAGCGGTTTGCGTTTATGGGCGTCGCCCTGGTGGCGCTGATCGCACTGTTGCATAACCCCGGCAATACCGGAGGGCGTATCTATGGGTTCTTCCTGGTGCTGACGGCTGGCCTTGGCGCGGCCCTGGCGGGGCGTCAGCTGTGGCTGCAAAGTCTGCCCGAAGATCAGGTGCCGGCCTGCGGCACGTCCATCGACTACATGCTGGAGGTGTTCCCGCTGATGGAAGTGCTGGCAATGGCCGTGCGGGGTACAGGCGATTGCGCCAAAGTGGTGTGGACCTTCCTCGGGCTGAGCATTCCGGGCTGGACGGCGATTTTCTTCACGCTCATCATTCTGGCCGGGCTTGCGGTGCTGTCCGGAATTGTACGCTCACCTGGCAAGCACTGAACAAGCTTTCCACGGTCACTGATGTGCCGTGTTTGTAGCGTTGTCGGCCTGCTCGCAATTAGGGTAACTTGATCGCTACCGCTGACTGCGACAACCCAATGGCCGGGAGGCATCATGTTAGAGAACTGCCGTACTGCGAAGGAACGCTGGGGAGGCGTCCACCAACTGATTGACCGCTGGCTGAGAGCCCGTCAGGAACTCCTCGTACTTTACTGCGAACTGTGCGACACCGCTCGCGAAACCCCCGCCGAGGGGCTGGGGCCGAAGCTGCAGCAGTTGTGTCAGATTCTAGTGGATTACACCTCCGCCGGTCACTTCGAGGTCTATGAGCAACTGATCCGGGAAGCCCATGAATTCGGTGGCGACGGCCTGGAGCTGGTGGCGGGGGTTTATCCGAAGATCACCGAAACCACGGGCGTGGTACTGGATTTCAACGAGCGCATCGACGGCAAAAACCCGACCGAATCCGAAATGGATGAGCTGATGTTTGAGCTGTCCCGGTTGGGTGAGTCCCTGGGCACCCGGTTCGAGCTGGAAGATTTCCTGATCGAGCATCTGCACAATGCCCATGAGGACAAGGTGGCTTCCGGGGAGCCGGTTCCGGTGAGGGATAATAAGCCGGTTCTACAGAGCGTAGCAGCAAAAGGGGCGGCTCAATGAGCCGCCCCTTCGTTATACACACTCTTTCCTGCTAAGCGCTTTCTTTGTGAAAGGCTGAGGTGTCCGGTAGCCGGTCAGTCTTCCGGATTCACTTCCAGCAGCTCCACATCGAACACCAGGGTTTCGTTGGGGCCGATGCTCATGTTGCCGCCGGGGCCATAGGCCAGATCGGACGGAATGTAGAGCTTGACGCGACTGCCTTCGTTCATCAGCTGCAGACCTTCGGTCCAGCCGTCGATGACCTGGTTCAGGCGGAAGGTGACCGGCTCGCCCCGGTCACGGGAGCTGTCGAAAACCTCACCAGACAGCAGCTCACCGGTGTAGTGCACTTTCACCAGGTCTTCGGCACCGGGCTTGTCGCCATCGCCCTGTTCCAGAACCTCATACTGAAGGCCTGACTCGGTGGTCGTCACGCCGTCACGCTCAGCATTTTCCGCCAGGAACTGCTCGCCGGCTTCCCGGTTTTTGGATGCGGCCTGTTCTGCGTCAAGCTCTTGCTGGGCCTGGATTTCCTGCTGGTATTCCATCATGGCTGCCTGAATCTCATCCCGGGTCAGACGGGCCTCGTCTTCGCCGGAATGGGCCTGACGGAAGCCTTCAATGAACTGTTCCAGTTCCAGGTCCGGCAGGTCGTGCTTCAGCCGTTCTGCGAATACCATCCCCATGCCATAGCTGACTTTCTCGCTGTTGGTTTCCAGCGGTGCCTGGGAGACTTCCGGGCCCTGGGTTCCGGCGGTGCAGCCGACAAGCGCGCCGGCAACGGTAAGGGCGATGAGCGTTTTCTTCATGTTCAGTCCTGTCACGATAATGTGTGGGTCGCGCGTAAAGGTAACTGCTTTATCATTGTGTTACCACTGACGGAGTCGTAATTTCGGTAGGCCGTCAACTGCCAGCACCGGACCGGTTGGGGTCCAGGGAAAACGGCGCCGAATAAGGTGCGCTCAGGTCGTCGCCGGTGGGAGCCTGGAGCTCTGGTGTCAGGTTGCGGGCACCTTGACCGGGCTCGATGGCGAGAGTGTTCCAGTTGCCGCTGACCGGCGGCTGATCGGCATAGTTCCAGCTGCCGTCCGCATCCTTCCACTTGAACACGATGTCGGGCCCGGTGGGTTTGACCGGCGCCGGCACCAGGGCTTCGAAAGAGGGGATGGAGCCGGCTTCCCGGGTTTCTTCCGGTTTCTGGGTCGGGCTTTCCGGCGCCTTAATGCCAAACACCATCAGTGCCACCAACAGGCCCAGAGCCGGAAAGGCAAGGCGAAGCGGCCAGCGCATCATGTAACTGAGCCCTGCTGTGCGTAGTCAGCGGAGCAAACGGGAACATCTGTCTGGTTGATGAGCTCGGCGAGATGGCTGATCATGGGCTCCGTTCTGGCGTTCAGACCGTCATTCGCGCCGGGGGCAGCCCGATGCAGGTTCTGCTGGATAAGCGCGATGACAGGGGTGCCCGGGTCCGCTTTTAAAGCGTTATGCAGCGCCTGCCACGCCCTGTACAATTCGATGCGCTCGGCTTCCAGTTCGGCCTTCGCCAGGGTCTGGCGCAAGGGGGCGAGTAAGGGATCCGATTTGGTCAGGGATTTCTTCAGGGCCCGTAGGGAACCGGTCATTTCAGTCCGCCATTGCTGTAACGCCAGGGGCTCAGCCTGAGGGTAGATGCGTCCCTCCCGGGCCAGCCAACCGGCACTGAGCAGGCGGGTAACGGACCAGCCTTCTTCCTGAAGACCCAGGCACAGCCCGGCCGCTTCGGCACGTTGCCACAGGGCCAGGGAAAAGCGCCATAACGGCGTATTCGTATCGGGGGTATGATCTGTTTCGTGCTCTGGCATGCCATATCCATTAGCCGGTACCGGTTCATTCACGAATTTTACCCCGGGAGCGGTATAATCCCGCAATGATTACGATTACCAATCTCAGTTTACAGCGCGGTGGCGTCTGGTTGCTAGATTCTACCAGCGTTACTATTCAGCCGGGTCAACGGGTCGCCATTGTGGGTGCCAACGGTGCCGGCAAATCCAGCCTGTTCCAGTTACTGCTCGGGCAACTGGGTGCCGAGCAGGGCGCGGTCAGTCTGCCCGGGGGCTGTCGCATTGCCCATATGGCCCAGGAGGTGGAAGCGTCTGGCCGCAGTGCCAGGGAATTCGTGCTGGATGGCGACACCCGTCTGCGTGAACTGGAAGCAGCTTTGGCCGAGGCTGAAGCCAAAAGCGATGATCACGCCATGGCCCATATCCATGGCGAGCTGGATCTTCATGAAGCCTGGTCCGCATCGCGCCGGGCCGAAACGCTGATCCGTGGGCTGGGCTTTGCCGATGGCGATGCGGACCGGCCGGTGTCGTCCTTTTCCGGGGGCTGGCGTATCCGGCTGAACCTGGCTCAGGCCCTGATGAAACCTTCTGACCTGTTACTGCTGGACGAGCCCACCAACCACCTCGATCTGGACGCCTGCCTATGGCTGGAAAACTGGCTGTCCCGTTATCCTGGCACTCTGCTCTTTATTTCCCATGACCGTGATTTCATGGATCGGGTAGCGACCCACATTATCCATTTTGAACGACAGAAACTGGTGCAGTATACCGGCAACTATTCTGCGTTCGAGCGTCAGCGCGGTGAGCGACTGGCCCAGCAACAGGCCAACTATGAGAAACAGCGGGCGCGGGTGGCCGAAATCCAGCGCTTTATTGACCGCTTCAAGGCCAAGGCCACCAAGGCTCGCCAGGCCCAGAGCCGGGTCAAGGCACTGGAGCGGATGGAACAGATTGCGCCGGCGCATATCGATTCGCCGTTCAGCTTTACCTTCCCGATGGCCGATAAGGTTTCCAACCCATTGCTGAGTGTTCGCGATGGCAGGGCGGGCCATGGAGAGAGCGTTGTACTTTCAGGGCTCAATCTCACCCTGTTGCCCGGCAGTCGAATTGGCTTGCTGGGGCCGAATGGCGCCGGCAAATCCACGCTGATGGACGCGCTTCGGGGCGAGGGCACACTGCTGGCAGGCGAGCGTACCACCGGCGAGCATCTGGCCATTGGCTACTTTGCCCAGCATCAGCTGGAGTCACTGGATCTGGATGCCAGTCCGTTTCTGCACCTGCAACGGCTCGCCCCCAGGGCGTCGGAGCAGAGCATCCGTAATTTTCTCGGCGGCTTTGATTTTCATGGCGACGAAGCCCTTGCCCCGATCCGGTCATTTTCCGGCGGTGAAAAGGCACGGGTAGCCCTGGCGGTCATTGCCTGGCAGAAGCCGAACCTGTTGCTGCTGGATGAGCCCACCAACCATCTGGATCTGGAAATGCGCCAGGCCCTGACCATGGCCCTGCAGAACTTCGACGGTGCCATGGTGGTGGTGTCCCACGACCGCCACCTGCTGCGTAACACGGTGGACGAATTCTGGCTGGTCAGTGATGGCGCCGTTGCCCCCTATGACGGTGATCTGGAAGATTACGAGCGCTGGCTGGCGGAGCGTCGCCGGGACGAAGACGAGCCGCCGCGACGAGACAGCCAAGCCAGCGTCGTCAGCCAGGCTACGGGATTGACTGCGGAACAGCGCAAGGCCCGCAAGCGTGAGCAGGCAGAGCTACGCAAACAGTTGAGCCCCTGGAAGAAACAACTGGCCGGAGCTGAGCAGGCCATTGCTAAAGCAGAGGCCCGGCTGGCGGAACTGGAAACTGCGCTGGCCGATACAGCCCTGTACGAGGCGGCGCAGAAGGACCGGCTCAGGGCCCTGCTGGCGGAACAGGCGGACGTCCGTTCAGGACTGGCAGAAGCGGAAGCCAGCTGGCTCGAAGTGGGCGAGAAACTGGAAGCGCTGGAAGCCCAGCTGGAGATCTGACCCCGTCTTCAGCGGGTGTAGATCTCCAGCAGAAAATCTTCCTGCGCCAGGTACTCTTTCTCATTTTCCAGATCTGCCACTGTCAGAGGGCGCTCGTCCAGCCAGCTCTGGTCAAAGGTGAGTCGCAACCGCCGGTCGGACGCTTTTGCGCTCAGCGCGGGGGGAGGCTCGTAGTTGCGGGCGTGTTGCAGCAGTACGCCAAGGCGAAGCACAACACTAAGTCGCTTGAGCCGCTGCGCATCCTCTGCTGAAAAGTCGTTGAAAATCGTTGAGACAAACTTGCGCCGGTGCCCACGCACCAGCGTTGCCAGTTCCAGCTGTAACTGCTGGGTAAAGCCGGGCAGGTCGGAGTAACGTAACAGATAGGCGCCGTGTTTCTGGTACTGGCTGTGGGCGATGGTCAGACCAACCTCATGCAGCCTGCTGGCCCAGCGCAGCAGCTCTTCATCGCCCAGGGTGTTAATCTGCCAGTCCCGGCACACGCAACGCCATAACGCCATAGATGATGCTTCGACCGCCTCCCCATGATGCTTGTCCAGGTGGTAACGTTCCTGCAGGGCACTGATGGTGCGTTCGCGAACGTCTTCATGCTGGATACGGCCTAGAATGTCGTACAGCAGACCTTCCCGCAGCGCGCCGTCGGCGTAGGTCATCTCCTCAATGCCCAACGACTCGAAAGCGGCCATTAGAATGGCAAAGCCTGACGGAAAAATGCTCTGCCGTTCAGAGCCCACCCCCAGATCCTCCAGCCGCCGGACATGCCCCATATCGATCAGGCGACGACGCAGCTCCTGCAGGCTCTTAAGGTCGATGGTGCCGTCGGTAATGCGAAGCGTTGCCAGCACACTGGCGACCGCCTTGATGGAGCCGGAAGAACCGACCGCGCTGTTCCAGCCGAGGTTGCGGTAGCGGGCACGGATATGAAGCAGTTCCTGAGAGGCATGGGTAACCGCCTGATCCATCTTGCGGCGGGTGATCTTGCCATCGGGGAAGTAGCGGTTACGGAACGAGACACACCCCATATGGAGGCTTTCCAGAGCCTGGGTCCCGAAGCGCTCACCGATAATAAATTCGGTGCTGCCCCCGCCAATATCCACCACCAGGCGCCGGCCGGTATCATCAGACAGGGTATGGGACACCCCCAGGTAGATCAGGCGGGCTTCCTCCCGGCCGGCGATCACCTCCACCGGATAACCGAGAACCTCTTCTGCCCGGGCGATAAACTGTTGCGTGTTACGGGCGACTCGCAGTGCATTGGTGCCCACAATCTGAACAGCTTCAGGAGGGGTTCCGCTCAGACGCTGTGCAAATCGGCTGAGACAGGCAAGAGCGCGCTGCTGGGCTTCTTCGGTAAGGTTGTTATTGGCGTCCAGGCCGGCGCCCAACTGGACCTTTTCGCCCATTTTCTCTACTGTCCGGATCTCTCCGTTGACCTGCCGGGCCACTACCATGTGAAAACTGTTGGAGCCCATATCGATGGCTGCGAGCAGTTCCGGCGGTTTGTCTGAAGCCGTCACGTGTCTTGAATTCCTCTTACCAGCCTTTATAGTGAGGCGCGTGTGGACGCAGCCGGTACTATAAGCGAATTGTATCGGACCTGTCAGTAACGGATACGGAAGGTTTCACAACCTGGGAGTTGTTCATACGCCCACCACAATAGCGGAGAGTACTGCCCGCAGGGCGCTTCACAGGTGGAAGCCAAATCGCGTAAAGTAACGTATAGTCGCTTTCTAAAAGCCATCTGGATTGTTCGCGGCGGTGAAAACATCGTCAAAGAATCAGCTCACCAGACGCCCGCCAATAACTGGCGCGAGGCGCTGGCGACCGAAGCAGGAAACAGCAATGAGCGGAAACATCATTAACGTAACCGACGATTCCTTTGAGCAGGAAGTCCTGAATTCCGACACCCCTGTACTGGTGGATTACTGGGCAGAGTGGTGCGGACCGTGCAAAATGATTGCACCGGTGCTGGAAGAAATCGCCGATGAATACGAAGGTAAGCTCAAGGTCTGCAAACTGAACATCGACGAAAACGAACAGACACCGCCCAAGTTCAACATCCGCGGTATTCCCACCCTGATGCTGTTCAAAAACGGCAACGTCGATGCCACCAAAGTAGGCGCCCTGTCCAAATCCCAACTGGCCGCCTTCCTCGACAGCAACCTTTAAAACAGCGAGCCAGAGCCGCCCCTGAGCCCCGAAGCAAACAACCCCGGCCACGGGCGGTTCGCATTCAGTGACTCCCAACCGCCCTCCGTCCATCGCCGGCCTCCTGCTGGCAGGCGGCAAAGGCACCCGAATGGGCGGCCAGGACAAAGGCCTCCTGCTCTGGCAAGGCCAGCCCATGGCCCGCCACGTCTATCAGGTACTGCGGCAGATAACCCCCAGCGTCTACATCAGCGCCAACCGCTCCCTGAACTTCTACGAGCAACTGGCCCCGGGCCACGTCCTTCCGGACCCGGAAAACATACGGTATGAAGGCCCCTTGGCTGGCCTGCTAACCGGCCTCAAAGTCGCAGCCGAAAAAGGACACCAGGCAGTCCTGATCTGCCCCTGCGACACGCCAGAAATAACCCCAGCGATACTCAGGCAACTAATAACCACCTGGCAAAAACAGCCCGACCGCCCAGCAATCGCCCAAAGCCAGAACCGAACCCACCCCCTACACGGCGTCTACCCGGTAGCCCTGATGGACAACCTCCAGGCGTGGCTAAACAACGGCAACCGCAAAGTAATGACCTTCACAAACGCATCAAAAGCAGTATTAGTAAACTGCCCGGAAGCCCAACAGGCTCTGAAAAACCGAAACACCCCCTCAGACCTCAAATAATAATCTCTTTCTATATCTTTCTTTTCTTTTTCTCTAAAAAACGCAGTCAGCCAAAATCGGTATCCGGGTGGGGTAAGGTTTCTGCAGGAAAAAGGTGTCTGAGCGAAGCGAGTTCTTTTTCCGGAAGAAACCTTACCCCACCCGGGTACCAGCCCCCCGCTCTTAAAAACCGCCACCTTCAGTCCTCAACCCACCCCCGAGCAACCTCCGCATCCCGCCCCTTCTGCTCCACCCAGCGCCCACCACCGCCAGACAACTCCTTCTTCCAAAACGGCGCCCCAGTCTTCAAAACATCCATCAAAAACTGACAGGCAGCAAAAGCCTCCGACCGATGGGCACTGGCCACCCCCACAAACACAATCTGATCCGACAGAGCCAAAGCCCCAACCCGATGAATCACGGTCACCGCAACCAGATCCCACCGCTGCCGGGCCTCACCGATCAGACCCTCAATCACCTGCTCCGTCATCCCCGGATAGTGCTCCAGGTAAAGCCCGGTCACCCCCTGCAAATCCCCACTGTCCCGCACCAGGCCGGTAAAGGTAGCAACCGCCCCCGTCCCCGGACCGGTCCCACGCAGACGCTGATACTCAGAAGCCGGATCAAAATCTGACTCGCCAATAAGCACCTTGTCCATCATCAGCCCCCGGTAACCGGCGGGAAGAACGCCACCTCATCGCCAGGCCCGACCGGCGTAGAAGGCTTCGCCATGGCCTGATTCACCGCAATCATTACCGGCTGGTCCCCCGTGAGCTGCGCCCAGACCCCACCGCGGCCCGACAGTTGTGATAACAGATCGCCTGCCGTCTGGCCGGCTTCGGCGGGTAGCTCCACCTGATCCGTGTCCAGCTCTTCCCGCAGGCGAGCAAAAAAACGAACGGTTAGCGTCTGATCGGTCATGGTTTCACCCCAGCAGTTCCCTGAAAGCGTAGTAGAGAACAGAGTCACCAGCGGTAACGGTGGTATCTTCCGGCACCACCGCCAGCCCATCGCCCCAGCAGGCGGAGCTGAGGACGCCGGAGCTCTGGTTCGGATAAATGGTCACGACAGTTTCCCCGTCACGAACCTCCTTGCGTGCGCGCAGGAATTCCCGCCGGAAGGACGCCCTGTTGATCGAGAAGCCTGCCGGTAACCGTTCTCCCAAAGGTTGGTAACGGCAATTACCCTGGCAACGACGAATATAGGGTATGCCCGCGACCAGAAAAGTGACCAGTACCGCAGCCGGGTTGCCCGGCAGGCCCAGTACCGGCGTGCCGTTCAGCGTGCCGAAGGCTAGGGGTTTGCCCGGTTTGATGGCCATTCGCCACAGCGACAGCTCACCGGATTCCTCCAACACCACGCGCACATGGTCTTCTTCACCGACCGACACCCCACCGCTGGTGATCACCAGATCGGCTTCTGCCGCCGCCTCCAGGAGGGTTTTGCGGGTGTTCTCGCGATCATCCTGCAGGGTTTCGCAGCGGACCAGCTCACAGCCAATTTGCTGAAGCAGTCCCGCCAGAGTGAAGCGGTTGGTGTTGTAGATCTGGCCGGGCTCAAGGGGCAGCCCAGGCTCCACCAGCTCATCGCCGGTGGAGAAAACCGCAACCCGTAAGCGTTGCCGTACCTCCACGGAGCCCATGCCCATGGAGCCGAGCAGGCCCATT
>CAZHAY010000002.1:24391-61048 GCA_964530545.1 uncultured Marinobacter sp.
TAAGCGTTGCCGTACCTCCACGGAGCCCATGCCCATGGAGCCGAGCAGGCCCATTTCCTGGGGCCGGACAGGCGTACCCGCCGTCAGAGCGATATCACCCCCTCGCAGGTCCTGACCCTGCCGGCGAATGTTCTGGCCGGCTGTGACTTCAGCGGTTATGGCGATCCCATCGCCTTGGGATTCGGTGCGCTCCTGCATGACCACAGCATCAGCGCCATCAGGAATTTCGGAGCCGGTAAAGATACGCACGGCAGTGCCAGGCTCCAGTACCCCCGGCGCCTGACCGGCAGCCACCCGGGCAGACACCCGCAACGGCTGCCCGGACACGGTGTCAGCGGCCCGAACCGCGTAGCCATCCACGGCACTGTTGTCCGCCGGCGGCACATCGGCGGGGACCAGAATGTCGTTCGCCAGAACGCGCCCGAGGGTCTGGGCGAGCGGCAGGGTTTCGGTGCGTTCGATGAGCTTCGCCTGGGCCAGCAGATGCTCCAGGGCGTCATCCAGGGAGGTCAGCTTCTGCCAGTCCATCAGCATTGCGCCTTATCGCCGATCTTTTTATCCAGCCGGTCCAGGGGCCGGTGGGGTTTGCGCTGTACCAGTCCGGCGAAGTTGCAAGGGCCATGGCGACTGTCCAGCTGGGTGCTGAGAATGCCTTCCCAGCCGGTGCGACAGGCACCGGTGGACCCGGGCAGGCAGAAGATCACGGTATGATTGGCCAGGCCGGCGAAGGCCCGGGACTGGATGGTGGACGTGCCGATATCCAGTTGTGACAGCCGGCGGAACTCCTCCCCAAAGCCATCAATGGTTTTGTCCAGCAGCGGTGCGACCGCCTCTGGCGTGCTGTCCCGCTCATGAAAGCCGGTGCCGCCGGTGATTATGATGCCGTGAATGGTCGGATCGGCAATCCACCGGGACAGCAGCGCCCGCACCAGATACACATCATCCGGCAGCAGGCGCCGGGCGGCTAACTGATGGCCGGTAGCCACAAGCTGGTTCTCAAGATACTGGCCGGACGTATCCTCATCCGGTCCGCGGGTGTCCGAGACGGTTAGCAGGGCAAGGTTCAGGGGGGCCAGCGCATCAGTGGGGTTGCTGCTCATGGGTGTCTCCACCAGTTATCGGATGTGTGCATTCCAGTATCCGTATTGCACCCGCGTATTGGAAGGGTGCCTCGCGGTTGGAAGGGGCCGATGGGGGAGAAAAACGGGGTTATACGGACGCAGATCAAAAAAAGCCGGTTTAATTGCGGGGTAAGACTTGACAGGGGAGTGGGGAGTAGTCGATTATCCATCTGCCTGGCGAACGGTTGTTCTCCCTGTCCCTGGCCTCTATACTTTCCGGACTCCATCGCTACCGGTTGCTCCATCTGGCCAGCATCAGCTTTTTACGGTTTATCCGATCAATCCGTTCAGGGGCATCCCTGTCATTTCAACCATCGCTTACTTCCATTCCTGATAATCCAACAAACTATGAATCTTACTGAACTCAAGCAGAAGTCTGTGCCCGAATTGCTCGACATCGCGCAGGAAATGGGCCTGGAAAACCTCGCCCGCTCCCGCAAACAGGATGTTATTTTCTCCATTCTCAAGAAACACGCGAAGAGTGGTGAAGACATCTATGGAGACGGCGTACTGGAGATTCTGCAGGACGGCTTCGGTTTCCTCCGTTCCGCCGACGCCTCCTACCTGGCAGGACCGGACGACATCTACGTCTCCCCCAGCCAGATCCGTCGTTTCAACCTGCGTACCGGCGATACCATCTCCGGTAAGATCCGCCCGCCGAAGGATGGCGAGCGCTACTTCGCGCTGCTCAAGGTTAACGAGATCAACTTTGATAAGCCGGACAACGCCCGCAACAAGATTCTGTTTGAGAACCTGACGCCGCTGTTCCCGGATGAGCGTCTGATGCTGGAGGTGGGCAATGGCAGTACCGAAGACCTGACCTCCCGGGTACTCGACCTGGTGGCGCCTATCGGTAAGGGGCAGCGTGGTCTGATTGTTTCCCCACCCAAGGCCGGTAAAACGCTGCTGATGCAGGGCATTGCTCAGGCGATTACCCGTAATAACCCCGAGTGCCACGTGATTGTACTGCTCATCGATGAGCGCCCGGAGGAAGTCACCGAAATGCAGCGCACGGTGCGCGGTGAGGTGATTGCATCCACGTTTGATGAGCCGCCGGCCCGTCATGTTCAGGTCGCTGAGATGGTTATCGAGAAGGCGAAGCGGCTGGTTGAGCACAAGAAGGATGTCATCATCCTGCTGGACTCCATCACCCGTCTGGCCCGGGCCTATAACACCGTCATTCCGTCCTCCGGCAAGGTACTCACCGGTGGTGTGGACGCCCACGCCCTGGAAAAACCCAAGCGTTTCTTCGGTGCGGCGCGGAATGTTGAAGAGGGCGGCAGCCTGACCATTCTGGCGACGGCACTGGTGAACACCGGATCCAAGATGGACGAGGTGATTTACGAGGAGTTCAAGGGCACCGGTAATATGGAGGTGCACCTGGACCGTAAGATTGCCGAGAAGCGGGTGTATCCGGCCCTTAACATTCGCAGTTCCGGTACCCGTCGTGAAGATCTGTTGATGACCGAGGCGGACATTCAGCGGATCTGGATCCTGCGGAAGTTGCTGCACTCCATGGACGATGATACTGCGGCCATTGAGTTCCTGATGGATAAGCTGAAGGACACCAAGACTAACGACGAGTTTTTCCAGTCGATGAAGCGTCGTTGATCTGACCTCACGGTTTTCTGATCTTGGTGCTGGCTACGGGCGCATAAGCTTTGTGCCTGGGCCAGCATCGAGAGGTCCCTTCCCGGACGCGCCATGAATACATCCCTGTAGGCTCGTGTTGCCGTCCCTGGCAACACTTAACGGTCCGGGAAGGGACCCCTCGACACTGTCCTCCCCGCCCCGTTCCAGCCCGGCCAACTCAGGCTAGGACCCAAGCCAGGACCCAAGCCAAGCCAGGAACTAAGCCAGGAAGCCACCAAAACGGAGACCGGCATGAAATACAGCGATCTGCGAGACTTCCTCGACCAGCTTGAAAAAATGGGCGAACTCAAACGCATCACCGTTGAAGTTGATCCGCACCTGGAAATGACCGAGATCTGCGATCGTACCCTCCGGGCCGGCGGACCGGCGCTGCTGTTTGAAAACCCCAAGGGCTACGACATGCCGGTGCTTGGCAACCTGTTCGGCACGCCGAAACGGGTCGCCATGGGCATGGGACAGGACAGTGTCACCGCTCTGCGGGACATCGGCAAGCTGCTCGCCTACCTGAAAGAACCCGATCCCCCCAAGGGCTTCCGCGACGCCGTCGAAAAGCTTCCCCTGCTCCGCCAGGTCATGCGCATGAGCCCCAAAGTGTTGCGCTCCGCGCCCTGTCAGGAAGTCGTTATCGAGAAGGACCAGATCGATTTAGGGAAAATTCCCGTACAGCAATGCTGGCCCGGGGATGCCGGCCCGCTGGTGACCTGGCCGCTGGTGATTACCCGAGGGCCTCATAAAGAGCGCCAGAACCTGGGCATCTACCGGCAGCAGGTGATCGGCAAAAACCGTCTGATCATGCGCTGGCTCAGCCATCGTGGCGGCGCGCTGGACTTTCAGGAGTGGCAACAGGCTCATCCAGGTGAGCCATTTCCCGTTGCTGTCGCCCTCGGTGCGGACCCCGCGACCATTCTTGGGGCCGTAACGCCGGTGCCGGATACCCTGTCGGAATACGCTTTCGCCGGGCTGTTACGGGGCGGACGCACGGAACTGGTCAAGGCGGGCTTGAGTGATCTGCAAGTGCCTGCCAGTGCCGAAATTGTGCTGGAAGGGTTTATCTACCCGGACGATACGGCACCGGAAGGGCCGTTTGGCGATCATACGGGTTATTACAACGAGGTGGAGCAGTTCCCGGTTTTCACTGTGGAGCGCATCACCCACCGTAAGGACCCGATCTACCACAGCACCTACACCGGCCGCCCCCCCGACGAGCCGGCGATTCTGGGGGTGGCGCTGAATGAAGTGTTTATTCCCATCCTGCAGAAGCAGTTCCCGGAAATTGTCGACTTCTACCTGCCGCCGGAGGGTTGTTCCTACCGGATGGCGGTGGTCACCATGAAAAAACAGTATCCGGGACACGCCAAGCGGGTCATGATGGGGGTCTGGTCCTTCCTGCGACAGTTCATGTACACCAAATTTGTGATTGTGACCGACGATGATGTCAACGCCAGGGACTGGAACGATGTTATCTGGGCCATGACCACCCGCATGGATCCGGCCCGGGACACCATTCTGATGGAAAACACGCCTATTGATTATCTGGACTTTGCCTCGCCGGTTTCTGGCCTTGGTTCCAAGATGGGTATGGACGCAACCAACAAGTGGCCGGGAGAAACCGACCGGGAGTGGGGCGTGCCGATCACCATGCCGGACGACATCAAACGCCAGGTCGACGAAAAATGGGACAGCCTGGGCATTGAAACCCCCGCTTCCCGCCCCGAGTAATATGACCACTGAACACCGGGTTGTACGGTTACAACCGGCCCGGCTGAGTTATCAGGCCGCTGCCGGTACCGATCTGCTGACCGCTGCTGCCCAGCGAGGCGTTGCCGTCCCGTCCGCGTGCCGAAATGGCGTCTGTGAATTATGTGAGGCCCGCCTGATGTCAGGCGCGGCTGTTAACACCCGGAATCAACAAACGATCACGATGGGTGAGCGGCTGATGCTGTGTCGTACTGAAGCACTTACCGATCTGGAACTGGAGATAGCTGCTGTTATGGGCGCAGGAGAAACCCCACCGAAACTGTTTCAGGCCAGGGTCGTGGAAGTGAAAGCCATCAGTCACGATGTGTACCGGGTCGAACTGAACGTGAAACGACGGCGGGAGTTGTCCTTTCATGCGGGCCAGTATCTTTCCGTCAACCTGCCAGACGCCGAGCCCTGCTATTTCTCCATCGCCAGCAGTCCGTCGCAGACCAGTATTGAACTGCATATCCAGGCCACGCCAGACTGGGTTTCAGCCCAGAAAGTGATTGATGCACTGATGTCAGGTGGTGAGGTGAGCCTGGAGCTTCCTCACGGAAAGGCCTGCCTGGCGGCGGTACCGGACAAGCCGGTGCTGATGGTGGCTGCGGGCACCGGCTTTGCGCAGATGAAAAGTCTGGTGGACTACCTGCAGGAAACCGGTTCAGAGCAGCCCGTTGCCCTGTATTGGGGTGTTCGCCGACCGGAAGACATGTATTTGCGGAGCCTCGCGGAAGCCTGGGAGCGGGACTGGCCGCCGTTCCGGTTCAAGCCGGTTATTGGTGATAACGAGGATAACGACTGGAGTGGACACCACGATCAGTTGGTGGACGCGGTGCTTGCGTCGGGTTTCGACTGGAGCAGCGTGCAGGTGATGGCCAGCGGTTCGCCGACCATGGTGTACACGTTACTTGATGCTCTCAAAGAGGCCGGCCTGCCGGAGAGCGAGTTCTATTCGGATGTGCTGGAATACGCCCCCCGGTCCTGAGGGGCGTCAGTTACCTGACGTCAGTCGTTTTCCCGGGCGATGGCCCGGTAGGCGATATCCTTGCGATAGAAGGCGCCGTCCCAGCTGATCCGGGATGCCAGCTCATAGGCACGCTGCTGCGCTTCTGTCACTGTGTTTCCTAACGCGGTGGCACAGAGCACGCGGCCGCCATTGGTCAGTACCTGCTCGCCCTGCAGGCGGGTACCGGCGTGGAAGACCTTTTCGCCGTCGGCTTCGTTCGCCGGCAGGCCCTCAATTACCTTGCCCTTTTCGTAGTCGCCAGGGTAGCCGCCGGCGGCCAACACAACGCCTACCGAAGCGCGCTCGTCCCAGCTCGAGTCGCACTGGTCCAGTTTGCCATCGATCCCCGCCTGGCACAGCTCCACCAGATCAGACTGCATGCGCAGCAGGATCGGCTGGGTTTCCGGATCGCCAAAGCGGCAGTTGAATTCAATCACCTTCGGATTGCCCTGGCTGTCGATCATCAGACCCGCGTAGAGGAAACCCTTGTAGGGATGACCTTCGGCGGCCATGCCCCGCACGGTCGGGTAAATCACCTCGTCCATGATCCGCTGATAGACCGCATCGGTGACTACTGGCGCAGGGGAATAGGCACCCATGCCGCCGGTGTTGGGACCGGTATCGCCGTCGCCCACGCGTTTATGGTCCTGCGAGGTGGCCATGGGCAGCACGTGCTCACCATCGACCATTACAATAAAGCTGGCTTCTTCCCCGTCCAGGAACTCCTCGACCACCACCCGGTTGCCGGCGGTGCCAAAGGCATTGCCAGCCAGCATATCGCGGATGGCGTCCTCGGCTTCTTTCAGAGTCATGGCGACGATTACGCCTTTGCCAGCGGCAAGGCCATCGGCCTTGACCACGATCGGTGCGCCCTGTTTGCGGACATAGGCCAGGGCCTCGTCCACATCGGTAAAGTTGGCGTAGTCCGCCGTTGGAATCTTTTGACGGGCCAGAAAGTCCTTGGTGAATGCCTTGGAACCTTCCAACTGAGCGGCGCCCCTGGTCGGCCCGAACACCCGCAGGTTGCGCTGCTCGAACAGGTCGACTACCCCGGCCACCAGTGGCGCTTCCGGGCCGACAATGGTCAGGCCCACATCGTGGGTGGCGGCAAAATCTGCCAGGGCGTCCAGGTCCATCACATCAATGGAAACGTTTTCCAGGCCCGGCTCCAGTGCAGTACCGGCGTTGCCTGGCGCCACGAAAACCCGGTCAGCCAGCGGTGAGCGGGCGGCTTTCCAGGCGAGGGCGTGTTCACGACCGCCATTACCAATAATCAGGACGTTCATCTTGTTGTTCTCCTTAATGACGGAAATGCCGCATGCCGGTGAATACCATGGCGATGCCATGTTCATTTGCTGCGTCGATCACTTCCTGATCGCGCATGGAGCCGCCGGGCTGGATAACCGCCGTGATACCGGCGGCCGCGGCCGCATCAATGCCATCCCGGAACGGGAAAAACGCATCAGAGGCCATCACCGAGCCCTGGACTTCCAGATTCTCATCGGCGGCCTTGATGCCGGCGATTTTTGCGCTGTACACCCGGCTCATCTGGCCGGCCCCGATGCCAATGGTACGACCGGCGCGGGCATACACAATGGCGTTGGATTTCACGTACTTGGCGACTTCACAGGCGAACAGCATATCATTGAGTTCGTCTTCGGTGGGCTGGCGCTCGGTCACTACCTTGACGTCGTCCATGGACACCATGCCCAGGTCCCGGTCCTGCACCAGCAGGCCGCCGGTGACCCGTTTGAAGTCGAGCCCGGCGACACGCTCGCCGTTCAGATCGCCGCAGGCCAGCAGGCGCACGTTCTTTTTAGCGGCAATCAGCTCGATGGCTTCCGGGCTGACCGTCGGCGCGATGATCACTTCCACAAACTGCCGGTCGATGATGGCCTGGGCCGTCTCGCCGTCCAGCTCGCGGTTGAAGGCAATAATGCCGCCAAAGGCTGAGGTGGGGTCGGTAGCGAAAGCAAAGTCATAGGCCTGACGAATATCGGCGCCAATGGCGACACCGCAGGGGTTGGCATGCTTGACGATCACACAGGCCGGGTCAGCGAAGGGTTTGACGCACTCCAGGGCGGCATCGGTGTCGGCCACGTTGTTAAAGCTCAGGGCCTTGCCCTGGAGCTGGGTGGCTGTAGCTACTGATGCTTCGGTCCCGTTGCGCTCGGCGTAGAAGGCGGCCCGCTGGTGCGGGTTTTCGCCGTAGCGCATGTCCTGGACCTTCACAAACTGGGCGTTGAAGGTCCGGGGGAAGTCGGCATTATCGTTGTCCGGCGTCCGGCCGCCCAGATAGTTGGCAATGGCACCGTCGTAGGTCGCGGTATGCTCGAAGGCTTTTACCGCCAGGTCGAACCGGGTTTCCCAGCGCAGCTCGCCGTCGTTTTCGTCCAGTTCCTTCAGCACCCGGCTGTAGTCAGAGGCATTGACGATAATGGCAACGTCGTTATGGTTCTTAGCCGCTGCCCGTACCATGGTAGGTCCGCCGATATCGATATTTTCAATGGCGGTGGCCAGGTCGCAGTCCGGATTGGCTACCGTCTCTTCAAACGGATAGAGATTAACCACCACCATGTCGATAGGGGCGATGTCGTGCTCTGCCATTACCTGGTCGTCGGTGCCGCGACGCCCCAGTATGCCGCCATGGATTTTCGGGTGCAGAGTTTTGACCCGGCCGTCCATCATCTCGGGAAAGCCCGTATGGTCGCTGACCTCCGTCACCGGGACCTGGTTTTCCTGCAGCAGACGGAAGGTGCCACCGGTGGACAGCAGTTCAATGCCGCGCTCCGTCAGTTTGCGTCCGAAGTCCACAATACCGGTCTTGTCGGAAACGCTGATCAGGGCGCGACGAACAGGGGTGTTTGAAGGGTTTGCCATTTTCAATGCCTTCTTGAAACAGGAAAGGCCTCGCGAAATGACTCCGGGAGGCCTTGGGAGATTCAGGGGATTATAGCAGACCGTACTGCTTGAGTTTCTTGCGGAGCGTGCCCCGGTTCAGCCCCAGCATGGTGGAGGCCCGGGTCTGGTTGTTACGGGTGTACTTCATGACCTGTTCCAGCAGCGGTGCTTCCACTTCCGACAGAACCAGCTGGTAAACGTCGGTGACCGGCGCACCATCAAGCTGAGCCAGGTAGTTTTTCAGGGCGACCTCTACACTATCGCGCAGGGTGACAGAGTTGCCCGTGCTGCTGACGGTCTGCAGGGTAGGCTGATCGTCATTACTGGAATGGGCCATGGAATCATGTGCCAGTGTTTCAGCGGTCATGCTGCGAATACCTCTCCATTTCGTAAGGCTGCAAAATACTGTTGGATACTGTCCGACTGCGCCTGGGCGCAATCCAGCGTATTAAAACGCTTGCGGAACTGTTTGCCGGCATCGTGGGCCTGCAGGTACCAGCCCACGTGTTTGCGGGCAATGCGCACACCCATGGGGTCTCCATAGAACCGGTGGAGTTCCTTCAGGTGTTCCTGAAGGATGGCTTCCACCTCGTCCAGGGCCGGCGGTGCCATGACTTCGCCGGTTTCAAGGAAGTGCCGGATTTCCCGGAAAATCCACGGGCGCCCCTGGGCGCCCCGGCCAATCAGCAGGCCGTCGGCCCCGGTATACCGGAGCACGTCCCTGGCCTGCTGTGGCGTTGTGATATCGCCATTGGCGAACACCGGTATGGTGACGGACTGCTTCACCTCGGCAATGGTGTCGTACTCGGCTTCGCCCCGGTAGGCATCGGCCCGGGTGCGTCCATGAACCGCGAGGGCACTGATGCCGGCATCTTCGGCCAACCGTGCGATATGGACCGCATTGCGGTTATCCCTGTCCCAGCCGGTGCGCATTTTCAGGGTGACGGGCACATCCACGGCCTGAACCACCGCGTGGAGGATGTCCTTTACCAGTGCCTCATCCTTCATCAACGCTGAGCCGGCGGCCTTGTTACACACTTTTTTCGCCGGGCAGCCCATATTGATGTCGATAATCTGGGCGCCCTGGTCCGCATTCATCCGTGCCGCGTTGGCGAGCATGTCGGGGTCGCCGCCCGCAATCTGTACTGCCCGGGGCTCGGGCTCACCGTCGTGGTCGAGCCGCAGACGTGATTTTCGGGTATGCCACAGCGTCGGGTCGGCAATCACCATCTCGGAGACTGCCAGACCCGCTCCCAACCGGCGGCAAAGCAACCGGAACGGGCGATCGGTTACGCCGGCCATAGGCGCAACCACCAGCGAATTGGGCAGGGTATAAGGCCCGATCTTCACCGAAGGCAGCATATGTCTAGAGTCCGTTACCAGGTTACCGAGCAGTCTCTGAATCTACCATATCCTGTTTTTTACGGCCGAAGGGGGCGCCGTTCAGATCAGGGTGGCAGATTCAGGGGGGCGACAATGATACCGCCGGGACGGAGGGTATTGAAGGCCGTAACCGGGGAAAAAGTTGATTATTTTTCACCCTGTCTGGTTGACTTTTGTCCGGCCTGGTGTCCCCGTAACGATCAGGAATCGCCGCTCCGATTCACAAAACGCAGATTATAGTTGACTGCATCACGGCCGGGATCGCGGATACTGATGGCGATTCGAACTGGCGTGCCCGGCGGCATGGCGGCCAGTTCACTGCCGTCACCGGCCAGGTAGTCCTTCGGTGGAAAGACGCTTTGGGCGACCACATCGCCGTTCAGGTTGGAGAACGTCAGGGCAATGGACGGAAAGGGTTGCTCAAACTCGGCCTGGTTAATGATCACCGCGTCCACCAGCAGCGCGGTGCGATCGTCAGGGTCGGTGCGAACCACCAGCTTGCGGCTCTGGATTTTCTCCATGGCCACCAGCGGTGCCAGTTCACAGCCGGCGTATTCGCAGGCTTTCTCATACCAGGGCCGCAGTTGGGGAAGGGCCGAAAGCCGGTCGAACTGGAACCACGCTACCTGGGAAAGCAGAACGGCGATCAGTGCCAGTACCGCAAGTGACCATAGCCAGCTACGTAAACGACCGCCGGACCGGGAGCCGACCGATACCGGCTCTCGCCCCAGGCCGTCGTAGGGTGAAATATCATCCAGTGGCAGGAAACTGCCGGCGCCGGACCTGTCGCCGGTGGTTTTCCGTCCGGCGGCTAGGCGCTCGGGGCCGGGGGCTACTGTCCAGGTCTCGTCGTCGGTGTGGATGCTGACGGCGGGCTCCTCGGTGACGGGATGGTTTTTAACGGCAGAAGCCGGCACGGCTGCCCCGGAATTCCGTGTGCCGGTCATTTTCTCGTCAATGGCCGGGCTCTCCGTGCTCTGGAGGTGGTCGTCGGGCTCTGCCACGAACTCGTGCGTATTGCTGTGCGAAGCTTCAGGAACATGCCCCGGCAGTTCTTCCTGAAGCATGGCCTCGGCCCAGCTTTCATCCACCTCATCGATGTCGTCATCGTCGGGCAGGTCCTGACCGAAGCCTGAATCGACACTGCGGAAGCTATCGCTGAGTTCCTCATCGTCGAAACTGGAGCTCTGGCCAGCGTAAGGACCGTCAGCGGCGTCTTCTTCGGGGTTATCCTGGAAGATCAGGTCGTCGTCCGGGTCGCTGGTTAACAGGCCAGGCCTGCCGTCATCACGAGGTGGGCTGGCGGCCTGACCCCCGCCTGCTGTTACCGCATGGTCGCGGGCATCGAAGACTTCCATGCAGTGGCCACAGCGGACCTTGCCATCCGCAATACCGAGCTGTTTGCCGGTAACCCGGAAACGGGTGTCGCAATGGGGGCATCGGGTCAGCAGGCTGGAAGTATCGGCCATCCTAAAATCCTGTAAAGGTTCAAGACTATCGGCAGTTTAGCGGCAGCCAGGGGCGCCGTCATCCACCAATACGGCGACCTGTGAGGCGGATCCATTCTTCGCGCTGTTCCGGCTCATCCATAACAAACCAGGGCTCGTAGGCGCTCATCACGTCACGGGCCTGCCAGCTCAGGATGCCGGACAACACCACATGTCCTCCCGGACGAACCTTCTGGGCCAGCTGGGGGGCCAGGGTTATCAGCGGGCTGGCCAGAATATTGGCGAGCAGAACATCGGCCTGAGTGTCAGGCTCGTCGCCTGGGCGGTATAGCTCAAGCCGGCCTTCGCTGATCTGGTTGCGCTGGGCATTGTCACGGCTGGCTTCCAGCGCCTGGGGATCGGTGTCCACGCCAATGGCCTGGCTCGCTCCTAACAACAGCGCCGCAAGAGCCAGAATGCCCGAGCCGCAGCCATAGTCGATGACTTTCATGCCTTCGACATCGATGCCGTCGAGCCACTCCAGACACAGGGCGGTGGTGGGGTGAGTGCCGGTACCGAAGGCCAGGCCCGGGTCCAGCAGCAGGTTGGCGGCGTCGGGGTCGGGCGCGGCGTGCCAACTGGGAACAATCCACAGTCGCTCGCCGTACTTCAATGGATGGAACTCGTCCATCCAGGCCCGTTCCCAGTCCTTATCGTCTACCAGGATGATTTCGATGCCGGGCAGATCCTGCTGGGTCCGCTGATGCCAGGCGCTGCGGATGGCAGAGCGTAATTCCTCGCCGTTGCGACTGGCATCGAACAGACCGGTGACCCGGGTTTCACCCCACAGGGGTGTGGTGCCCGGGTCTGGCTCGAAAATCGGGTCATCGGCGGCGTCCTCCATGGTCACCGCGTCAGCGCCCATCTCCAACAGAAGGTCTTCCAGTTGGTCTGCTGTGTCAGGATCCGCTGGAATCTGTAACTGGAGCCAGGGCATATCAGTCCCGTATCAGCTTTTCGAGATAGTGAATGGTGAAATCCACGTTCTTGAAGCCGCTGTCCCGAATCAGGGTGCGATGGAGCGGCTGGTTGGTACGAATGCCTTCCACCACCAGTTCGTCCAGGGCATTTTTCATGCGCCGACGGGCAATTTCCCGGTCGTCGCCCCAGGTGATCAGTTTCGCGACCAGCGAGTCGTAGAACGGCGGCACCGTATAGCCACTGTACAGGTGGGAGTCTACGCGAACGCCATTGCCGCCAGGGGCGTGAAAATGTCGCACGGTGCCCGGGCTGGGTACGAAGGTTTTCGGATCTTCCGCGTTAATCCGGCACTCCAGTGCATGACCGGAAATGTGAATTTCGTCCTGGCTGTACTGAAGAGGCAGGCCGCTGGCAATGCGAAGCTGCTCACGGACGATATCAACGCCGGTGACCATTTCCGAAATCGGATGTTCCACCTGAACGCGGGTGTTCATCTCGATAAAGTAGAACGCACCGTCCTGGTACAGGAATTCGAAGGTGCCGGCGCCCACGTAGCCAATCTCTTTACAGGCATCGACACAGGCCTGCAGTGTCTGCTGACGGGCTTCTTCGTCAATGTTCGGGGCCGGGGCCTCTTCGATCACCTTCTGGTGACGGCGCTGGAAGGAGCAGTCCCGGTCACCCAGATGAATCACGTTGCCATGGGTGTCCGCCAGAATCTGCACTTCCACGTGACGTGGACGCTCCAGGTATTTCTCCAGGTAAACGGTGGCATCACCAAAGGCCGCCTTTGCTTCACTCTGGGTGATCTGAATGCCCTTGAGCAGTGCCGCTTCGGTATGAACTACCTGCATGCCACGCCCACCACCGCCAGAAGCCGCCTTGATGATCACCGGATAGCCGATCCTGCGGGCAATCTCCAGGGTGCGCTGGTCGTCGTTGGTAATCGGACCATCGGACCCAGGCACCGTCGGAACGCCGGCTTTTACCATGGCTTCAATGGCAGAAACCTTGTTACCCATCAGACGGATGGTGTCGGCCCGGGGGCCGATAAAGGTAAAGCCGCTTTTCTCCACCTGCTCGGCAAAGTCGGCATTCTCCGCCAGGAAGCCGTAACCCGGGTGAATGCCGACACTGTCGGTCACCTCGGCGGCGCTGATAATGGCGGGAATGTTGAGGTAGCTTTCGGTGGGGCTGTTGGGGCCGATGCATACCGATTCGTCCGCCAGGCGGACATGCATCAGGTCACGGTCGACCTGGGAGTGGACGGCAACCGTACGGATGCCGAGCTCCTTGCAGGCCCTGAGCACCCGCAGCGCTATTTCGCCGCGGTTGGCAATCAGAACTTTATCAATCATGGCCATGTTTCTATGTCACCTGTTACTCAGGAAATGATAACCAGCGGCTCGTCAAACTCGACCGGCTGACCGTTCTCCACCATGATCTGGGAGATGGTGCCGCTCTTGTCGGCTTCGATCTGGTTCATCATCTTCATGGCCTCAACGATGCAGATAACATCCCCCGCCTTGACGGTCTGACCCACTTCAATAAACGGGTCCGCGGTGGGGGAAGGTGCGCGGTAAAAAGTACCAACCATGGGTGACTTGACGGCGTGACCGGCGGGCACGGAAGGCTCAGCCGGAGCAGCTTCAGCCACGGGCGCTACGGCCTGCGGCGCGAATGCCGGCTGGGCGGCGTAAGTAACGGTGGCCTGTTCGCGGCGGCGCGAAATGCGGACCGAGTCGTCGCCTTCCTGAATCTCCAGCTCCTCGACGTCAGAAGCCTCAATCAGTTCAATCAGTTTCTTGATCTTACGAATATCCATGGTAGTTCAGTCCCGTTTATCGGTGTCAGTTTGATTTGAATTTCTGCAGCGCGGCCTGAAGCGCCAGGTCGTAACCCAGGCTGCCAAGGCCGCAGATAACGCCATCGGCGATATCTGAAAAGTAAGAGTGATGGCGGAAGGGCTCCCGCGTGTGCACGTTGGACAGGTGCACTTCAATAAAAGACAGGCCCGAGGCCAGGACCGCATCCCGTAATGCCACGCTGGTATGGGTAAACGCCGCCGGGTTAATGATCAGATAGTCCACACCCTCAGCCCGGGCATCGTGCAGCCGGTCAATCAGCTCGTATTCGGCATTGGACTGCAGGTGGAGCAGATGATGCCCGTCCTCAACCGCCGTACGATGAAGCCGGTCATTAATATCCTGCAGAGTTTCATGACCGTATACGTCCGGTTCGCGGACGCCGAGCATGTTCAGGTTCGGTCCGTGAAGGACCAGAATTGTGGCCATGAGGTAAGGTGCCTTGCCGGGATTCAGTGAAATTAGCGTATTTTAGCGGATTTTGCGCCCATGATGCGTTTTGAAGGTCCCTGGTTCAACATTTTTTGACAAACGGCTGTATGAATTCGTGGCCCAGGTCCGGGTTTATGCTCACGGGGCCGCTATTCTCGCCATTTGGGGCAGTCGGGTCCATAAGACCATGGTTTATGGCCCCGAATGGTCCTGCGCCGGCGCCGGGCGACCGGCTATTCTATCAGGCGGCAGTCGGATCTTCAGAGCCGATCACGCAGTTACGACCGCTGTGTTTGGCCCGGTACAGGGCCTGGTCGGCACGCTCGCACAGCACTGATACGGACTCACCCTGCCAGCGGGCGACGCCGCAGCTGAAGGTGACGTGGAATTCCCGGTCGCCGGCGCTCTGGGTGAGCTCAGCGAAGCGTTCGCGAATATCGTTGAGCACCGCCCGGGCGTCGCTTTCCCGGGTGTCGGGCATGATTACCGCAAACTCTTCACCGCCATAACGTCCGATATGATCCGTTTTCCGCAGGCGCTGCTTAAGGAACATGGACAGAGACCTCAGAATGCGGTCGCCAATGGGGTGGCCGAAGGTGTCGTTCACTTTCTTGAAATAATCCACGTCGATCATCGCAAAGCACAGCAGCTGGTCCTTTTGCCGCGCCCGCAGGATTTCCTGCTCCAGCAGATAGAGTGTATGGGTGTGGTTGAACAGCCCCGTCAGGCTGTCGCGAATCATCAGCGCCAGCAGCGAGCGGGCCCTGCGCCCGCGGTTGTGAATGGTGGCCACCAGATGTTTCGGGTCGATGGGCTTGGTCAGGAAATCATCACCGCCGAGGCTCATGGCGTGCAGCTGTTTCTGCACATCGTCTTCCGCCGACAGATAGATGATAGGGACGCTGTGGAACCGGTCCTGCTGGCGGATCACCCGGGCGATTTCCATACCGGTACAGCCTGGCATGTACATATCCAGAATGATGATTTCCGGACTGAAATCCTCCAGCGCGACGATGATCTGCATGGGATCGGTAATGATATGGGCCTTCATACCGGCCTTATTCAGTACCGTCTCCATGAACTTGGCCTGGGCGCGGGAATCGTCCAGCACCAGTACCCGGTAGGGCTCGACGGCGTGGTTATGGGTGTAGGTCTCGATTTTTTCGATTAACTGTCCCGGGTCCACCACCGGATAGAAAAACTCCTCGCCGCCACACCGGGATGCCCGCAGCCGGGTCTCGATACTGCCGTCGTCCTCGCTGACAAAAATGATGGGCACCGGAGTATCGTGCCGCTCCTGAAGCGTTTCAACCGTCGACAGGCCGGCCCCGTCCCCAAACTGGATATCCATAACGATGGTTTCCGGCTTGTTGAGGGCGCACGCTTCCATCAGCTCTTCCGGGTGCGAAAAGGCCTCGGCCCGAAAGCCAAAAAACTCCAGCTGGCGTACCAGCCGGATGGCCAGCTCATGGCTGGCGAGGGCAATGTACACCGGCGTTTTCCGGTACATCCGGGGCGGCTCAGGGCTGTGGCGATCTGCCCGCCGCTGGGTGTTCTGTTCCAGGCTGGCAACGGCGCCGCCAACCACTTCCACTGCGACAGGTCCAGGGGCTTCGTTGTCCGGCCAGGCGTCAAGGGCTGCGAGAACCCCGTGGCCGGCGTCGACATAGGCCTGCATTTCAAATCGGCTTGCATAGCGAACCAGCTTGTCCGCCGCTGCTTCAAGGTCGCCACGGAACAGCGCGCCGGCTTCCGGGTCGGTGCGTATCTTCTGCCAGGTGTCCAGTACTACCCTGGCCTGGTTGGTGACTCGGCGAGCAAAATGCTGGCGCAGTTTTTCTTTCTGGGACTCGTCAGTCATGTTTCCGGTAGATCCTGTCCTGATTATTACAGCGCGCCGGAGCAGATTCCGGGTCAGGAAATGACCGGCTCCGGGCCGCCTACGCCTTTCATTGTGGATTGCAGGATGACTCTGTTACTGCAGTCTATAGTGTTTGTAACAGAAGGCGCAGGCGGCTAACTGTAAATCTTTGTGAACCTGAGACATGGGCACGTTCTGATGGGCTTGGCTGCGTGACACATTCCCGCACAGAAGGTAGGGCACGGATGCGGCAGAGACGAAACGCCGGCACGGGTCGGGCGATTACACTACGGACCCTGTTACTGATCTTCACTGGCGGGCTGGTACTGATCCTGCTGGTGGTCAGTATGGGGATCAGTCTGGACCGTTTTCGCAATTACATGGCGGAGGAGCTGGAAGGGCGCACCCGCGACGGAGCGACCGCAGTTGGACTGTCACTCTCAAACGCCATTGATGCCAGTGATGAGGTGGCGGTGGCGTCGCTGATCAGTTCCGTTTTCGATAGCGGTGACTATCTGGTCATCGAGTTTATCGACCATGAGGATCGGGTAATCGCCGGCCAGAGTCGGTCCCTGGACGACCTGCCGGTGCCAGCATGGTTTGTCGCTCTGGTTGATCTGCCGCAGCCCGTGGGAACGGCTTCGGTCATGCAGGGGTGGCGCTGGCTGGGGCAGGTGAATGTGATCGGGCATCCCGGCAATGCCTATCACGATCTCTGGTGGATCACAGTATGGATCACGCTGGCATCACTGGTTATTGGCGCGGTTGCCATTGGGTCCCTGTATTTTCTGCTGGGGCGGCTGCTTCGCCCCTTACGGGTGCTGGAGCAGCAGGCAGAAGCCATCAGTCGCCGGGATTTCCGGCGACGTAGCGGGGTGCGGTCCACGCGGGAACTGAACCAGGTTACTCTGGCAATGAACCAGATGACCGCCGATCTGGAGCAGTTATTCTCGGGTCAGGCGGCGCTGATCGCCCATCTGCGTAAACTCAATAACGAAGACGCACTGACCGGGCTGGCCAGCCGCACCGCCTTTGATCAGCGTCTGTCGGTGGAGGTAGTCAGCGAGGAAGGTCGCCGTCCAGGTGCCCTGTTGCTGATTCAGGTGAGCGGTTTTTCCGACTTCAACCGGACAGCTGGCCGGCTGGAGGCAGACGCCCTGCTGGTACGTCTGGCGGAGGCGGTGCAGACGTTTCTCCAGCAGCATGCCGGCAGCTTTGCCGGTCGCCGTAGTGGTGCTGAAATTGTTCTCTTTATTCCAGGGGGCGCCCCGGCTGATGCGTTGATCTGGGGTCGGGACTTAGTGGGCGAGCTGCAGTCCGTCTGCGAGGAGTTCACCGGGGCCGTCGGTGAGTCAGCGAAACGGCTGACGGTGCACGCCGGGGTTGCGAGCGTCGCAGACGTACGTTCGGTACGGGATCTGCTCGAAGCTGCCGACGGCGCCCTGCGCCGGGCGCAGATGGACGGCTTCAGCAACTGTGAGCTTTCCAGTCATGACGGCAATGATGTTCATGGTGCCGAGGACTGGCGCAGATTTCTTGAAATCGCCCTGGACCAGAAAAATCTTTGGATGTGGGAACAGCCAGTAGCGGGCGCGGACGGCAGTACCGTGCTATATCACCAGACCTACTCCCGTCTGTCCATCGACCGCACCTGGGTGAGGGGCAATATCTTTACGCCCATGGCAGAACGCTTCGGGCTGATGGAGCGGCTGGATCTGATGGTGCTTGAGCGCATACTTGACCGCCTGCGCCGCGAGCCGGCCATCGCCCTCGGGCTGACGCTCGGGGCGTCCACGGCGGCATCGGCGGAGTTCCCGGCAAAGCTGGCGCGACTGATTCAGGACGCCGGCATCGATATGCAGCGGTTATGGATCGGCTTTCCGGAGCATGCGCTGCAACACCATCGCCGGCGGGTACAGGCGCTGGTCATACAGCTGCGCCGTGCCGGGGCCAGGGTGCTGGTGGACCGGTTTGGTGTCGGGGGTCTGCCGTTCAGCTATCTCCGGAACCTGCCGGTGCAGGCGCTTCGTATTGACTCCAGCTTTATCCGTGGCATCGAGCGTCATGATGACCATCGGTTCTATCTGGAGTCGGTGATCACCATTGCCCACGGCCGGGGAGTGCAGGTGCTGGCTTCCGGTGTCGAAACCGAAGCCGAATGGCTTACGCTGCAGGCCGTCGGCATTGACGGTGCTGCCGGGTACCATCTGGGCAGGCCCAGGCCGGTAGGCGAGCCGCCACCCATCAGTGGCAGGCCGGCGCCGTAGACACTACTCTGACTCCAGGCTAACTGGTTGCCGGGATTGCAAAAACTGGACTAATCGTTCATTTTGACACCCGGCTTCTGCTTCATCCGCACAGGACAGCGATTATGCTAAACCGATTCAAAACCCTCTTCACCGGCGGCGGGGCGGGACACGGGGATTCTTCCGCCGCCGTACAAAAGCGCACCATCGGCAGCATCGTGGTGATTGCGCTGCTGATCTATCTTCTGATTACCATCATTCTGGGCATTGTCTGGAGCAGCGAGCCGGATACTTTCTCCGTGCGGGAGCACACCCGTAACCTCGCCAGCGAGATGAACCGGGAGCCCGTCACCGGATTCGCCACCACCGCCACCATGATCCGGCTGTCGGAAACTCTGCTGGATAAGCCCGGGGGGTACATTTCCAACGATATTTTTCCGCCGGGCCTGTGGATGGACAACATGCCGGCGTGGGAATACGGCGTACTGGTGCAGTTGCGGGATCTGTCACGGGCCATGCGCCAGACTATCAGTCGCTCCCAGAGCCAGTCTGCCGAAGACCCGGACCTCAAGGTTGCCGAGCCTCAGTTCCACTTTGACAGTGAGAGCTGGGCGTTGCCCTCGACAGAAGGTGAATATCGCCGGGGCATTCGTGCGCTGGAAAGCTATCTGAGCCGGTTGTCAGATCCCGAGCGGCCCGAAGCCCACTTCTACGCCCGGGCCGACAACCTCAACAGCTGGCTCGCGGATCTGGAAACCCGCCTGGGCAGCCTGTCGCGGACCCTGAGTGAGAGTGTCGGCAAGCCGGAAGTCGCCGAGGCGCTGGCAGGCATGCACCCGACGGATCCCTTGGCGGACGAAGAAAGGGGTACGGACGTCAAAACCCCCTGGACCAAGATCGACGACGTCTTCTATGAAGCGCGGGGCACATCCTGGGCGCTGCTGCACATCTTCCGTGCCATTGAAGTGGACTTTCGTAAGGTGCTGGCCGACAAAAACGCCCGGGCCAGCGTCCGTCAGATCATTATCGAGCTGGAAGAGTCACAGGCACCCATGTGGAGCCCGGTCATTCTTAATGGCAGCGGTTTTGGCGTCCTGGCCAACCACTCCCTCACCATGGCAGCCTATCTGTCCCGGGCTAACTCTGCCATCTCCGACTTGCGGCAACTGTTGTCTCAGGGCTAGTTACGGCGGGCTTTTTCGATACAAAAAACCGGGCCCTTGAGCCCGGTTTTTCTAAACCTGCTGAGACTGCTGACTGGCCAGATTATTTGGCGTGGTAGTTGGCCACAGAATCTGAAATGGCCTTGCGAGCCGCGTCCGCATTATCCCAGTTCTGAATCTTGACCCACTTGCCGGGCTCAAGGGTCTTGTAGTTCTCGAAGAAATGCTGAATCTGGTCCCGCAACTGCTGGGGCAGGTCGTCGATGTCCTTGACGTGGGAGTACGCAGTGGTGAGCTTGTCATGGGGAACCGCGACCAGTTTGGCGTCGCCCCCGGCCTCGTCTTCCATATTCAGTACGCCTACCGGACGGCAGCGAATGATGGAGCCTGGCTGTACCGGATAGGGCGTTACCACCAACACGTCCAGGGGATCACCGTCGTCCGCCAGGGTGTGTGGAATGAAACCGTAGTTAGCCGGGTAAAACATGGGGGCTATCATAAAGCGGTCCACCATTACTGCACCCATGTCCTTGTCAATCTCGTACTTCACCGGAGAGCTGTTGGCCGGAATTTCGATGGCCACGTAAATGTCTTCGGGAGGATTTTTGCCGGCGGGAATGTATTCGAAATTCATGTTGGATCCTTCTCTGGATAAGTGGACGCTTCAGATTGCGGTGAAAAAGTGCGCGACATTATACGGGTAACAAAAGATAACCGAAACACAGCTGATCAGCGGGAGATCGTTTTAACACCGTCTGCGGTGCCCAGCAGCAGGATATCCGCCGGGCGCCGGGCGAACAGTCCGTTGGTGACTACGCCGACGACCTGATTCAGCCGCTCCTCAACATCAATGGGCCGCGACAGGTCCATATTGTGAATGTCGATGATGATATTGCCGTTATCGGTGGTGACACCTTCCCGGTAAACCGGGTCGCCGCCCAGCTTTACGATCTGACGGCCAACGTGGCTACGGGCCATGGGGATGACTTCCACGGGCAGCGGAAAGCCACCGAGGATATCCACCCGCTTGGACTCATCTGCAATACAGATAAAGGTTTTGGCCACAGCCGCCACGATTTTTTCCCGGGTCAGGGCCGCGCCGCCGCCCTTGATCAGTTCGAGATTGCCGTTGGCTTCGTCTGCGCCGTCCACATAAAACTCCAGCTCGCCGGCGGCGTTCAGGTCATAAACCGGAATACCGTGTTCTTTCAGACGCTTGGCGGTGGCGTCCGAACTGGCCACGGCGCCATCGAACTCGTTGCGGACCTCGGCCAGCAAGTCGATGAAAAAGTTCGCGGTACTGCCCGTACCGACGCCAATCACGCTGTCGCGCTCCAGCCGGGGTGCAATGTAATCCAGTGCTGCTCGGGCTACGGCCTGTTTGAGTTCGTCCTGTGTCATGGCAGATCTCCGGATGGGTCGTTTGGTCTGATTTGGGAAGCGCCAGGGGCGTGCAGAGGCCGGTATTATAGCGCCGGATAGCCGTCACGTTGTAGACGTGGGCGGGTTAAACTCCCTAAACTGTACGTTTGCCCCGCCGTCGGGGCCAGTCCATTCCTCCTGCATTCAGGCAATCCGATCAGAAAGAGCACACCATGCCGCAACGCTACATCAAAAAAATTCTTGATGCGCGGGTCTACGATGTGGCCATCGAAACCCCGTTGACCGAAGCCCGCAGTCTGAGCAAACGGCTGGGCAACCAGATTCTGCTCAAGCGGGAGGACCTGCAACCGGTGTTCTCTTTCAAGATTCGTGGCGCCTACAACCGCATGGCGCAACTGTCTGACGTACAAAAGGCCAAGGGCGTTATCTGTGCGTCGGCCGGTAATCATGCGCAAGGAGTGGCACTGGCCGCCAAGCGGCTGGGAATGAAGGCGGTGATTGTCATGCCCCAGACGACTCCCGATATCAAGGTCCGGTCGGTACGGGACCGGGGCGCAAAAGTGGTGCTCAAGGGCGATGCTTTTGACGAAGCTGCGGCCCACGCTGAGGATCTGGTGGCCCGTTACGGCTACACGTATATCCCGCCCTACGACGACCCGGATGTGATCGCCGGCCAGGGTACGGTAGCCATGGAAATGATGTGGCAGCTTTCCCACAACCTCCACGCGGTGTTTATTCCTGTGGGTGGCGGTGGCCTGATTGCCGGCATGGCTGCCTACATCAAGTATCTGCGCCCGGAAATCAGAGTGATCGGGGTAGAGCCGGAAGACTCCAACTGTCTGCAGGCGGCTTTGGCGGCGGGCGAGCGCGTAGTACTGGATGAAGTGGGCATCTTTGCCGACGGTGTGGCCGTTCGCCAGATCGGCGAGGAGCCCTGGGCCATCTGCAAGGACAATGTGGATGAGGTTATCACCGTCTCCACCGATGAAATCTGCGCGGCCATCAAGGATGTATTCGAAGATACCCGGTCCATCAGTGAGCCGGCAGGTGCCCTGTCGGTAGCGGGCATCAAGAAATATGTGGCTCGGGAGCAGATCGAAGGTGAGATTCTGGCGGGGGTTCTCAGTGGCGCCAATATGAATTTCGACCGGCTGCGTTACATCTCGGAGCGCACCGAGGTGGGTGAGAAGCGGGAAGCGATTCTGGCGGTTACCATCCCGGAACGTCCGGGGGCGTTCAGGACCTTTATCAACGCGCTGCACAAGCGCAACATTACCGAATTCAACTATCGTTACTCCGATGCGGATGTGGCCCGGATCTTTGTTGGTATTCAGATCCCCGCCGGCGGGCAGGGCGGAGAGGAACTGGTCCAGAGCCTTCGGCAAGACGGCTACCAGGTGATGGACCTGACCGAAAGTGACCTGGCGAAGCAGCATATCCGTCACATGGTAGGCGGTCATGCGCCCACGGTGGCCAACGAGAAGGTGTTTCAGTTTGAGTTCCCGGAACGACCGGGGGCCCTGCTCAAGTTCCTGATGTCATTGGGAACCCGCTGGAATATCTCCATGTTCCACTATCGTAACCACGGCGCCGCCTACAGTCGGGTGCTGATGGGCGCCCAGGTGGAGGACCGTGATCTGCCGGCTTTCGAAGCCATGCTGGACCGGGTCGGGTTCCGCTATACCAATGAGACCAACAACGAGGCTTACCGGCTGTTTTTGGGGGCCGGAAACGGTAAGTGAATGGCTTCTGTAGCGCCTGAATACGGGTAATGCTGTCGGCGCAATAGCCTGTGTTTAAAAGTTTACAAATCGTAATTTTTTTAAATTGTAAATCGTCCGATAACTGTTAATCTTTCGTCCATTCTCGGAGTTGTCAGCAGGCGCCTGTTTTCGTGGATAAAGCGGTCGTTTAAAACAACAAAAAAACTGTAGCTCGAGCGAGCAGTCGGCTCTATTTGTGGAGGAAAGGCAATGAGGCGCAGGCCGGATACAATTCGCGCGGTGGTTCTATTGTTCGTAATAGGGCTGGCAGCGACGGGACTGACCTCGTTCGGGTTCTCCGAAGATAAGCCCAGGGTCATCCCTGCTGAGCTTAGCGCCCAGGGGCACTGGTTTAACCAGCACCACAGCGAAGGCTGATCTTTTCGGACCTCATCCTGTCCGGTAGATGTTCCGGTCCGTCACGACCGCGTCCAGGGGAATATCCCACGGCTCTACCGGCAACCGTTCCACTTTCTGCAGTTCATGGGCCAGTCCGATCAGGGCAGGGCGTAAGCGCGACCGTATCCGGGTAAACGCAAAGCTGCGGTCGTAAAAGCCGCCCCCCATCCCCAGCCGTCCGCCCATCTCATCAAAGCCCACCAGCGGCATCAGTACGACATCCAGCGCCCAGGTAGCACAGATTCTGCGGCCGTTAAACACCGGCTCCGGAATGCCGAAGCGGTTGGGCGCCATGGGTGTCCGATGGTCGTAATGGCAGAAGGCCAGCTGGCCCGAGTGAATCGGGTGGAGTACCGGCAAAAAGAACTCCATGCCGCGCCGCTGGCTCTGAGCCATGAATATCCGGGGATCGATCTCGCCATCGTTCGGCAGGTAAAGCGCAATGCGGCGGGCACTCATGACCCTGGGATGCTTTCGTAAGGTATTGGCCAGCCCTGCGGCGGCTTCCTGCTGTTGTCTGGGGTTGAGGTTGCGACGGGCCTGACGTAAATGGGTTCGCAGGGCCTTCCGGTCCCGGGTGGAGTCTGGTTCGAACTCGGAGAGTTTCTGGAAGTTGTGCGTCACGTCAACGGTAGGGTGGATAAATAAGCTTCCCGGGCTGCCGTTATCGGATGTGGCCCTTGAACCCAGGGTTCAAGGTGGTGGCCGCTGTGGCATATCAGGCTTTCCCCTTCGCGGGGGACTTGCTCACAATGCCCTGAAGTAGCCACCTGGGTGTTGCGCATCGGCTCGAGGACGTATCCGACCATCGAACAGCCCAGGAAGTTGAGACCATTATAGGACCATAACAGGGGGTGAAAGCAACCACTCAGGATTTAATTTCGTTTACCTGGGTTGAAGGCGTCGTCTCCGGTGGCTGCGGAACTGTCCAGGGCGCTGTCCAGCTTTTCGTCCATGGCGCGCAGTAACTGGTCCGCAGCGCCGGACATGCTGGAGTCTTCCAGCAGCTCATGGGTAATATTCAGTGCTGCCATGACTGCGATCCGCTCGGAGCCCAATACCTTGCCGGTGGTGCGAATCTGCCGCATCTTGCTGTCCAGATGGCGGGCCGCACGGCGCAGCGCATCCTGCTGATCCGGTGGGCAGGCCACCAGGTAATCCTTGTCGAGGATGCTCACTTCGACGGTAGTGGGGGACTTCGACATCAGTGGTGCTCCAGGGCCCGGAGGCGGCCGATCATGGCTTCAATGCGGTTCTTGGCGAGGTCGTTCCGTTGGATGAGCTGGGCACGCTCCCGGTTCCATTCGTCCTGAAGCTCACGCATGGCTGCGTTATCCTGCTCCAGCTTGCGACAGCGCTCTATCAGGCGGTCAAGTTTGTCCGCCATGGCCTGCAAATCTGACTGTTCCATAGATTTTCCGCTACGTGAGGGGCATCAACACACCCAACTATAAGTGGGCTATTGAAACGGGTCAATTTGCCAGTCTGTCATCTTGCTGTGACCCCTGTCTCACCCTCGGCTTTGAGCCTCCGGTTACCCCGGTCTGTGGCGACAGCCCTGTTATGGCCCTAGACGATCACCGTCATCGGTATGTGCCCCAATCGCACCGGAAATGCTAGGATTGAAAACCCATACAACGGACAAGTGAAACGCTTTGATGACCGATAACGCAGCCTCCGGTTTCCAGACCGATGATTTTGAAGGCTGGGCGAATCTGTTCACCCGCTGCCGGGCGTTCAGTCACCCCTCCGAGCTCCATGGCGGCCTTTGTGGCCGGCTGGCAGCGGGTGCCCGGCTGGACCAGCCACAGTGGCTGGAGGTGGTGTGTGAGCATATTGGTATCGCTCCCGGCGCTCTGGCCAGCGATGATAACCTGCCGCCCGAGTTGTCGGCCTTTATGGATGAGTCCTACCACCATACCCTGGATCAGCTCCGGGCCGCGGATCTCGCGTTTGAATTGTTACTGCCAGAGGACGACTACGCCTTTGACCAGCGGCTGCAGGCACTTTCAGCCTGGGTTCGCGGTTTTCTCGAAGGCATGGCTCTGGCGGCAGGCCAGCGTCTGGGGGAGGCCCCGGAGGACATCCGCGAGCTGATTGAGGACCTGGTCGCCATCAGTCAGGTCGAGGAGGCCGGTGATGGTGATGAAGCGTCCGAAGTCCAGCTGATCGATATTACCGAGTATGTCCGCCTGGGGGTGATCTCCATATTTACTGAGTTCAACCCGCCAGAGCAGAAACCTTCTTCCGCAGGTCAGACCCTGCACTGACTGCCGTATAAGGAGACCCTATGAGTCCATGGATCCCGATGACTGAACACGCCGACCGCCGGCGCCGGCTGATGGAGCTGATGGCGGAGGACAGCATTGCCATATTGCCCGCCGCGCCGGAGTGCATCCGTAACCGGGACGTGCTTTTTCCGTTCCGTCAGGACAGCGACTTCCAGTACCTGACCGGTTTTGGCGAGCCGGAGGCCGTGGTGGTGCTGATCCCGGGCCGCGAACATGGGGAGTCCGTCCTGTTCTGCCGGGAGCGCAATCCCGAGAAGGAGCTGTGGGACGGTTCCATTACCGGTCCCGAGGGTGCCATTGAGCACTATGGCATGGACGACGCGTTTCCCATCTCGGATATCGATGACATCCTGCCGGGAATGATTGAAGGGCGCAGCCGCGTGTATTACCCGCTGGGCCGTGATCAGAGCTTTGATAAGCGTGTGATGGACTGGATCAAGGCCATCCGCAGCAAGGTACGGGCCGGTGCTCAGCCTCCCGGCGAGTTTGTTGCGCTGGAACACCTGCTCCATGACCTTCGCCTGTACAAGAGCTCCAATGAAATCAAAGTCATGGCCCGGGCGGGGCAGATCAGTGCGGAGGCCCACTGCAATGCCATGAGGCGCGCCCGTCAGGGCGGCTACGAATATCAGCTGGAAGCCGAACTGATTCGAACGTTTATGGAACATGGTGCCCGTAACGTGGCCTATCCCTCCATTGTGGGCAGTGGCGCCAACGGTTGCATACTCCACTACATTGACAACCGTGATCCGTTGAAAGACGGCGACCTGGTGCTAATTGACGCAGGCTGTGAAGTGGACTGCTATGCCTCTGACATTACCCGGACCTTCCCGGTCAGCGGAACCTTCAGCGAACCCCAGCGGGCGCTCTATGAGGTGGTGCTGGAAGCCCAGTACGCGGCGATCGATGCCGTTCGCCCCGGTAATCACTGGAACATGCCCCATGAAGCTGCGGTGGAAGTGCTGACCCAGGGCCTGATTGACCTGGGCCTGATCCAGGGCACGCTGGCTGAAGCTCTGGAAAAAGAAGCCTACAGGCCGTTCTACATGCACCGGACCGGGCACTGGCTGGGCATGGACGTGCACGACGTGGGCGACTACAAGGTCGGCGACGCCTGGCGGGTACTGGAACCGGGCATGGTCATGACGGTAGAACCGGGCCTGTACGTGGCCCCGGATAACATGGATGTCGACCCCCGCTGGCGGGGCATCGGCATTCGCATTGAAGACGACGTGGCGGTCACTAAAGATGGCTGCCGGGTGCTGACGGGTGGGGTGCCGAAGAACGTCGCCGAAATCGAAGCCTTGATGGCCGAGCAATAACCACCGATTAACAGGAGCCGGGCCGGAACCTTATGCAGACCCTGGAGACGGATATACTGATTGCGGGCGGTGGGCTCGCCGGGGCCACGCTGGCGCTGGCGGTTGCGCAGCTGGCGCCCGGTTACCGGATTACCGTGACAGAGGCTTTCCCGCTTTCCGAGACGCCGGCGCCGGAAGACTATCAGCCCAGTTACGATGCCCGTTCCACCGCCCTGTCATGGGGTTCCCGGCAGATTTTTGAGCGCCTGGGCCTGTGGCCGGTCATTGAGCAGCAGGCGGCGGCAATCCGGCATATCCATGTATCCGAGCGCGGTCGGCTGGGCGTAACCCGGCTGGCGGCGGCTGACCATCATCTGCCGGCGCTGGGCTATGTGGCGGATAACCGCTGGCTTGGGCTATGCCTGATGGCCGCGTTGCGCAAGACTCCGGCTATCCGCTGGCATGCCCCGGCGCGGGTTACCTCAGTCGTTCCCGGCAAGGACGGGGTTTGCGCCACCGTCAGCCCGGTTGACGGTAGTACTGATGAGTCTGGTGAACCGACGGAAATTCACGCTCACTGTCTGGTGGTGGCCGACGGTGGACGTTCCGGTCTGCGGGAATCCCTCGGCATTGGTGTCAACCGGGAAGACTACGGCCATTATGCACTGATCGCCAACGTCAGCACCGAATACCCCCATGAAGGCACCGCCTGGGAGCGCTTTACCGATCGCGGCCCCATGGCACTGCTGCCACAGGTGGGTGGGCCTCAGCCCGGCCATCGCTCGGCTCTGGTGTGGACCCTGTCCCGGGCTGAGCTGGACGAATTACTGGCGCTGAGCGACGACGCCCGGTGCCAGCGTTTGCAGAAGGTGTTCGGCTGGCGCCTGGGTCGCATCACCCGTTTCGGCGAAACCCATCACTATCCGCTTTCGCTCACCGTCGCAAACGAAAGCATCCGTCCGGGTATTGCGTTAGTTGGCAACGCGGCCCATGCTCTTCATCCGGTAGCCGGGCAGGGGTTCAACCTGGCGCTGAGGGGCCTTATGGCCCTGGCGGAGGCTTTCCGTTATGCGGAACAGACCGGCCAGTCCCCCGGCAGTCTGCCGGTGCTGATGAAGTACCGACAGGCCCATGAAGATGATCAGCGTCGGATTGTCGGTTTTTCAGATACCCTGGTTCGCCTCTTTGGCGGCGATTACCCGACTCCGGCCTTTGTCCGCAGTGCCGCCCTGGCCGGGCTGGACGTACTGCCAAACGCCAAACACTGGTTCGCCCGGCAGGCCATGGGGCTGAGTGCATCAACGCCGGTAGCGCGCAGGGAGGAACACTGGTGATGAAGCACTTCGATATTGTGGTTGTCGGTGGTGGCATGACCGGCACTGCGCTTGCGCTCGGGGCCGCCCGCCAGGGCTGGCAGGTTGCGCTGGTGGAACGGGCGCCGCTGAGTCAGCTCACCGAGGCACCGGCCGAGGCGTCTGATGTGAATGGTTTTGAGGCAAGGGTCAGCGCAATTTCCCCGGCAAGTCAGCGCCTGCTGGAACAACTCGGCGCCTGGCAGAAGGCCACAGAAACCCGTCACTGCCCCTATACCGCCATGGACGTCTGGGACGGCGAGGCCATTGGCCGCATCCGGTTTGAGGCCGTGAGCCTCGGTGCGCCTGCTCTTGGTACGATCATCGAGAACCGGTTGCTGGTGCGGGGGCTTTTCCGTCAGGTGGAGGGGGCAGCGCTTACCTGTCTTGACGGCCGCTCAGTCAACCGTCTGCAAAAGGTCGACGAGCACTGGCAATTGAGCCTTTGCGAGGACGAGACCCTGACCGCGTCCCTGGTGGTCGGCGCGGATGGCGCCAATTCAAGAATCCGTCAATGGGCCGGGCTGCCGACCTGGGAATGGGATTACGGTCAGGAAGCCATCGTCTGCACCGTACGTACCGAACGCCCCCATGAGCATACTGCCTGGCAGCGCTTTATGGCGACCGGGCCGCTGGCGTTCCTGCCGTTACAGAGTGACAGTGCGGAACGGAGTGAGCATTTCTGCTCCATCGTATGGTCCCAGGACACCGGCCGCGCCCGGGAGCTGCTGGCGCTGGGCGACCGCAAGTTCCTTGAGGCGCTGGGGCGGGATTTCGAGCATCGTCTGGGTCGGGTTGAAGCCGTATCGAAACGCCACGCTCTGCCTTTGCGCCAGCGGCACAGCAAGCAATACGTGCAGGCAGGGCTTGCCCTGGTCGGCGATGCCGCCCATACAATTCACCCCCTGGCGGGGCAGGGAGCCAATCTGGGCTATGGTGACGTTATGGCCCTTCTGTCAGAGCTCGAACGGGCCTGGCAGCGAAAGGAATCGCCGGGCGACCTGATGATCCTGCAGAGATATCAGCGCCGTCGCAAGGGCGAGAATCTGGCAATGATGGCCGCTATGGAGGGGTTCAAGCGGCTGTTCGCCCGGGATGAACTGCCCTTGCGCTGGGTACGCAGCGCCGGCATGCGCTGGCTGGATCAGGCACCGACGTTAAAGAATCAGGTGGCGTCTCGGGCGATGGGGCTCTGATTACCGCTGGAACCGCCACACAGGGTGCGAATAGCCTTGTACGCTTCATCAATTGCCGGTGCACGACCAACAATCAGATCGCTGTAACTGAAGGACTCCGTCAGGCGGATGATCACCAGTGCCAGGCTGTCAACTTCCATGGCGGGCGCGATGGTGCCTTTTTCCAGCTCATCCGCCAGGAGCTGCTTCATGGCGTTAAGCCGGCGCTCCTGCAGGAGTCGGGTGGACGTGAGTATCTGCAACGCGAATTGAGGATCATCACTGATAAACTGCCGCAGGGGTACCGAGTTGATCGCGGCGGTCATGGTAAAGTGGCAGACGTTGGCAATATAGTCTGCGCCGGTACCGGGAGCCTTTCGACGTGCGTCCTGCAGGGTCGGCTCGTATACGGACCATATGATTTCCGCCATCAGCAGTTCTTTGGTGCCCACCCAGCGGAACAGAGTGGTACGACCAATGCCAACGGTATCAGCCAGGTCGTTAAGACTGATTCGCTCACCTCGCAGCCATCGGCCACGGGCTTCCTTGAGCACATCCAGCGGCGTGGCGCGCTGGCTGGGCCGTGCAACAAGTTGGCTCAGCGGCGTGGATTGCTGCTCTGACATGGATCCTCCCTGACAAAAGCGGGACAAACTTACACGAAAAGTCGTCCGGGCGCCGGTCCCTCTGACGCCCGGGGCCAGAGTCAGTAGCCCATTTCCTGCTTGAGTTTCTGGTCGATCCAGGCACGGGCGTAAATAGGACCGGGTCGTACCGCGCCCACACGCAGTTCACCGTCGTAGTTCTTCACCCAGGGCCACCAGGCAATATAGAACTCCTGAGTCGGCAGCCAGACCTGAGGCACAGCCTCTTCGATGATATACTCATTCATCTCGCGAAGCAGCTCGTTCTGCCTGTCCACATCCGTTTCCACAAGCGCTGTATCCCACATCTGATCAAAGGTTTCGTCAGCGTAGAACGATGGGTTCCAGGTCTGGCCGGTCCGGTAGCTTTTTCTCAGTACCGAGAAGGGGTTGCCTTCACCGTTATTGATCAGGTAGCCATCGGCCTGGTTCTCGGCCCGCATCTGGGATCGGAAGGCGCCGTATTCCAGCGTCTTTATGTTCATGGTTATGCCGACCATCTGATAGTAGGCCTGTAGCATGGGAACCATATCGACATGATAGGAGCTGCAGGAGCAGACCTGCAGGTCAAACTCCAGTCCGTTCGGATAACCCGCTTCCGCCAGCAGTGCCTTAGCCTGCTCAGGATGATACCCGAACATGGCCTGGGCATCCTCGGAAAGCTCTTCGATCGGGGTATACAGTGATTCCCAGCGTTGGGAGAAGGGATAGTTCAGCAGTGCGCCCTCCCCGTTGAGAAGCGCGTCCTGGATCGCTTTCTGATCAATGGCCAGGTTCATGGCCCGGCGTACCCGCACATCGTTGAACGGCTTCCGGTCTGTCCTCAGGGCAACATAGGTCCCTTCGGTTTTCAGCGCGCTCTTGAAGTTGAGTTCCGGTGCTGTGCGTTTGAGCTCTTCCACAAACTGCCAGCGCACGGTTTCATGAATATCCACCTTGCCGCTGCGCAAGGCCGCGATCGAGCTGGCTTCATCCTTGATCACGTGGTAGACGACGCCATCATTCAGCGGCAGGTCGTAGCTCTTACCGTCAATGGTGGTGGTGTCCCAGTAATCCCCGTTGGCCTCATAGACCTGTTCACGGCCCCGGTTGACCCTGGTGAGCATGTAGGGGCCGGTGCCAGTGGCGTTACGCCAGTCCGCGCGTTGCTCACGGTTCAGGTCATGCCACTCCGGCGGCATGATGCCACTGTAATAGCCCCAACCCAGCAGATAGCCCCAGTTGCCATTGAACCTGTTGAGGTAGGCCACTACCTTGTGGTCGTCCTCTGCTTTCCATTCGTCGATGAAGTCCCAGTAGGTGGGAATATAGCGGTCACTGGCTTTCATCTTCTCAAAGTGGTTAATAATGTCGGTGGCGACCACTTCCCGCCGCTCCATAACGCCTTCTTTGGCTTGCCAGTAAACACCTTTGCGGAGATTGAACTCGATCCGTAACGGGTCTTCCTTCACCTCCCAGCTTTCCGCCAGGTCGCCCGTATAGTGCTGCTCGGGAATGAACGCCTGGGCAATGAAGTCATTGTCGTTGCTTCCCCTGGGTCCGTACTTCAGGTCACCCATGACCAGCTGGTCCATGTAGAGCATGTCGTGGTTGGCTTTCCAGTTCCACATGGTGGTGTCCCAGGTCACGGCATCCAGCGTGTAATAGAAGGTCGCAACGTTGAGCATGCCGCCGGGATCGTCCGGCGGTGTCTCCGCCACGGCCCCAAGCGGAAGGGCTGTGGCGATGGCCGCTGCCATAAGGCGCTTTATTGTTGTTTTCATCGGGTGCATAAGTCTCACCTTTTCATTGGGGGGGGGCAGTGCCGGAGCACTCCTCATTGTGTTCAGGCGATGGTTTACGCCATGGAAGCAATCTTCGTGATGGGTCGTGCCGCGGCTTGCGGTTCGAACAGGTGGCAGGATACGGCATGGCCTGCTTCGGTATCCCTCAGTTGCGGCGCCACCTGTCTGCAGATGTCGGTGGCGTGCTTGCAGCGCGGATGGAAAGGGCATCCGCTGGGTGGGTTGACCGGGCTTGGGACTTCGCCCTCAATGGAGGGATCGACTTCGCGGCGGGACTCTGCCCGCGGGTCCGGAATGGGAATGGCTGACATCAGAGCCTGCGTGTAGGGATGCTGGGGGTTGGTGTAAAGGGTTTCGCTGTCGGCAACTTCCACAACGTGGCCCAGGTACATCACCATGACCCGGTCACAGATGTGCCGCACCACGGCCAGATCATGGGCGACGAACAGATAGGTCAGCCCCAGTTGTTGCTGCAGATCCTTGAGCAGGTTGATGATCTGGGCCTGGATGGAAACATCCAGCGCTGATACCGGCTCATCACAGATCAGGATGTCCGGTTGTGCTGCCAGCGCCCGGGCAATACCGATACGCTGGCGCTGGCCCCCTGAGAATTCATGGGGGTAGCGGTCGCACATGTCCGGCAACAGCCCCACCAGCGCCATCAGCCGCAGCACTTCCTCACGATAGGCCTTGCGGCCACTGACCAGTTTGTGGACTTTCAGTGGCTCGCCGATGATATCGAGTACCCGCATGCGGGGATCCAGTGCTCCGAACGGGTCCTGGTAGATCATCTGCATCCTTCGACGCAGGGGGCGTAATGCCTGGCCCGTCATATGGGTGATGTCTTCACCTTCCAGGTGAATTTCACCATCACTGACCGGTGTCATTCTCAGCACCGCCATCCCGGTGGTGGATTTGCCACAGCCGCTTTCGCCAACCAGCCCCAGGGTTTCACCCCGGTTGAGGTGAAAACTGACGCCATCCACGGCTTTCACGGAGCCGCCGGATTTTGGGCGCAGTAAGGTTCCCGGCAGCGGGAAATGTACCTTGAGGTTGCGAACCTCCAGTAACGGGGTATCACTCATCGACATTCACCCAGCAGGCTTTCAGATGATGGCCCTGGTAAGGTTCCAGGGGTGGATCTTCCTGGCGGCACCGGTCTGTCACAAACGGACAGCGAGGACTGAAGGAACACCCTGGCGGCAGGTTGCCAAGATCCGGTGGCTGGCCCTCGATGGGGATAAGCCGTTCCTTCTCCGACGCATCCAGTCTGGGCATGGAGTTGATCAGGCCCAGGGTATAGGGGTGGCGTGGCTGTTCAAAGATTTCCAGGGCCGTACCGGACTCAATCACCCGGCCGGCATACATCACGTTGATGCGGTCGGCATAACGGGCGACGACCCCCAGGTCATGGGTGATGAGGATCATCGACGATCCCTGTTCGCGGGTCAGGTCTTTGAGCAGTTCCAGTATCTGGGCCTGTACCGTTACATCCAGCGCAGTGGTGGGCTCATCCGCGATGAGCAGTCTTGGCTCACAGGCCAGCGCCATGGCGATCATCACCCGCTGGCGCATGCCACCGGAAAACTGATGTGGGTACGCATCAAGGCGAGCTTCGGGGTCCGGTATCCGGACCTGGCGCAAGAGTTCGAGACAACGGGCCTCGATGTCTTGGGCCCTGACCTTGCGGTGTACCCGCATCGGCTCCGACAGCTGCTGGCGGACGGTCAGCACCGGGTTCAGGGAAGTCATGGGCTCCTGGAAGATCATGGCGATCTCATTGCCACGGATTCGCCGCAGTTCATCCTCGGACATGTCCAGCAGATTGCGCCCATCGAAAAAGACGTCCCCGTCGATAATCTCCCCCGGCGGGCTGGGTATCAGGCGGAGTATCGACATGGCCGTGATGCTTTTGCCGGAACCGCTTTCGCCGACTATGGCCAGGGTCTCTCCCGGGGCAACGGTGAATGAAACGCCATCCACGGCCCTGACTTCCCGGCGACCCTGGCGAAAGACCGTGCGCAGGCTGTTTACCTGCAACAGTGGGCTGACGGCTTCAGGTCTGGCTGCTTCGTCGGCCGTGTTCCAGGGCCGGCTGATGATGGCTTCGCTCATTTGGCAGTACCTCCGGCGAACGGTCTGGATGAGGGACGGTTACGCCGGACCGCCGCAACATATCGGCCGGATCCGGCGCCTTTCATCCGTGGGTCCAACATGTCCCGCAGGGCATCCCCGAACATGTTGATGCCGAAAACCGCAATGGTCAGCGCAACGCCGGGCACAATGGCGAGCCATGGCGCCTGGAACATGTAGCTGCGACCGTCCAGGCTGAGCATGCCACCCCAGCTGGGTGCGGGCGGGGGAATGCCCAGTCCGAGGAAGCTGAGCCCTGACTCGGCCAGGATGACCGCCGCCAGCCGGGTAGTGAAGAGCACGATAATGGGCGCCATAACATTGGGCAGGATGTGCATGACCAGAATGCGCAGGGTGGACGCGCCCATGGACTGGGCCGCATGGATGTAGATGTCCTGCTTCACGCTGAGCACCGAGCTGCGCACGATGCGGGAGCCGGAAATGCCGAACAGCAGCCCCAGTATGACGATGACCTGCCAGGTACCAGGCCCGAGCACCGACACCGCGACGATCAGCAGGATCAGGTCCGGAAAGCACATCCAGCCATCCACCACGCGCTGGCTTGCCATATCAAAGCGCCCGCCAAAGTAGCCACTGGTAATGCCAATGACGGCCGAGATGACAATGGACAGGCTAGTGGCAGCGAACGCGACAATCACCGATAACTGCGCACCATGGACGATCCGGGCGAACAGGTCGCGGCCAAGCTGATCGGTACCCAGCCAGTGCTCCGCCGAAGGTGGCTTCAGACGTTCAATCGGATTGATATGGTTGTAACCCTCGGGAGCGATCACGTCGGCGAAGACGCCGGTCAGCAGCAGCAATAAGCAGATCAGGGCGCCAAACGCGCCCATGGGCCGTTGCACAATGAAGCGACCGATAAATCCCAGCACTCTGTTGTCGCCAAGCCGGTCCCGCAGAGGCGGTGAAGCGCTGCCAGGGGTTGTGACGGCGGCGGGTGTGGTTTCAGTTGTCATAGCGCACCTTCGGGTCCAGCAGTCCGTAACAGAGGTCCACCAGCAGATTTACCAGCATGACCATCACCCCTGAGATGAGGAAAATACCGGTGATGATGGGGTAATCCCGGTTGCTCACTGAATCCAGCAGTAGCTGGCCGATGCCGGGCAGACGGAAAATCTGCTCGATGATGACGGTTCCGCCGAACAGGATGGGTACCAGAATGCCGACCAGCGTGATTACCGGAATCATGGCGTTCTTTACCGCATGGCGGAGAACCACTTTGCGTTCACGCAGGCCTTTCGCCCACGCGGTGCGGATATAGTCCTGGCGCAGCACCTCGAGCATCATCGTGCGGGTCATTCGCATGACCACCGCTGACAGGGAGGCCCCCAGGATCAGGCTCGGTATAAGGAATACCTTGAGGTTTTCGATGGGATTACTGAAGAACGGTTCGATGGTGTTTGGTGGTGACCACCCCCACCACATGGCGGGCAGAATCACCACCATGATCCCCAGCCAGAAGTTCGGTACTGCCAGAGCAATTATGGAGAAACTGCGCCCGATCTGATCTCCGAGTGCCTCCTGGCGCACAGCAGAGTAGACGCCTACAGGTATGGCAATGACCAAAGCGATCACCAGCGACAGCACGCCCAGTTCAATGGTGACTGGCAGCCGTTCAGCAATTTCTGCGTTGACCGAAGTGCTGCGCCAGAGGGATTGGCCAAGGTCTCCGTGTAACACAACGTCGGAGATCCAGTTGAGATATTGAAGGTAGATGGGGTCGTCGAGCCCCAGGGCTTTCTCGAGGTCTGCCCGGGTGTCGTGACTGCTGGCGGAGTAATCGTTCTCACTGAGCATCAGGTCGAGAACGTTGCCCGGCACCAGACGAACCACACTGAACACCAGGATACTGGCAATCAGCAGGGTGGGAATCAGCGCCAGCAGGCGCCGAAGCAGATAAGTTCCCATAGGCTCTCTCATCTTGTTGTTATGGATTGTTCGGCGTCTGAAAGGCGGGCGCCGGACTTCGTGCCTATATCAGAGGCGCGGGGTAACGCCTTTTGAAACATCTGATGGTTTAGGTTTAGCAGAGGAACTTTTCCTATACAAGTTCCATTTCTGAATAAAACCCCAAAACGTTCCGTCCGAAAAAGCGGATAAGGCAGATCGGGGGGGGCTATAATGACCGCAGCAGTCCCCGCCAGATAACAGGAGAGTGTCCATGGCTGCCGCAAGTCTGCTTACCTTACTGGATGACATCGCTGCGGTTCTGGACGACGTGGGTGCCATGACCAAGGTGGCTGCCCGTAAAACGGCCGGTGTGCTGGGTGATGATCTGGCGCTGAATGCCCAGCAGGTGACCGGCGTAAGGCCGGATCGCGAGTTACCGGTGGTTCTGGCGGTGGCCCGGGGCTCGGCCATTAACAAGCTCATCCTGGTTCCTCTTGCCCTTGCGATCAGTTACTTCCTGCCGGTGTTGATAACGCCGTTGCTGATGATCGGCGGCGCGTTTCTCTGTTACGAGGGTTTCGAGAAGCTGGCCCATAAATGGCTGCACCGTGCCGAGCAGGCGCAGCACCGGGAGGCCCTGCGTGACGCGGTGGCGAACCCGGCCAGGGATATGAAGAAGCTGGAAAAGGAGAGGATCCGGGGTGCCATCCGCACCGACTTCATCCTGTCCGCTGAAATCATC
>CAZHAY010000003.1:0-9759 GCA_964530545.1 uncultured Marinobacter sp.
GCCCCTGAGCGCCAATACCCAGCTCGTTCACTTTCTCAAACAGTTCCAGGCGCAGCTCTTCCGCACGGTTGGAAGCGCCGCGGGCTTTCAGATCATGGATATCGATGGGCTCCAGCAGCGATTCCTTGGCCAGCTCCATCGCCTTTTCAGCAGTACCGCCAATGCCGATGCCCAGCATGCCGGGCGGGCACCAGCCAGCGCCCATCTCGGGGACCACTTTCAGCACCCAGTCGACCACTGAGTCGGACGGGTTGAGCATGGCAAACTTGGCCTTGGCCTCGGAGCCGCCGCCCTTGGCGGCCACGTGCACTTCAACGGTATTACCCGGCACCATCTTGTAGTGAATGATGGCCGGCGTATTGTCTTTGGTGTTTTCCCGCTTGCCGTCCGGATCGGCCAGCACGGAAGCCCGCAGTACGTTGTCGGGATGGGTGTAGGCCCGGCGCACACCTTCGTTGATGACGTCGTCCAGGGGCTGGTCGCACTCGAACCGCACATCCATACCGATGTTCACAAACACCGTCACGATACCCGTGTCCTGACAGATCGGGCGGTGCCCCTGGGCACACATGCGGGAGTTGATGAGGATCTGCGCGATGGCATCCTTCGCCGCCTGGGACTCTTCCTTCTGGTAAGCCTCATATACCGCCTGGATAAAGTCCTTCGGGTGGTAGTAGGAAATGAACTGCAGCGCGTCCGCTACGCTCTCAATCAGGTCGTCCTGGCGGATTATGGTGGTCATAGGCGTCTCATCAGGTTTCGGTTATTCGGCTGGGGCGCGCCCGGAAAATGAATCGCGGACGCGCTGTAAAAACGGCGCATAGTTTACCAGCCGGGTCAGGTTTTATACAGATAGGGTGCTTCTTTTGCATCCTAAAGGGATTCTGAGGTTTAATCCTCAACCACGACGAACGTCGCAGGCCGGCCCCCGGCCATTACAAAAACAGACAGGAGCACCTCCGTGACCGAACACGTCATAACTGAAGTTCGCGACCAGATCCAGATCGTCCGGCTCAACCGTCCCGAGCGGAAGAACGCCCTTAGCAAGGCCATGTATGCGGCGCTGGCCGATGCCATCACCAACGCCGAGAACGACGCGGGTATCCGCTGCACGCTGATTACCGGCACTGACCAATGCTTCACTGCAGGCAACGATCTGGCGGATTTCTCCGCTGGCCCGGCCAGTGACTTTGAAAACAGTCCGGCGGGGCGTTTCCTGTTCAGTCTGGTGAAGGCCGAGAAGCCGGTGGTTGCGGCAGTCAATGGCCCTGCGGTTGGCATCGGCACGACCATGCTGCTGCACTGTGACCTGGTCTTTGCCGGTAATAACACCGGGTTTCAGATGCCGTTCGTCAATCTGGGGCTGTGTCCGGAAGGCGGCTCGAGCCTGTTGCTGCCCGAGTGGCTGGGACGGGTCCGGGCGGCGGAGTTGCTGCTGCTGGGCGGGACCTTTGACGCGCCGAAAGCCGCAGAAATGGGCCTGATCAACCGGGTTTGTGATCCGGCCGCGACCGAATCCGAGGCGCTGGCCGCCTGCGCACAACTGGCCGCCCAGCCACCCGCTGCCATCCGCGCCACCAAACGCCTGCTGAATCGCCGCAATACCGCTGAGCTGCGGGAAGCCATGCTGGCAGAAGGCGCCCAGTTCAGTGAACGGCTGAAGTCACCGGAAGCCGCTGAAGCCTTCCGTGCGTTTGCGGAGAAGCGGAAACCGGATTTCTCCGCGTTCTCCTGATCGCGCTTTTTATGCAACGCCGTCATGCCATCTGAGTATGCCGTGTGGCCATGCCGTCTGACGTGGAGGTTAACTCCCGTCAGACGGACGCTGCAGACGCCGGATCAACTGCCCGAGCGTTGCGGCCACCTCAGCGGCCCGGCCCCGGTCAGCGCCCAGCTGGAGAAAGCGGGAGTTGTCCCGGGGGTCATAGATCCAGCAGGAGTCGGTGGCGTTTTCGCAGCTCCACTCGATCATCGGGCTGATGCCGTAAACCGGCAGGGTATGCGTGCTCAGCGCCCGGCGATCTTCTTCCTGGCGGCTTTCCCGGAAACGCAGCTCGCCATTGGTAACCGTCACCTGGTAGAGGATATCCGCCCGACTGCCCTCACGGATCAGCCTCGCATCCCGGCGCCAACCGGACTGGTCCAGCAGGCGATTTAACCGGGTGACCAGCGTGGAGGCATTGGTGTCCCCGGTGGCGCTGGCCTGACTGGCGCCATTTTCAGCGGATGAGATTTCGGCGACCGGCTCGCCGTTGCTACGCTCTGCGCCAGCCGATCCGGACCGCTGCTGCTCGATATAGGTAATCAGCTTTAACGCGTCGGTGTAGTGTTTACCATCCGCGCCGGTGCCCGCGATGTAGTTTTCCAGCGCGGACAGGGCCTCGTTGTAATGCTGTGAGCGGGCCATGACCTTGCCGCGGTAGTACAGATACTCAGGTGGCTTGGCCCCTTCGATGCGTTGCAGCCGGTTCAGGTATTCTGCCGCCTTGCCCCATTGCTCGTTCTGTACCGATTCTTCCACCGCCAGCATCAGCCGCTGGGTTTCGTGTTCGGGTGGAAGCGCCGCAGCGGTAGCGGCGGTCAGCCCGAGGCTAGCCGTCAGTATCAGACTCGCTACTACGTTCTGCCTGCCCCGCGTCCTGTTCCTTGAGTACATCGTCATTCTCCTCATCGTCGCCTCCGGCATCTGCTTGCTCGGTAATGGTCCTTGGCAGTTCCTTTTTCACCCGCACCCCCAGCTCGACAAACCGGCTCGCCTGGGAAATCAGGTTACCCCGCCCCCGGGTCAGGGTATTCATTGCGCCATCGTAGGTGGTCTGAACCGTCTGAATCTGGCTACCCATGCGCTCCATGGCTTCTACAAACACCCGCAGTTTGTCATACACCGCGCCGGCCCGGTCAGCGATCTTGCGGGCATTCTGGCTCTGGCGCTCATACCGCCAGATGTTCTCAATGGTACGCAGGGTGGCCAGGAGTGTGGTTGGTGTCACTACGATAATCTTTTTCTCGAACGCTTCCGCGAACAGGTTCTCGTCGTACTGGAATGCCGCCACAAACGCGGGCTCAATGGGCATGAACAGCAACACGAAGTCGGGAGAATGAAGGCCGCCAAGCTGGCTGTAGTCCTTATCGGACAGACTACGGATATGCTGGCGAACCGCCTCCACATGGGTCTTGAGGTGGGCTTGCCGCTCCGCCTCATCTTCGGCGGTCACCCATTCCTGATACGCCAGCAGGGACACCTTGGAGTCGATCACCAGATTGCGCTGGTCAGGCAGGTGCACTACCACGTCCGGGCGCAGGAGCTGACCATCGCCATCCCGGTAGCTGCTCTGGGTCTCATACTCCACACCCTTACGCAGGCCGGAGCGTTCCAGCACCCGCTCCAGGATCAGCTCGCCCCAGTTACCCTGAATCCGCTTGTCGCCTTTGAGCGCGCGGGTCAGGTTGGCGGCTTCTTCGGTGATCTGCCGGTTCAGCTCCTGCAGGGACTTGATTTCACTGCGCAGTGCCTGCCGGTCCCGGGTCTCGGTCGTATACACGTCTTCCACCCGCTTGCGGAAGTCCTGAATCTGATCCCGGAACGGGTTTAATAGTGTGTCCAGGCTGGTCCGGGTCTGTTTGCTGAAGTTCTCGCTTTTCTGCTCAAAGATCCGGTTGGCGAGGTTTTCGAATTCCTGTTTGAGGGCGTCCCGGTTGCGCTCCAGCAGCTCCAGCTTTTCAGCCGTGGCCTTGCGTTCCTTGTCGAGGGTGACGTCCTGCTCCCGCAGCCTGACCCGTGCCGTTTCCAGCTCCGCCGCCAGCTCATCGCGCCGGACCTTGAGCTCGTTACGCTCACTGGCCAGACCTTCAGCCCGGTGGTGCTCCGACTGCTTTTCTGCCTCCAGGGTGGCGCTGCGCTGTTCCAGGGCGCTGGCCTGGCGACGCCAGTGCTCCACCCGCTGATCCAGCTCTCGCACTTGCTCTGAAAGCTCAGCTGCTCTTGTTTCGGCCTGCTGAAACCGTTGCTGCTGCAACTCCTGATCGTGATTGCTCCGTGCCAGGGCCTGTTCCAGCTGTTGCTGTTCCGCTTGCGAATTGTTTAATTGTCGCTTAATGCGACTTAATTGAAGACCCAGGATAAAGACCGTTAGGGCAAGTAGGACAAGGGCCGTCAGCACAACCGGCGGCTGCAATATCGATTCCGGCAAGGGCGAATTCTCCTGAAGTTCTCGGGGTCTGCACTTTTCATCGGCTTGGGGTTGCCAGTACTATACGCCAATTCCTTAACGCTGTGGCCGGCAGGGCTGTTCGGTCACCGGGTGCCGATCAACCCGGCTGCAGCGCTTTGCGACGGCTTTCTCAAGCCATCGTGACGTTACCGTAAACCCGAACGACGGACCGTTCATGTATAATCCGCGCGATCTGGACAGTCAGAGAGACCCCATGTTGTCGACATCCAAACCGCTGGTCGCCTCCTTGCTCGCGTTTGCCGCCCTGCTCTCCGGCTGTGCTGCCGAGTCGGTTCTGGTGAACCATTACGATATTCAACGGCTTCAGGACTCGGTTGCGAGCCAGAATGCCGACCTGACCTACCTGAAAAGTACGGGAGACCGTCAGTATCAGGAGCTCAGTGAGCTTAACCACGAATCGACCCAGAAGATTATCGACGTCATCAACCGGCAGATAAAACCGCCGGAGTGTCCACCGGCACCCGAGGTACCTGTCTGTGCCGCACAGGTGAAGAGCGATAACGGCACCAGCGCCCGGGTCAAGGGCAAGCTGGTGGTGGGAGAAGTGGAAAGGGCCTTTCTGGTGGGGCCGAACTTCATTTATGACGCCCGGATTGACAGCGGCGCCGAGACCTCGTCCATGGACGCCCGAGAGGTGCGCCGCTTTGAAAGAGACGGCCAGGAGTGGGTGCGCTTTGACATTCCCGTGCCCGGCAAGGATGACGAGTTTGAAACGCTTGAGCGCAAGGTGGTCCGCAACGTAAGGATTATCCAGGCCAACGAAGAAACCTACGAACGCCGTGCAGTGGTTGAGCTTCAGTTCCGGATCGGTGACCATGAACAGAAGGCCGAATTCACACTGAGCGACCGGAACCACCTCACCTATTCGTTACTGATCGGTCGCAACATCCTGCGGGACGTCATGTTGATCGATGTGGGGAAGGAATACAGTACTGAACTGCCCCGGTCTATCCGCACCAGCGCCATCAAGAACGACTGAGGGTATTCCTGTTGAGACAGCGTTCCCGCTTCGCTTTCTATTTCGCCATTTTTCTTCTGATTGCTGCCGGCATTGGGCTGGCGGCAACACGTCATGTGCAGTTGGGCATTCCCTGGCTGGCTGGCGAACAGAAACCCGTATGGATGGTTGAAGCCCGTATCGATTTCGAAGCGGCCGGCCGGGAAGTACTGGTGAGTCTGAACGTACCGGATAACCCACCAGGCTTCCGGGTACTCTCACGGCAGGCTGCCTCTCCCGGTTACGGCTTTTCGCTGATCGAGGATTCCGGCGACCTGCGGGCGGAGTGGAGCATTCGCGAGGCGGACGGCTCTCAGACCATCTATTTCAACGTACAGCTGACGCCGGATGAAACCGTGGGCAAGGCCCAGACCGTGCCGCCGCTGCCCCAGCCCATGTACTGGGCCGAACCGGAAGCAACAGCCGTGGCCGAGGTTCTGGAGCGGGCGGCCGCCAAATCCGCGAGTCCGGAAAGCATGACCCGGGAACTGATCAAGCTGATGCGCTCGTCTGAGCCTGATCAGAACATCGCCCTGCTGCTGAATAACAACCCCTATGTGACGCTGCTCCAGCGTATGCTCAACCATGCCGGCATTCCGGCCCGGGTTGCAGATGGCCTGAAGCTGGAGGATGCCCGCCGCCTGCAGCCCCTGCGGCCTTTTCTTCAGATTCACAACGGCGAGCGCTGGCTGACGTTCCATCCCGAGACCGGCCAGCAGGGCCTGCCCGATGATGTCCTGTTGTGGCGCCAGGAGGCGGCCTCACTGCTTGACGTCATGGGCGGCGGTGATTCCCAGATCAATTTCTCCATGCTTCAGCAGACCGTGCCCGCCCTGCAGCTGGCCACCCGGGAAGGCAGTGGCGGCCTTGGGTTTCTGAGCCTGTATGAACTGCCCATTGAGGAGCAGGGCATGTTCCGCATGCTGCTGCTGCTGCCCCTTGGTGCCCTGGTGGTTGCCTTTATGCGGATTATCATCGGCATCCGAACTTCTGGCACATTTATGCCGGTACTGATTGCGGTCGCCTTTGTTCAGACATCTCTGGTGCCGGGGCTGATCGCCTTTCTGTCCGTGGTCACCCTCGGATTGCTGATGCGCAGCTATTTATCCAGCCTGAACCTGCTGCTGGTGGCACGGATATCCGCGCTGATCATTCTGGTTATCGGGATCACCACCGGCATCAGCATTGTCGGGTATCAGATGGGCTTCAATACCGGCATGACGGTGACCTTCTTCCCCATGGTCATCCTCGCCTGGACCATTGAGCGCATGTCGATCCTGTGGGAAGAAGACGGCCCCCGGGAAGTGGTCACCCAGGGCTTCGGCAGCCTGTTTGTGGCGGTACTGGCCTATCTGGTCATGGACGCGCCGCTGGCCCGTCACCTGTCGTTCAATTTCCCGGAACTGCATCTGGTGACCTTTGGACTGGTGCTGCTGATGGGTCAGTACACCGGCTACAAGCTCTCTGAGCTGCGCCGGTTCAGCCCGGTGAAGGACTTTTCATGAACTCATGGATTTCCCCTCTCCGCCTGTCCCGGGCGGGAATCCTGGGAATGAATGAGCGCAACGTAGCGTACATTTCCCGCTACAACGACCGTCGCGCCTATCCGCTGGTGGACGACAAGCTGAAGACCAAGCTGCTGGCGGAAGAGTTTGAGATCAAAACGCCCCTCCTGCGCCAGGTGGTCCGCCGGCAGCATGAGATCAGCCGTTTCAGTGATATGGCAAAGGATCTTGAGGGCTTCGCCATCAAACCGTCCAAGGGTTCTGGCGGCAAGGGAATCACCGTGATCAGTCGCCGGGAGGGCAGTGAGTACGTTAAGACTTCCGGCGCGCTGCTCTCCCTCAGCTATCTGGAGCGCCACCTCAGTAACATCCTTGCCGGCCTGTACAGTCTCGGTGGCGCACCGGATGTGGCCATTGTGGAAGATCTGGTGCGACCGACTGCCCTGCTCTCCAAATATTCCTTCCAGGGCGTGCCGGATATCCGCATCGTTGTCTTCCAGGGGTATCCGGTGATGGCCATGCTCCGGCTTTCCACCCGGGACTCGGACGGCAAAGCCAACCTTCACCAGGGCGCGGTTGGCGTGGGCCTGGATATCGGTACGGGGCAGGCACTCCATGCGGTGCAGTTTAACCGGCAGGTTCTGCTACACCCTGACACGGGGCTGCCGCTCAACAATATCTGTATTGATGACTGGGACACCATGCTGATCATGGCCGCCCGCTGTTACGAAGCCACCGGGCTGGGCTACATCGGCGTGGATCTGGTGCTGGATGAGGTAGAAGGTCCGCTGCTGCTGGAACTGAATGCGCGCCCCGGGCTGGCGATTCAGATGGCCAACGGCAAGGGACTGCTGCCACGCCTTCGGAACATTGAGGCGCTGAAGCGCCCTCACTACACACCGGAAAAGCGGGCCGCCTATTCCATGACCACGTTCGGCGGGATCTAGAGTTTACCTTCCGCCAACAACAGTTTGCGCTCGTGAGTCAACCCCTTGAATAACCCCCAGCACATGACCAGGAGAACCACCGTGAATGGCAGGCCTGCGCTGATTGCGGACGCCTGAATGGCCCCGAGGGCATCTGCGCCCCCGCCAAAGATCAGCGCGGCGGCAATGGCACCTTCAATTACGACCCAGAACACGCGCTGGACGGTCGGCGCGTCCGTTTTACCGCCAGCGGTAATGCTGTCCACCACCAGCGAGCCAGAGTCGGACGAGGTGACAAAAAACAACAGCACCAGGACCACCCCGACGAAGGACGCGATACCAGTAAAGGGCAGGTTCTCGAACGACTGGAACATTGCGAGGGAAATATCGGTCAGGCCTTCCTCGGCCAGGACACCGACATTATTCTGAAGCTGGTCCAGTGCGGTGCCGCCGAAGCCGCTCATCCAGAAAGTGGTCACCACCGCCGGAATCAGTAGTACGGCCGTAACAAATTCCCGTACCGTTCTCCCTTTGGAAACCCGTGCAATAAACATCCCCACAAACGGCGACCAGGAGATCCACCAGGCCCAGTAGAACACCGTCCAGGCCCGCATCCAGCCTTCGTCTTCACGGCCAAACGGATTACTCAGGGCGACAAAATTACTCACGTAATTGCTGCTGGTAACCCAGACCGTCTCGAAGATTTTCAGGGTCGGACCCGCAATGAAAATGAACAGTAACAGAAGCAGCGCCAGGCCCATGTTTATGTTACTAAGCAGCTTCACGCCGCCGTCCAGTCCCCGGAGTACCGAAAATAGCGCAACAAGCGTCACGCCAATGATGATGCCCATCTGGACATTGAGGCTGGAGGACGTGCCAAAGAGGTAATCCAGACCGGAGGTGGCCTGCTGAGCCCCGAAGCCCAGCGATGTTGCCAGGCCAAAGATGGTGGCGAGCACGGCCAGGATATCGATGATATGCCCCGGCCAGCCCCAGATGCGGTCCCGCAGAAGCGGGAAAAATGCAGAGCGAATGGTCAGCGGCATGCCCTTGTTAAAGGCAAAAAACGCCAGCGAGAGCGCTACAACTGCATAAATCGCCCACGGGTGAAGGCCCCAGTGGTACATGGTCGCACCCATTGCGAGCCGGCGGGCATCTTCGGTTTCGGGCGTTACGTTGAAGGGTGACATCCCCCAGTGACCGGTGTAATAGGCCACGGGCTCAGCCACCGCCCAGAACATCAGCCCGATGCCCATACCCGCTGCGAACAGCATAGAGAACCAGGAAATCGTGGTGAATTCCGGCTTCGCGTCCTGTCCTCCAAGGCGAATTTTTCCCACGGGCATAAAGATGAGCGCAAGGCTGAATACAACAAAAACGTTGGAGCTGAGTATCAGAAACCAGTCAAAGTTATTGATTATGCCGTTCTTGGTCCCATCCAGCAGTATCTTTGACTCCGCCGGAAATATCACCGTACCGACAACAAAAATCACCACCAGCAATGCAGAGATTGGGAACACCGGTGCGTGCATATCGAGGCCAAGAGGCCTGATGTTGTCCTGACCCGCCACGTAATCTGTCTGGTATTCGTCTTTAACCACGTTACCCACTGGGAAGGCTCCACCACCGATTTTTCTTATACGCTGTCACATGTTCGTCAAAGACCTGTGATCACGAACAGCCACAGCACTGTTATCAGGGCCTGAAAGCAGCGAAACTCGTGCGAGCTCCTGCTGCGGCTTCCACGAAAGCCTGTAGTAAGCGTAGTACAGGGATAGAAAACCGCCTGTTTCAGGCAGAGCCAAAAGCCGGCAGAGCCAAAAGATCGATGGCTAGCGCACCTTGGTTTCCCGTAGCCGCAGAATGAATTCCGGGGGCGCGAAGCTGTCCGCCCGGGCATGAGGCCAGTATTTGCGGAAGACACCATGCTCCGGCTCCTCGCCGGTCAGCAGTGCGCCTGGCGCCAGAAACGGATACAGGTCCATATAGGAACGCACCGTGGTCTTGCTGATCCGGCGCACAATGTACTCCGGACCCAGCTGTTGCGGGTGACTCAGACCCGCCGCTCCGATCAGGTTGGCCAGCGCCTTCAGGGTATT
>CAZHAY010000003.1:9859-40689 GCA_964530545.1 uncultured Marinobacter sp.
CGAAGGTTAGCCCCCACCAGCGAGTTATGGACAAGCAGCAGGGCTTCGATCAGCGGCATTCCCATTCGGTTAATGAACTCCAGCGGCGCCGCGCCGGTTCCGCCTTCCCCGCCGTCGACCACAATAAAATCCGGATGCCGGCCGGTTTCCAGCATCGCTTTAACAATGGCGAACCACTCCCAGGGGTGGCCGATGGCCAGCTTAAAACCCACCGGTTTCCCGCCCGACAGTTCCCGTAGCCGGTCAATAAACTCAAGTAATTCAATAGGTGTGGAAAATGCCGAGTGGCGAGACGGCGAGATAACGTCCATGCCGACCGGAACCCCCCGGGTTTCAGCAATTTCCAGGCTGACCTTGGCGGCCGGAAGCAATCCGCCCTGACCCGGCTTTGCACCCTGGGATAGCTTTACCTCAATCATTTTCACCTGATCCAGCGTCGCGTTTCTGACAAACCGCTCTTCGCTGAAGGTGCCATCCTCATTACGACAGCCGAAATAGCCCGAACCGATCTCCCAGACCAGGTCCCCGCCATGGCGGCGATGATAGGGAGAGATCGAACCTTCACCGGTGTCGTGATAAAAGCCGCCCATCTGCGCGCCCTTGTTCAACGCCAGGATGGCATTAGCTGATAGGGCTCCGAAGCTCATGGCTGAGATATTGAACACACTGGCGCTGTATGGCTTGGCGCACCGGGATCCGATGGTGATGCGGAAGTCCGGGTTATCGATTTCAATCGGCGCAAGTGAGTGGTCCATCCATTCAAACCCCTCACCAGACATTTCCAGCTGGGAGCCGAAAGGACGTGCATCGAGCACATCTTTGGCCCGCTGGTAGACCAGGGCCCGCTGATCCCGTGAGAACGGACGCTCCTCGGTATCCGATTGGATAAAGTACTGACGGATCTCAGGCCCGATGGATTCCAAGAAATACCGGAAGTGGGCCAGAATGGGATAGTTGCGACTCACCGTACGCTGGCGCTGCATCATATCCTTCGCCCCAAGCGCCGTGAGCCCCGAAAACACCAGTGCGGGAACCACAAACCAGAGAGACCAGTACAGCAACAGCAGGCTGAGTACCAGCCCGACCACACTTACAGCCACCGCACTGTAGCGCAGCGGCATGGACCAGCGAGAGACCTTCAAAACAAACTCCCTATCTGAAAAAGAATGTGAAGCCGTTCCTAGATTTTACAGGGGCGCGACAAAAAGTCATGCCACACCCTGCCCCGGAAGAAATTCCGCAACACCCTGACATCGGGTGTTTATTTTTACAAACGGCTAGTGTAGACTTCGCTCCCGCTAAGCCACTGAGATATTCCAGTTGGCCTGGAGGCTCAATCCTCCACAGCGAATCGGGGCGTAGCGCAGCCTGGTAGCGCACTTGCATGGGGTGCAAGGGGTCGTAGGTTCAAATCCTACCGTCCCGACCAAAAATTCCCCGAAAAGGCAGACACTTAAAAAGCGTCTGCCTTTTTTGTTTCCGGTCCTTCGAAAACAGGTCAAATCATTATAGAAAAACCTGATTTATGGCCGGACTTCTCCTGGAGCCTCAGCGCTCCCCAGCCACCGCCATATAAACACCAGCAACACCGCAATCAGCAACCCCGACAGTCCAAACGCCCAGCCGAAGCCACCAAGCTCAAGCAGTGCACCAAACATCAGCGGTGCCAGGAAATGAACTCCCCGGTTCGCCATCAGCCGCATACCCAGGGCGCCGCCGCGCTTTTCCCGGTCGACTGCTTCTGCCAGCAGCACCATGGAGAGGGGCTGGGTTAATGCCGAACCGATACCAATCAGAATGGTGAAAACGGCGAGCACAAGCGGCTGGCCGGTAAGCCCGAGGAAGGCGATTCCAGCGGCGAGTGTTCCCAGCGCCAACAGCACCGCCGGGCCCCGGCCACCGACGATGGCAATGATCCGTGCCATAAACGGGCGCACCACCATTGCCGTGCCTGCCCGCAGACTGACCAGTACCCCGATGACTACCGGGCTAATGGCCAGACTCTCCAGATAGACCGGTACATAACTGCCGTACACACCCAGCGCAAACATCCCCAACGCTGTGACCATGACCGACAGCTGCACACCCTGATTCGTACGCAGTATGCCCAGCTGGGCGCGAAACCCGGTTTCCTGACGGGTGACATAAAGCCGCTCCCGGGCCTGGCCTGTTAACCAGAAGCCAGCGATGCCAGCCAGCGTTGCAAACCCTGCCATGGCCAGGAACACGCCACCCGTACCGGGCCCTCTGGCCAGCAGAAAGCCGGCAATCAGCGGTCCCACCACCTGGCCGCCCGAGAGCCAGGTAGAATACCAGCCAAAGTACTGTTCCAGCCTCGGGCCGTTACCGAGGTTAGAGATAATGGTCTGCGCCGCAAGTACCATCTGTAAATGGGCGAGGCCCACCAGCAGCTGACCCAGCACAAGACCCGCAAAGCCATACCAGAAGTGAACCGCCAGCAGCCCCGCAACCATCAGTCCCGCCCCCGTCATCAAGGTCGCCCGACCGCCATACCGGGACACAACGCCGCCCAGAGGCACGGCCAACAGCAAGGGCAACAGATACTGGGAGCTGAATATGGCACCAAGCACCAGCGGCGATGCACCCAGCTGCAAGCCGTAGACGGGCACCGCGACGATCAGCATGGAATACACGACAAAACAGAGCGTCAGCAACAGACAGACGATAAAAAAATTGGTCCGGGCTTCGGACTCGCTGGGAAACGACGCGTCAGTGATCAAAGCAGGAGTCTGGTGTCAGGGCATGGACATAACATCATGGATGCTCTCTCCTGTAACGTCTACAGCCCGGAGGGATTGCGGAGAGAGCCGCAGCCCACCCGGAGTGCTCGCAACGGCGAGAGCGCATCCGGGTCAGGTGCGGAGTCAAAAAAATGCAGTCACCGCCCCCAATTCAGGAGGTGAGATCTGCACAGGATCAGTTCAGCAACGGCGTAGCCCGGTTTTCTTTCCAGACCCAGCCGATCAGCAGTACTGCCACTACCCCACTGATTATGGTCGTCCAGAAGCCGGGGAAACTGAAGGCAAAGCCGACTGCCAGCAGCGGCAGGCGCAACATCTGCGGAACCTTTCCGGCCCCCAGCATCCAGCCTTCGAGACCGCCTGAGATCATCATGATGCCCACGATAATCGACGGCAGCACATAGAACAGCGGAGTCAGATCCCCCTGCAGCACCAGCGCCGGCTGGAACAGGAAGAACAGCGGGATGAAATAGACGACCACGCCCAGCCGCATGGCCGTGATTGATGTCCGCATGGGTGGCGCGCCGGCGATAGTGCCGGCCAGGAAGGCCGCAGCGCCGACTGGTGGGGTAATAACGGACAACATGGCGTAGTAAACGATAAAGAAGTGTACCGCGATGGTATTCAGGCCACCGACTTCGATAACCGCCGGCGCCAGGGTCACCGCAAGGAAAATGTAGGCCACGATGGACAGTCCGGCCATGCCCATAATGAAGCATGCGACGATACCAAACAGCAGAATAAGATACAGGTTGTCGCCCCCCAGACTCACGAGGCCAGACGTGACCGAACCAGTGACCCCGGTGATGGTCAGCGCACTCACTACAAAGGCGATGGGCAGGATAATGGCCGCTGTCTGAGTGACCAGCACACCTATCTGACGAAGCGTGTCAAACAGGCGCCGCGGGGTCATCCAGGTGTCCTTCTGCAGGAACGAAAGGCCGACCATCAGCAAACTGGCATACCACGGGGTGTAGTACTCCCAGCGCATATACAGCAGCCCCCAGATCAGGAAGACCAATACCGTCAGGTAAGGCCACCCCCGCTTGAGTACCCTCCGGGTGGAAGGCAGCACATCCCTTGGCATGCCCTTCATGCCGGTACGGGCCGCGTAAGCGTCAACCTGCAACAACAGGCCGAAGTAGAACAGCAAGGACGGTATAATGGCGGCAATCATCACGGTGGCGTAATCCACGCCAATGGTAATGGCCATGACAAACGCAATGGCCCCCATCACTGGCGGCATGACGACGCCACCCATGGACGCACAGGCCTCAATGGCTCCGGCGTAGTGGGGCGGATAACCGACCTTCTTCATCGTCGGAATGGTAATCGAACCGGTTCCTGCGATGTTGGAGAAAACAGAACCCGACAGACTGCCCATAAAGCCACTGGCAACCACAGCAACTTTGGCCGGACCACCACGATAACGGCCAAAGCTCGCGTTCGCCAGGTCGATAAAAAACCCGCCCGCGCCGGTGGCCAGCAGCACCCCCGCAAACACCAGGAAACCCAGGATGATCTCGGCGACGATCTTGGTGGTGATCCCCATCATCCCTTCAGCCCGGAAGACATGGGCTTCGATCATATGGTCAAACTGATAGGGAATGCCCATCAGCAGACCGGGAAAGTAGTCCGCGGCCAGGGGATAGATACCCAGCAACACGACCACAAGCAGGAACGGCGTGCCACCGCTGCGACGGGCCAGCTCCATCATCAGCAGCCATACCGCCACCCCCAGGTAGAGGTTACTCCACCCCGCCTGGACCATATCCCAGGCATTGGTCGCAAAATAGAAGCTGATGGCAATAACGCCTACGGCGGCAAGCAGATCGTAGAAAGGTATTTTCATCTGGCCCCTTCGGGCCGGAAGCGCAATAAAGGCCGCGGCCGAGAACAGGCCGATAAATACCCAGTAGTATTCGCCTTCAAGCAGGCGCTGACCATTCCACGTGAAGCCAAAGATGTAGGCCAGGCCACTCAACAGGCCCAGCACACTGAGCACGACAAAGGTAATACTCTGCCAGGAGAACAGATGACCAAGCCGCGTGATTTCAGACTCGGCTTCCGGCAAGACTGCAGGGGTCTGTTCCTGCGTTAGCGATTGAGTCATAGGATTCGGTTCTTATAATAGTTATTCGAATGCCGGCCCCCTGCCAGAAATCAAGGGGCGCGGTTGCCCGGGTTTCTACAGCCGTGTGCGGAATCCTTCCAGCCCTTCTGTGTGCTTCCTGAAGATTGCCATATATTCTTCGTTGTTCTGTCCGGGTGCGAGGCGCCTGTCCCGGGCTTCGGCCATAGCCGCTTCACGGGCACTGATCCATGCGTCCATTTTCTCGATCGCTTCCTGGTTCCAGACGTCGTCTTCTTCCGTCCACGCACCGATTTCCTTCAGGTAGCGTACGGTACCTTCGTGTACCGGCACCGGTGACCGGTCCAGGTAATCCCGGAAGGCTTCGAGTGACATCCGGGCCGACAGTGCATGGGAACTCCTGTATTCATCGTAAGCCTTGTGGAACCACCTGGCCATGTCATACGCAAAGTCAGCATCCACGTCCGCAGGCACAGAATACAGGAAGTTGGACGTCAGACCGCCGACCCCCTGAGCCGTCCGGACACCCATATTGATAGTTGCCGGAATCGTCATGGGACGGTGCTCCAGGTAGGCGTTCCAGGCTTCGGTATTACTCTGGTCCATGTCCAGCCAGCGGATACTGCCCGGGGCCCCCTCCATCTCTGCCAGCACAGAACTGACTGTGGCGCAGTATGCAACGTCGGCCTTGCCTTCCACCACGGAACGGCAGTTCTCCACATAACTGCTCGCCGGCACGAAGGTCAGCAGGTTCTCGGCTTCTTCACGGGACAGGCCCAGATAGGCGGGCAATGCATCCCGTGCTGTACTGATCATGGGCGGCGAGAACGCCCCGACCGCCACGCGGATACCGTTCTGTTTCAGATCGTCCATGGTTTCCAGATCTGACCCCCCTGATACGACAAATCCCCATGGAGTGTCATTGTGGTGCCAGACCACGCGCTGGGCCACTGCTTTGATACCAGCGTAGGCGCCGATGCCTTCAACCTGAGAGCGAATCTCGGCCGCAGACACTGAACTTATATGGATATCGCGTCGTTCGATCAGGCGACGATAACGCTGTGCTTCGCTGTCTTCCGGAACGATCCTGGCGTTGGTACCGGTGTGTTTTTTCAACACGGGTGCCCAGCCATTGGTGGATGCAAAACTGCCCGAGGAAGTGCCTGGGGTACCAATGACCAGTAACCTGGGGAGATTGTAGTCCTCTGCCTGGACAGCACCAGTACTCAGGCCAAGGGCGAGGGCTGTGGCGATGGAAAGAACGGAACGGGGAACACGGATGGCTCGTTTACTCGGCATGGTCGGTCTCCATTGGACTCTTTTTGTTGTTCGCGAAAATAACAGTGCAACCAATTGTTTTTAAAGTTTTTTACTCGCTGCAATGTCATCCGATACACGGCAGGCCCGCAGGCGTGCGCTGGCACCATACTGACAACCGTCAGGCTAGCCGCTAAGGGGTTAGCGGTCAATACTCGACCCGCCGTAAGGGCCGATCCAGGGTCGTTCGCGTTATTGATCTTGACACAAGTGGCGCTGGCAGCTTAGCGTTGGCTGACTCGTATCAGGATAATAATCAAAGCCAAACCGGGTATTTCCATAATGATTACAACCCCTAACCCTGTCGACTCCACCATGACTTCCGCCCCGATGTCCCGGGAAGAGGCGATTGATCACGTCCTCCGTACCGATCCACGTTACAGCACCGGGCAGACCCGGATCTGGGGCAACCCGTTCACCGTCTTTACCAACGCGCCAAACAATCTGCAGGCCCTCCTTAAGGAAGCTGTCGGCGACTATGCCAGCCGGGACTTTCTGGTCTACCAGAACGAAAGGTGGACCTACAGCGAGTTCGCCGCCGAGGTGAATCGCGCGGCCCATATGCTGACTTCAGAGCTGTCGGTCCAGCCAGGTGACCGCATCGCCCTGGCCATGCGGAACTATCCGGAAATGGCCATCCTGCTGATGGCCATCGTGTCGGTCGGCGCCGTTGTGGTGCCGCTGAACGCCTGGTGGTCCGGTGACGAACTGGCATTCGCTGTCCGCGACAGCGATGTTCGTCTGGTGTTCGCCGACGGGGACCGTTATTCGGCCCTCAGACCCCACGTTAACGCCCACCCGGTAACAATGATTGGCGTACGTGACGCAAGCGGCCCACTGCAGTATGAAGACTTGCTCTCCCGCTCTACAGACGAGAGCTGGCCAGACGTTGAGGTCGCACCGGATGATGATTTTGCAATCCTGTACTCATCCGGTTCCTCGGGACGTCCCAAGGGGGTACTGCTCACTCACCGGGGCGCCATTTCCACAATCCACTCCTGGCGAATGGGAGAGGAAGTTGCTGCGCTGATGGTTCCCGAGGCAGCTGCGAATCAGGCGGGGTTGCCGGCCTACCTGATTGTGACGCCGCTTTTCCATGTGACTGCCCTGCACTCCATGTTCCTACGCGGTCTCGCCCTGGGTGCACGCCTGGTGCTGATGTACAAATGGGATCCCGCAGAGGCCGTGGCCATTGTCGAACGTGAGCAGATTACCCGCTTCGTCGGTGTGCCAACCCAGTCGGCCGAACTTGGCCGCACGGCTGAAAAGCTCGGGGCCGCTTTGAGCTCCCTGGATACCGTCGGCTCCGGCGGCGCCAAACGCCCTGCGGCGGAAGTACTGCAGCTTGCCCAGCGGTTCCCGGCGGCGAAAATTGCCACTGGCTGGGGCATGACCGAGACCAACTCGCTGGGCATACTGTTGTCGGGCCCGGAATACGTGGATAACCCGGAGGCCGCCGGCCGCCTCACGCCGCCCCTGCAGGAAATGCGCATTGTTGATGAGGCCGGAAACGACGTGCCCGCCGGCGACGTGGGCGAGCTGGCCGTGCGTAGCCCGGCGAATATGCGGGGCTACCTGAACCTTCCTGAAGAAACCCGTGAAAGCCTCCGGGATGGCTGGCTGTTTACTGGCGATCTGGCGAAAGTGGACGAGTCCGGGTTGATCTACATCGTCGATCGCAAGAAAAGCATCATTATCCGTGGCGGGGAGAACATCTCCTGCCTGGAAGTCGAAGGCGCCCTGCACCAGCATCCCGCCATCGCTGAAGCTTGCGTGTTCCCGGTGGCCGACGAACGGCTGGGGGAAATCGTGGGGGCAGCGGTTTATGTGCAGGAAGGCTATGATATGGATCAGGCACGCATCCACGATTTTCTGAAAGAGCGGCTGGCCGCCTTTAAAGTGCCTGAGCGGATCTGGCTCTGGCATACTCCCTTACCGAAGGGCGGCACCGGGAAACTGGACCGTAAAGTCCTGCAAGGCCTCTGTCAAAGCCGCGACTGAAAATCGCTGCCAGCATTTTATTTCGACGGGAAAACCTTCCCTGAAACCCGAGTCTGAAAAGCTCACTACAATAAGGAGAAGCACACGTGGACCACACCACCACGCCACCAGAAATGAACGACCTCAGGATGTCGGAAAAGTCACGCCCCCTGCTGGAGGCAGTGAAGAAGCACATTCGCGACAATGTGGATCCTATTCTGGAAGAGTATGAACGCCTCGGCGAAGGCCGCGCAGACCGCTTCAGCTACGCTCCTGGTCAGTTAGAGCTGCTGGAAGGCGCCAAACAGAAAGCGAAGGAAGCCGGACTCTGGAACTTCTTCCTGCCAAACGCTGAAACCGGTGAAGGTCTTTCCAACCTGGACTACGCCTACCTCGCTGTAGAACTGGGCAAGAACCCGCTGGCTTCGGAAACCCTGAACTGCTCCGCACCGGACACCGGCAATATGGAAGTGCTGGAGCGGGTCGGCACGCCCGAGCAGAAAGAACAGTGGCTCAAGCCCCTGCTGGAAGGCAAGATCCGTTCATGTTTCGGCATGACTGAGCCCCATGTAGCCTCCTCCGACGCCCGCAATATCGAAACCAGCGCGGTGCTGGACGGCGATGAGTGGGTTATCAACGGCGAGAAATACTACATTTCCGGTGCCGGCGACCCCCGCTGTAAGATCATGATCTGTATGGTGAAAACCAGCCCGGATGCCGAGCCCTTCCGTCAGCAGTCACAGATCCTGGTCCCCATGGACGCCCCGGGGCTGACCATCGTTGGTCCTATGAACGTATTCGGTCACGACGACGCACCTCACGGCCATATGCACCTCACCCTGGAAAACGTCCGGGTGCCCAAGGAGAACATCCTCTGGGGCGAAGGTCGTGGTTTCGAGATTTCCCAGCTGCGCCTTGGGCCGGGCCGGATTCACCACTGCATGCGCTCCATCGGCGCCGCAGAGAAAGCACTGGACCTGATGATCGAGCGTGGCCAGAGCCGTGTTGCCTTCGGCAAGCCGATTCTGGACCTGGGCAAGAATATGGAGACCATCTCCCGGGCGCGGATCGAGATCGAAGCCATGCGCATGATGGTGCTCAAGGCCGCCAAAGCCATGGACGTACTCGGCAACAAGGAAGCCCGTATCTGGGTCTCCATGGTGAAGGCCATGGTACCTGAGAAGGTGTGCAAGATTATTGATGAGGCGATCCAGGTCCACGGTGCCACCGGCGTCAGCCAGTGGTCACAGTTGCCTGACATGTACACCAAGCAGCGTACGCTGCGGCTGGCAGACGGACCGGACGAAGTACACCACAACGTGGTTGCCCGGGCCGAGGTGAAAGCCTACAACCAGGACCCGTACCGTCGTCAGGAGTAAAGTGTAACCCGGCCCCTGCCCTGACCTGATGGGGCGGGGACCGTTGACAGAAACCGCGGCACAACGTTAGGTGCCGCGGTTTCTCTTCAAACTTTTCAAAGTCTTCGACCGTTTCACGCCAGGCACCAGCATGGCGTCACGCGCTCTGCTTGCGGGCCTCTTTCACCACATCGTAGGCGTGACTGATCTCCCGAGTCCGCTCCTCTGCCATTTCCCGCATGCTCTCAGGCAGGCCCCGGCCGGCCAGTTTATCCGGATGGTTTTCGCTCATCAGCCGGCGATAGGCACGCTTAAGCTCAGCATCGCCCACGTCCGGGCTGACCCCCAGGGTTTTGTATGCGTCTTCAATCTGCTGGCCAGAACTGTAGTTGGCGCTCCCGGATGCCCCTGCCCTGGCGCCTCGCAACGTCGCTTCCAGTTGCTCAACCAGGCTTTCGGGTAATCCCAGACCTCTGGCAATCCGCATCAGCATCTCGTGTTCGGCGGGATGCACCGAGCCGTCCGCCGCTACCGCGGCCACCTGCACTTGCAGAAACATCTGCAGCAGCGCTGACTGACCGGCGCATAACTGGCGAAACCGCTGGAGTTCGGCGTCCAGATCAAATCCCGGTGCCTTGCCCCGGTTGAACGCCGCCTTAGCGCTTTCTCTCTGGGCCGTATTCAGATGAAACCGGTCAAACATGGCTTCGGCCATGCGGATCTCATCCCGGGTCACCACCCCATCCGCCTTGCTGACTGCACCCATGACCGCAAACACGGACTCCACAAAGCCGCTTTGCATATCCTTCAGCCGGCCTATGAGCTTATTCCTGAGACGGGTAAACAGAAACGCCCCAATTGCGCCTCCAATAAACAAGCCCGGCACGCGGCCAAACGCGTAACCAATCGCGGCACCCAGCAATATGGCAAACAGCATCGATTCTCTTCCTGCTTCTGTAATTTGGTGCACTATACCCGTTTTAGTGGGTAGTCTCCCAGTGTCCGAACGGGTGCTTTCCAAGAATTTCCTGCGGTACTACCTCTCACCTGGAGCCGCCCGGACTGACCTTTAGAACGTTTTTGACTGATATGCGGAGGAATCGCTATTAACAGGCGGCTAAGAGTATGCAGGATGCCGGCGGCAGGGTCCGTCAAGGAGGAGTTACCGGGGAAAGGTCCGTGGTTCGGCTTCAGTTACGCCGCAGCTTGCCTCGCGCGATGCCCGACGGTCCAGGCATTGGCCGCCTGAGGTTCACTGAAGGCCGGGTTTTCGGCCAGTAACCGATCGAGACCGGTGAACTGTAACTGGTGCTGAAAAAGAAAACGAAACAGTTGCCCCGCCCTGCTCTCCTGCCCGTCACATTGACCGGACGCCAGAGCGATGCCGGTCACAACGCCTGCGGTGTACAGACGAGCGTCGTAGTTCGCGGTCACCATCAGTTTTTCCAGCCCCAGGGTACGACGTACCAGCTCAGCCACAGGCGCTCCCTGGTCAAGCCGCGACACGACCGCAGCCATCTGGCGGGCATTGTCCAGTGCATCGCTGAACCGGGCAAAATACTCTCCCGCTACCGGCAACCCAAGCCGGTCCATGTGGCTGAGAAACCTGGCTCTGAACTGTGGATCGGGGCTCATCATCCGGGGTATCCCTTCGCTAGCGAATGGGCGTATTAAGCACAGTCAGTACGTCTTCAAGCTCGGTGATCATCTGCCGGATCAACTGCTTGTACTGGCTGGTGTCTTCCTTGATTTCCTCGCCATTAAGCTGCTGCTTGGCGCCACCGATGGTGTAACCCTGGTCATACAGCAGGCTGCGAATCTGCCGGATCGTGATGACGTCCGCCCGCTGGTAATACCGGCGGTTACCGCGACGCTTCACCGGCGACAACTGGGGGAATTCCTGCTCCCAATAGCGCAGCACGTGTGCCTTGACCTGACACAGCTCGGCTACCTCACCAATGGTAAAATAACGTTTGCCGGGAATAGTCGGCAGTTCATTGTTATGACTGGCTTCCAGCATAGGTCTCTACTTTCTGTTTGAGTTTCTGGCCTGGCCGGAAGGTCACCACGCGGCGTGCGCTGATCGGAATTTCTTCGCCCGTTTTGGGGTTCCTTCCCGGACGCTGCTTTTTATCGCGCAGGTCAAAGTTGCCGAACCCCGACAGCTTGACCTGCTCATTGTGGCTGAGTGCGTCTCTGATTTCGTCGAAAAAAGCCTCCACCATCTCCTTGGCTTCGCGTTTGTTCAGGCCCAGTTCCTCGTACAGCCTTTCGGCCATTTCCGCTTTCGTCAAAGCCGCCATGATCAACTCCTCAGTATCGCTCCCAGCTCGTTCTTCAGGGCCTGGATAACCCCGTCAAAGAGCTCATGCACTTCGTCGTCATTCAGGGTGCGCTCGGGATGCTGCCAGAAGAGGCTGAGGGCCAGGCTTCGTTTGCCTTCGCCCAGTTTTTCACCTTCGTAAACATCAAAAGCCCGCAACGCAGTCAGACGGTCTCCGGCATTGTTACGGACAACCCGGTTAACGTCTGCAAACGCAATCTCATTTTCGATAATAATAGCCAAATCCCGACGAACTTCAGGGAATTTTGAAAATTCTTTGAAATTAGGCACATATCCCGAAACGACCGGATTCAAGAATAGCTCAAACATCAGGATCGTGCCATCCAGATCCAGCTTTTTCTGAACTTGTGGGTGCATCGTGCCTAGCCAGCCAACCGGTTGATCTGCAAGAAACAACTGTGCAGTCTGCCCCGGGTGCAGCGCCGGGTGCTGTCCGGCCGTGAAGCGAACCTGAACCCCAAGCAGATCGAAGAGGGCCTCGAGATCGCCCTTCACGTCAAAGAAATCGGCTGCACGACGGCCGTTAGCCCAGTTCTCCGGCTGCTGATTACCGGTAACGATGCCCGCCAGCATGGGTTGCTGGTCAATGTTGTCGCCATTACGGACAAACCTCAGGCCGGTCTCAAACAGCCGGATACGGGGTTGTTGCCGCTTCTGGTTGTACTCCAGGGTTTTCGCCAGCCCGCTCCAGAGAGTGGTCCGCATAATGGCCAGGTCTGCCGAGATGGGGTTCGCCAGCGGAATGCCCTGCTGTGCCGGATCCAGCACCGCCTGCACCTTGGGGTCGACAAAGCTGTAAGTGATCGCTTCCTGATAGCCCCGTGCGACAAAGAAGTTCTGTACCGCGGTCAGCGGACGGACCGCCTCTGCCCGGGGGCGCATGGCCAGAGACCCTGATGGCTCGGTTACGGGCAGGTTGTTGTAACCGTAGACACGGCCCACTTCCTCGATCAGATCTTCCTCGATACTGATGTCCGGACGCCAACTGGGCACCCGGACCGCCCAGCGGTCACTGCCCTGATCCGTGATCGTCAGACCAAGGCGGGTGAGGATGTCAGCCACCCGGGATGCCTCAATGGACAGACCCAACACGCCGGCCAGACGATCCGCACGGAGGGTTACCCGGGGCGCTTCAGGCAGGTGCTCCTGACTGGCGACTTCAACGATTTCGCCCGCCTCGCCGCCGGTGACCGCCAGCAGCAACGCAGTCGCACGCTCCATGGCGACTCTTGCCAGCTCATAGTCGACGCCACGCTCAAAGCGATGGGAGGCATCGGTATGGAGACCGTAGTGGCGGGCCTTGCCAGCCAGGGCCACCGGTTCAAACCAGGCGGACTCCAGCACCAGGTCACGGGTTTTCGGTGAAACCCCGGAATGCTCACCACCCATGACGCCGGCAATGGCCAGCGGTTTCTGATGGTCGGCAATCACCAGCGTATCCTGCGTCAGTTTGACAGTCTGGCCGTCCAGCAGTACTAGCTCTTCGTCGTCCCGCGCCATGCGGACCACAATGCCACCGTCGATTTCTTCCCGGTCGAAGGCGTGCAGGGGCTGACCCAGCTCCAGCATGACATAGTTGGTAATATCAACGGCGGGGTCAATGGAGCGGATACCGCTGCGACGCAGCTTCTCGACCATCCACAAGGGGGTCTCAACAGAGAGATCGACGTTGCGAATAATCCGGCCCAGATAACGGGGACAGGCGGCCGGCGCTTCCACTGTAATGGCAGGCCGGTCATCATGCGTGGCCGGTACCGGTGACAGGTCAGGCTCCCGTACGGATTCGCCGGTCAGCACCCCGACTTCCCGGGCCAGGCCGCGCAGGGACAGGCAATCGGCCCGGTTGGGGGTCAGGTCCACGTCGATGGTAATGTCGTTCAAACCGAGATAGTCGGTCAGGTCCTGACCGGTCGGCGCGTCCCCGGGCAGTTCCAGCAGTCCGCTGTCGTCATCTGACAGGCCCAGTTCTGACGCCGAACAGAGCATCCCGTTGGACGGCTGACCGCGCAATTTCGCCGCCTTGATTCTGAAATCGCCGGGCAACACCGCGCCGACCACGGCAAAGGGAACCTTGAGGCCTTCCCGCACGTTGGGCGCACCGCACACAACCTGTACGACGTCGCTACCGCCAGCAACCTGACAGACCCGCAGCTTATCAGCGTCCGGATGAGGCGCGACCGAGCGGACTTCCCCCACAATAACATTCGTAAAGGCGCCAGCCACCGGCTCAAAGCCGTCCACTTCCAGACCGGCCATGGTGATCTGGTCCATCAGTTCCTGGGTACCAATCGCTGGATTGACCCATTCGCGCAGCCACTTTTCACTGAATTTCATGTTAAATGCCTTGTCCTGATGCGATCTGGATTAACGGAACTGACGCAGAAAGCGCAGGTCGTTGTCGAAGAACATGCGCAAGTCATTGACGCCATAGCGCAGCATCGCCATTCGCTCAACCCCCAGGCCAAACGCAAAGCCGCGATATTCTTCGGCATTGATGCCGCAGTGCTCGAACACCTTGGGGTGCACCATGCCGCAACCCATGACTTCCAGCCATTTGATACTGCCGTCGTCTTCCCGGCCCCACTCAATATCCACCTCAGCCGAGGGCTCCGTAAACGGGAAGTAGGATGGCCGGAAACGGACCTGGAGATCCCGTTCGAAGAACACCCGCAGGAACTCTTCAATGGTGCTTTTGAGATCCGCAAAGCTGACGTTGCGCTCCACCAGCAGACCTTCGACCTGATGGAACATGGGCGTATGGGTCATATCCGAATCACAGCGGTAGACCCGGCCCGGGCAAATCATCCGGAAGGGCGGTTTGCCGCCCTCCATGGTCCGGATCTGGACCGGGGACGTATGGGTACGCAGCAGGGTTCCCGGATCAAAATAGAAGGTGTCGTGCATGGCCCGCGCCGGATGATGGCCCGGAATATTGAGGGCTTCGAAGTTGTGGTAGTCATCTTCGATTTCCGGTCCCTGCTCCACCGAGTAGCCAGCGTTGCCAAAAAACTCTTCAATGCGCTGCAGAGTACGGGTTACCGGATGAAGTCCACCCAGGTCCTGACCACGACCCGGCAGTGTGACATCAATGGATTCCCTGGCAAGTCGCTCAGCAATGGAAGCCTCTTCCAGGCTCTCGCGGCGCGCATTGATAGCGTTTTCCACCTGGCCCTTGGCCTCGTTGATCTTCTGGCCGGCAGCGGGACGTTCTTCGGGACTCAGTTTGCCCAGGGTTTTCGCCTGCTGGGTAATCACGCCCTTTTTACCCAGGTATTCCACCCGGATCTGCTCCAGTGACTGCAAACTGCCAGCGTTCTCGACGGCGGTGAGTCCGTCCTGAACAAGTTGCTCCAGGTTTTCCATCAGTACCTGCTCCAAACCAGAATTTCAGGGCCATAAAAAAAAAACAGGGGAAGAGCGCGCCCTTCCCCTGTCAGGGATAACTGCGGCTGCAGTTATCCAACGATCGATAGTCGCTCAGATGAGCTCAGCGATCAGAGCGCCGCTTTGGCCTTCTCTACAACAGCCGCGAACGCCTGCTGCTCGTTCATGGCCAGGTCAGCCAGAACCTTGCGGTCGATTTCGACCTGGGCCTTTTTCAGGCCGGCAATCAGGCGGCTGTAAGATAAACCATTGGCGCGAGCACCGGCGTTGATCCGGGAAATCCACAGTGCGCGGAACGCACGCTTGCGGTTACGGCGGTCACGGTAGGCGTACTGATGCGCCTTGATGACCGCCTGCTTGGCGATGCGGAATACACGACTGCGGGCACCGTAGTAACCCTTGGCCTGTTTCAGAATTTTCTTGTGACGACGGCGTGCAACCACGCCACGTTTTACACGTGCCATAAACTGTTTCCTTCTCCAGACCGGTTATTAACTGGCGATCATACGCTTGATGGAAGCAACATCCGACTTGGCAACCAGCTTGGTGCCACGCAGCTGACGCTTACGCTTCGGGCTCTTCTTGGTCAGGATATGACTGGTGAAGGACTGTTTATGCTTGAAGCCGGTAGCGGTCTTCTTGAACCGTTTGGCCGCTCCGCGCTTGGTTTTCATCTTGGACATTTCTTGAACTCCGCATTCTTTTTTCTGATAAATAATATGTGCTTCCTGAACGACAAATCCCCCGCCAGCGCGGGGGATCTGACCATGTCAGGAATCACTTCTTTTTACGGGGCGCAACCACCATGGTCATCTGGCGGCCTTCCATCTTGGGCCGTTGCTCTACCTGGGCCAGCTCCTCAATATCTTTTTCAACGCGGTTCATGAGCTGCATACCGATCTCCTGGTGTGCCATCTCACGTCCCCGGAATCGGATCGTGATTTTGCCGCGGTCCCCGTTTTCAAGGAAACGTATCAGGTTGCGTAGTTTGACCTGATAATCCCCTTCTTCCGTCCCTGGTCTGAATTTCACTTCCTTAATCTGGACCTGCTTCTGCTTTTTCTTCGCAGCGGCTTTGGCCTTCTTCTCTTCGAAGACCTTCTTGCCGTAGTCCATTATCTTACAGACGATCGGATCGGAATCCGTAACCTGGACCAGGTCCAGGGACGCTTCTTCGGCCTGCTTCAAAGCCTCGTCGATGGCCACGATACCGACCTGGTTACCCTCGGCATCGATAAGGCGGACTTCAGTTGCGTCAATATTCTCATTAATAGGTGCGCGTGGTGCGCGACCACCCCGATTCGTTCGCTGTTTGATAGTCAGTTCTCCATTCTGGTTCTGCCTTTACGCGCGATCTCTGCAGCCAGCAGAGCTTCGAACGCTTCCGGCGTCATGGTTCCCAAATCTTCACCCTTGCGGGTTCTCACCGCAATAGCGCCGCTCTCGACTTCCTTATCGCCGATCACGACCAGATACGGAACCTTGTTTAAAGTGTGCTCGCGGATTTTAAAGCCGATCTTCTCGTTTCTCAAGTCAGCATTTACCCGATAACCCGCGTCCGTCCATTTTTCTGCGAGATTCTTACAGTATTCAGACTGGCGATCCGTAATATTAAGGATGGCGACCTGAGTAGGAGCCAGCCAGGTGGGGAACGCCCCTTCATACTCCTCGATCAGAATCCCGATAAAACGCTCAAAGGACCCTAATACGGCCCGATGGAGCATAACCGGCGTGCGGCGCTCGGAATTATCGGCCACATACTGGGCGCCTAACCGGCCCGGCATGGAAAAATCGACCTGTATGGTACCACATTGCCAGACCCGGCCGATGCAGTCCTTCAGGGAAAACTCAATTTTCGGTCCGTAGAACGCGCCTTCGCCCGGCAGCAACTCCCAATCGACGCCTTCCCGATTGAGGGCTTCCTCAAGCGCGGCTTCTGCCTTATCCCAGACTTCGTCAGAACCTACCCGCTGTTCCGGCCGGGTTGACAGTTTGTACAGAATCTCGTCGAAGCCGAAATCCGCATAGATCTCATGAAGCATATCAATAAACGCGGAAACCTCTGCCTGAATCGCGTCTTCTTCACAGAAAATATGCGCATCATCCTGGGTGAAGCCCCGCACCCGCATCAGGCCATGTAACGCGCCGGACGCTTCGTTACGGTGACAGGAACCAAACTCTGCCAGCCGCAGTGGCAGTTCCTTATAGCTTTTCAGCCCCTGATTGAACACCTGCACATGGCAAGGGCAGTTCATGGGCTTGATGGCGAAGTCGTGTTTCTCCGACTCGGTGGTAAACATATCATCCTTGAACTTGTCCCAATGGCCGGATTTCTCCCAGAGCGCCCGGGAAACCACCTGCGGCGTCCGGATCTCCTGATAGCCATGGCGACGCTGCATTTCGCGCATATACTGCTCGATTTCCTGATACAGCGTCCAACCGTCCGGATGCCAGAACACCATACCGGGTGCTTCTTCCTGCATATGGAACAGGTTCATTTTCTTGCCGATCTTGCGGTGGTCCCGCTTCTCGGCCTCTTCCAGCCTCTGCAGATAGGCTTTGAGTTCTTTCCTGTTGCCCCAGGCTGTTCCGTAGACCCGCTGAAGCTGCTCATTGCCGGTATCGCCACGCCAGTAGGCGCCAGCCACCTTGGTGAGCTTAAACGCCTTAAGCTTGCCGGTGCTGGGCACGTGAGGGCCGCGACACAGGTCGATAAAGTCGCCCTGGCGATAGAACGACAGATCTTCATCGCCCGGAATGTCTTCAATGATACGGACCTTGTACTCTTCGCCCATCTCATGGAACAGCCTGACGGCTTCTTCCCGGGACAATACGGAGCGAGAAACGGGGATATCCTGTTTCGCCAGCTCTTCCATGCGCTTTTCGATGCGCTCCAGATCTTCGTTGGTAAACGGGCGATCGAATTTGAAGTCGTAGTAGAAGCCGTTATCAATAACGGGCCCGATGGTCACCTGAGCCTCAGGAAACAGCTCTTTCACTGCCATCGCCAGCAGGTGTGCCGCAGAGTGCCGGATTACGTCAATACCATCGTCGTCACGCTCCGTGACGATGGCAAGATCAACGTCTTCCTCAATACGAAAGCTGGTGTCGACGAGCTGGCCATTGACGCGACCCGCAAGGGCAGCCTTGGCCAGACCCGCGCCTATATCAGCGGCGACGTCATGAACAGTGACAGGATTGGGAAAACTACGATGGCTGCCGTCCGGCAGTGTTACTACAGGCATGAAAAATTTCCTCGCAGCGGTGATCCCTACGATAGACCACGTGTTAACGGGAGCCGCGCTACCAGTGCGGCTCGATCGATGCGGAGTGTATCAGGAAAAACACTGGCTTGTCAGGTGCCTGGCACCGCCTCTGGCGGGTTTTCCCTATTTCGGCGACGCAGTTGCCCCCGCGCCAGGAATATCAGCAGCGCAATGGCCGGGATGTAAACCAGCTCCCGGGGTGGGCGCTCCTGCGGCAGCCGGAACGAATCAATCGTCCAGCCGAAGTCCAGTCCGGCTTTCTGTGCTGGACTGTCAAACTCAACAAAGTCTACCCGGTAATGGTCACCTTCGGCCGCGCCTTCGATGCCCATATTGATCAGCTTCTCTTCCGGAGAGCCCCCTTCAGCAATGGGTAACTGCATCCAGGTAGACCGCTCATCTCCAGTCAGGGTGAGGCCGGACGCCTGCAGCGTTATATATTCCGTAGCGGGATCCGCCGCCAGCACATCGATCTGCTCGACAATCCGGGAGCCCGGCTCCTCAATATAAGGCGGATAGATCCGGTCCCACCAGAAGCCTGGCCGGAACAGGGTGAACGCGATCAGTATCAGCAGCGCGGACTCCCATCGGTAACTGCGGGTCAGCCAGTAACCCTGCGTTGCGGCGGCAAATATCAGAATGGCGACAACCGCGCTGAGCACGGTAGTAAGGAGATCGAAAGGCCCCGACAGGCCGATCATAAGCAGCTGGGTGTTGAAGATGAACATGAACGGCAGAACCGCGGTCCGGATATCGTAGAAAAATGCCTGGATTCCGGTCCGGATAGGATCGGCCCCCGATATGGCAGAGGCCGCATAGGCCGCCAGCCCTACCGGGGGTGTTTCGTCGGCCATGATCCCGAAATAGAAAACAAACAGATGAACCGCGATCAGCGGGACCAGCAGCCCGTTTTCCGCACCAAGCGTAACAATCACCGGAGCCATCAGGGTCGACACCACAATATAGTTTGCGGTAGTCGGCAACCCCATGCCCAGCAACAGACTGATCACTGCCGTGAAGATGAGCATCAGCATCAGATGTCCGCCGGAAATGAATTCGACAAACTCCGTCATGATGAGTCCGATGCCGGTCAGGGTGACAGTGCCCACCACAATGCCCGCTGTTGCCGTCGCCACACCGATGCCCACCATATTGCGTCCACCGGTAGCCAGGGCATCCAGCAATTCACGCCAGCCCTGAAATAAAGACCGTGCCCCTGCTGGCTCGCGTCGGAAGTACGCCAGCAGCGGATGCTGCGTCAGCACAATGAACACCAGAAATGCCGTCGCCCAGAAGGCCGAAAGCTGAGGTGAGAACCGTTCTACCGTCAGGCACCATACCAGCACAACAACCGGCAGGAGGTAGTAAAGACCCGTCTTGACGGTTGGACCGACCTCGGGAAGTTCGGTGATGTCGGACGTGCCGTCGTCGACCTCCAGCGGCGGGAATTTAGCCGCATAGGCCACCAGTGCTATATAAACTGCCAATAGCAAGGGTCCGAGCACCCAGGCTGCGGCATCCCCTAAATAGCTTTTGGTCCAGCCAATTCCGTAATAGACGACGAGCGTCAGCAGGATAAGCCCGAGCAAAACCCCGACCCAGGTCAGCAGGCGCTGTGCAAGGGTCGGCCTGTTCAGGCGCTGGAGCCCTTTCATACCGAGTTTGCAGGCCTCGATATGGACGATGTACACCAGCGCAATATAGGTAATCAGTGCCGGGAAGATCGCATGCTTGATGACTTCCAGATACGAAATACCAACATATTCCACCATCAGGAACGCGGCGGCGCCCATCACCGGGGGTGTCAGCTGCCCGCTGGTTGACGCTGCGACTTCGACAGCGCCAGCCTTGACCGCCGGAAACCCGACCCGCTTCATCAGCGGTATGGTGAAGGTTCCGGTGGTGACCACGTTGGCAATGGACGAGCCGGAAATGACACCCGTCATCCCGCTTGATACGACCGCCGCCTTCGCAGGCCCGCCACGCATGTGGCCCAGCAGGCCGTACGTCACTTTGATGAAGTAGTTCCCGGCCCCGGCTTTCTCCAGCAGAGCGCCGAACAACACAAAAAGAAAGACGAAGGTCGTCGACACGCCAAGCGCAACGCCAAACACCCCTTCCGTACCCAGCCATTGATGGGACGCCAGTTTGGTAAAGCTGGCGCCTTTATGGGCGATCACATCCGGCATCCACTGACCGGCCAGAGAGTATACGATGAAGATGGTTGCTACGACGGTCAACGGGAGTCCAAGAGCGCGGCGCGTAGCTTCCAGCAAAAGAACCAGGCCGGCGAAAGCGACAACGAGATCCTGGGTTACAGGCGCACCAGGGCGGGTGGCAAGCTGATCATTGAAAATGAAGAGATAGGAAGCCGAAAATGACGCCGCTAACGCCAGCACCCAGTCGAACCAGGGGATTTTATCGGCATGAAGGCCCCGGATCATCGGGAATGCCGTAAACGCAAGAAAGGTTGCGAACGCCAGGTGGATTGCGCGGGCTTCGGTAGAGTTAAAGATTCCGACGTTGAATATGTACGGTAAGGGCGAGGCAATCCACAGCTGAAACAGGGACCAGGCCAGCGGAACAACAAAGAGGATTACCGCTGCAGGGCCATGCAGCGCCCTGCCCCCGGTTTCGACCTGCATGACTTCCTGGATTTTTGAGACGTCGGGATGATCAGAGGCAGACGGGTCGCGTTTGCTCATGGGTCCGGTTCCATCGGAGTTTCAGATCATCGCCAGGGGTGTTTTCCTGGCGATAAAGCGTCAGAGCCACAGACAGATCACTTGATCAGGCCGACCTCGCGATAGTACTTCTCGGCGCCCTTGTGGAGCGGCACACTGAGGGCGTCTGAAACCATCTCCTCTTTCTTCAGGTTGCCAAAGGCCGGATGCAGACGCTTGAAGCTGTCAAAATTCTCAAAGACCGTTTTTACCACCTCATACACGATTTTTTCATCGACATCGGCGGAGGTCACAAACGTGGCAGCGACGCCAAAGGTGGTGACATCTTCATCATTACCGCGGTACATGCCGCCGGGGATAACTGCTGTCCGGTAGTATGGGTTTTCCTCAACCAGGGATCGGGTAGCTTCGTTGTCAACAGCCACGATCGTGCTGTCACAGGAGGTAGTCGCTTCCTTGATCGCGCCGGACGGGTGTCCAACGGTGTAGAAGAAGGCATCAATATTTCCGTCACACAAGGCCTGAGACTGTTCCGCTGCCTTGAGCTCGGCCGCAAGGGCGAACTTGTCCACCGTCCAGCCCATTGCCTGCATTAACACTTCTGCCGTTGCCCGCTGCCCTGAGCCAGGGTTACCGACTGATACCCGCTTGCCCTGCAGATCCTCGAATGTCTTGATGCCAGAGCCTTTGCTGGCAACGACAGTGAAAGGTTCGGGGTGCAGGGAGAACACTGCGCGCAGTTTCTCATCCTTACCGCTGTTGCTGAATTCGCTGGTGCCGTTGTAGGAATGGTACTGCCAGTCGGACTGGGCCACGGCGAGGTCCAGTTCGCCCTGGCGAATGGCATTCAGGTTATAGACCGAACCACCAGTGCTTTCAACGGAACAGCGGATGCCGTGCTCCTTGCGGTCCATGTTGACCAGCCGGCAGATGGCCCCACCCGCCGGGTAGTAAACGCCGGTAACGCCGCCAGTACCGATCGTCACGAATCGCTGTTCTTGCGCAGATACCGTCATTGAGCCTGCTGCCAGTCCAACGGACGCCGCCAATACCAGAGTGGAAACAGTGCCTCGCAGTGTGGTTCGAACGGTCATAAAAGATTCCTTCTTCATTAGTATTTTTGTACCGATTCAGGCCCGGCGATCTCACGGGCGGCGTAGCCGTCCGGAATCTGGCGATGGACTTAACAAAACGTCACATTCTCAGCTGTTCTGAACATAGCCCAGATCAATTCCAAAATAAAGCCGCAGACCAAACTAACTGTATGAGTCTGCGGACTTTAATATCGGTCTGTCAGTCTGCGAGGCTCTTGTGGACGATCTCGTAGACATCCCGGGAAAGGCCGTCCTTGTCCCGGATCGACTGCAATGCTTCACGCATACCATCCCGGTAGACCGGCGCGAATTTCCGCCAGCGGGTCAGCGGCGCTGCGAGGCGCGCGGCAATCTGCGGATTGCTGCTGTCCAGTCGTCGTACGGTTTCCGCCAGGAACTGATACCCGGAGCCATCCTGATGGTGGAAGTGCACCAGATTCTGCCCGGCAAAAGCCCCGACCACGGAGCGGATCTTGTTGGGGTTCTTCCAGTCGAAGGCTTCATGGGCCAGCAGTTGCCGGACCGCGGCCAGATCGCCGGAAACCGGGCTGGATGCCTGAATCGCGAACCACTGCTCCACCACCTGCGGATCCTGATGCCATTGCTGATAGAAGGCATCCAGCGTCTGGTCCCGCTCGGCAGTAAACGGTGAATTCACCAACGCCCGCAAAGCGCCGGACTGATCGGTCATGTTGGAGGCCTTGTCGAACTGCTCCAACGCCAGCGAAAGCGCCTCCTGGTCACCCAGGTGCAGCAGCCAGGCGAGCGCCATATTGCGCAGGCTGCGGCTGGCGACGTCTTCCGGTGTGACCTGATACTGCTCCTGCGGCTGCTGACGCCGGTAGCAGGCCAGCAGATCGTCCCGCAGCGCGGTGGCCAGCGTCTTCAGCACCCTTTCCCGCGCACTGTGGATAACCTGCACATCGGGGCTGTCGGCCTGCTCGATCAGATAGGCTTCTGTGGGCAATTGCAGCATCTTGGCTACCAGTGCCTGATCCGCGTCCTGGTCGTTAAGCAGAGTACGGCTGGCGTCAATCAGGCGGGGATCCACTTCGGCCTCAGCGTGTCCTGCCAACTCTGAAATCACCTCCACCGCCAGGCGCTGTCCGGCATCCCAGCGGTTAAAGCCGTCGCTGTCGTGGCTCATCAGGAACATCAGCTGGTCCCGGGTCCAGGGATACCGAACGCGAACCGGCGCAGAGAAATTCCGCAACAGGGAGGGCACGGGCCGCTCTCGGATATCCGTGAACTCGAAGGTATGGGCCGCTTCCGTCAGCTCCAGTATCCGCGTGGTGCTGTCACTGGCAGGCTCCCCTGCCAGGTTGAGCGGCAGGTCGGCCCCATCCGTGCCCAGCAGGCCCAAGGCAAAGGGAATATGATGGGGCTGCTTGCCGGTCTGGCCCGGGGTGTCGGGGATCGACTGTCGAATGGTCAGACGGTAGCGTTGTGCCGCCGGATCGTAGTCATCCTCCACCGTCAGCACCGGCGTTCCGGCCTGGTCGTACCACAGGCGGAACTGGCTCAGGTCACGGCCGCTGGCGTCTTCCATGGCACGAACGAAGTCATCGGTGGTCACTGCCTGGCCATCGTGGCGCTCAAAATAAAGATCACTGCCTTTGCGGAACAGCTCCGGCCCCAGCAGGGTGTGGAGCATTCGCACCACTTCAGCACCTTTCTCATAAATGGTCAGGGTGTAGAAGTTGGAAATTTCCATGTAGGACGCCGGCCGTACCGGGTGAGCCATGGGGCCTGCGTCCTCGGCAAACTGGGCAGTGCGCAGCACGGTGGCATCTTCGATACGCTTGACCGTCGGTGAGCCCATGTCGGCCGAGAACTGGGCATCCCGGAAGACGGTAAAGCCCTCTTTCAGGCTAAGCTGGAACCAGTCCCGGCAGGTCACCCGGTTGCCGGACCAGTTGTGGAAATACTCGTGGGCAACAATGGACTCAATCCGCTGAAATGCCATATCGGTTTCAGATTCCGGCCGGGCCAGGACGCAGGACGAGTTGAAAATATTTAGCCCTTTATTCTCCATGGCGCCCATATTGAAATCGTCCACGGCCACAATCATGAAAATGTCCAGATCGTATTCACGGCCATAAACCTCTTCATCCCAGCGCATGGAGCGCTTGAGGGAATCAAACGCATGGGCGGTCTTGTCCGCGTTGCGGGGTTCCACGTAGATGCGCAGGTCGATGTCCCGGCCCGACCGGGTGCGGAAAGCGTCAGTCTGTTCCACCAGGTCCCCGGCCACCAGCGCAAACAGATAGCTGGGCTTCGGGAAGGGGTCTTCCCAGGTCACGAAATGACGTCCGTTTTCCAGATCGCCCCGCTCCACCGGGTTGCCGTTGGAGAGCAATACCGGATACGACGCCCGATCGGCCTCTATCCGGGTACGGTAGCGGGCCATCACGTCTGGCCGGTCAGGGAAATAGGTAATGCACCGGAAGCCCTGTGCCTCACATTGGGTACAGAACATGCCGGAGGATTTATACAGCCCCTCCAGCCGGGTATTGTTCTGCGGCTCGATCCAGGTCACCACCCGCAGCTCAAAGGTGTCCGGCACCGACGGTACGACCAGCAGGTCGCCGCGGTCTTCGTATTCGTCAGGGCTGAGTTCACGGTCGTCGAGATGGACAGATTCCAGCGTGAGGGAATCGCCGTTCAGCTCCAGCGCTCCGCGCTGCGCGTCCGGATTACGGCTCAGGCTGAGCCTGCTGTGCACACGGGCGCCGTCTTCGAACAGCTCGAAGCGCAGGTCCACCTGGTCCACCAGAAAAGCCGGCGTTTGGTACTCGCTGAGATAAATGGTCTTTGGTTGGCTCGTACGCATGGTTTACTCCGACAGAACCCGCACACGGACATCATAGGCCGTGTACTTCCGAATATTGATAACGCCCGTATCCAGCATCAGGTACTGACCCTTGATACCCTGTAACACGCCGGTAGCGACGGGCTCCTTGTCCAGATTATGCGTTCTGATCTTCTGCGGCCAGACCTCAACCGGGTATTCCACCGTCCAGACGGGATCGGTTGCGATCTTGAGGGAATCAGCGCCGTGTTCATCCGCGAGCTGACTCAGCTCCGGGCTGATCAGACTCAGCAGCCCGGCACGCTCAGCCTCCAGGTCCAGCTCGGGAACTTCACCTCGCAGCATGGTGCGCCAGTTGGTCCGGTCGGCGACGTGCTGTTTGCTGGCCACCTCAACCAGACCCGCCAGATGACGGGTTGCGACGCGAACCATGGGTAGCGCGGCAACGGCACCCTGATCAAGCCACCGGGTGGGCACCTGACTGGCCCGGGTAATCCCGACCTTTAGCCCCGACGAATTGGCCAGGTACACCACATGGTCTGTCATGCAGTTGATCTCTGCCCACTCCGGCTCACGACAGGTTCCCTGATCGAAGTGGCACCGTTCGGGGCTCATGATGCAGGTATCGCAGGCGGCAAGACGACGGAAACAGGGATAGCAATACCCCTGGCTGAAGCTCTTCCTCGTCTTGCGATCGCACTGGATGCAGCGAATCTCACCAGCGTGGGCGATTTCAATGCGGTAGCCCAGCAGATCGTTCAGGGGCAGTCTGCTGTCCCCCACGCGTAGCTGATAGCGTACGGGCTCACCTGCCGCTACCGGCATTTTGACCAGGCGACCGCTGGCCTCATGGAGTTGTTTCAAGAAAACCTCAATTGATAATGCGGACGGGTTCCGGGCCGCCGGCAGGTGCGGAGCCGCAGTTGTTACGCTCGAGGTACCCGACCCGGTCCTGCTCCGGAATATTGTGGGTGTGTTCATAGTGGATAACCGCTTCCAGACAGATGCGGCGCTGCTCGTCGCTGATCTTGCGGCCGTCGGGCCATTTTCCCAGTTCAATGGCCTGGCGCAGGTTCTGATAGACCGTCGGATCGAGCCGCTGGATTAATTCCTCGTAAGTCATCAAAAAACTCCCGGGATTCGTTTGACACCCCTAAACGTAAATGATTATCATTAACCAACCAAATGACACGGTCGTTCCATTTGGTTCTCTCTCATCAGGAGCTTTTCAAGCTCATTTATACCCCGCCACTGGCGGGGTTTTTTTATCCCTTTGCTGCTCTCAGCGCCGCCTGGTTCAGGCGGGGCGCTGGTTTGCGGGCGGCGGCATCAGCACAGCCATCAGGAGACCGCCAAGAAAACCGCCCAGGTGCGCCTCGTTTGCCATGCGACCAATCCCTACCGCTTCCGGCAACGGCGTAAAGCCAATCAGCATCCACACCAGCGCAAAGGTGACCAGTGCCGGCGGAAACTGGAAGCGGGGCCGGCGTTGCTGGCTCAGCCAGCAGTAGCCTAGCACGCCGTAGACGACACCCGACAGGCCGCCGAACAGCGGGCCGGATACCAGGTGCTGTAACGTGTTCGAGGTCAGGCTGGTGACCAGGAACAGCGCGATAAAACGCCCTTTGCCATCCATCCATTCCACCTGGCTGCCCAGGAACCAGAGCATCACCGCGTTAAACACGATATGCATCACGCTGAAATGCAGGAAGTCCGGCGTGATCAATCGCCATAACTGTCCGGAAGCCAACGTTGCCGTCAGCCCCCCCAGGCGGTCGGCAAAGCTTTGCCATTCGTGATACCTGGGATCCACATACATGAACACGGCGGAGCTCAGGTTCGTGCCCAGACCGGTTACCCAGGCGACCACCGCGGCCAGTCCAATCAGCAGGATCACCAGCGGCGCGTGACGGGGCGAAGGCTGCCAGCGACCGCCCCGGATGGGCATGCGGGCAACCTGGTTGACCCGCTGGCGCACGCCGTCGTCCGCCAGGTACTGTTCCAGTGCCGCCAGTACCGGCTCAGCCTGCTCTGGATGCGCCAGCCAAAGTACCTGGCTATCGGCCTCACGGGTAATCCGGTGCTGCACACCCTGCTGGTTCAGCCAGGCACTGAAGCCGCCAAGGTCAATATCCGGAGCCAGCTCCCTGATTCGATGCAAAGCGGTTACCTCGCCACGCTGTCTTCGGTTTGATAATGGCTACTGCTCAGTTCCGGCCGCGCAACATCTACATGGACGAATTTTTCCGGCAACAGTTCCTGCTCGCCGTCCATTCGATAAGCCACCAGCTTGCCGTATTTCACTGCACTGTAATCCAGACAGGCCACATTGGGCTTCAATGGGGCTGGCCCGCCCTCCATCCAGTAGTGGCCCACAAAAACCGGGCGCTCAGTGAGCGGATACCGGAGAATTTCCTTATGCTCGGCCTCGCTTAGCTCACGACGGGCCACCTCTTCGGGCAGAGGATCGGGCTGGAACACCACATCGCCGTAGGTGCGCGGGTTATCGGCCCAGAACCGGGTGCGGAAAAACCGCCGGGTATAACCGTCGCGGCCGGTAATGGTCGTGCCATCCGGCAGCGGCAGGTCGGTGCCCCGCAGCAGGGTATCCATGACCTGGCCCGCAAAGGACTCAATCACCGAAGAGGCGTGCAGAAAGTCCTCATCAATACAGGCGCTGCCCTGGACCTTCAGAAATTCCCGGATCAGCCGCTCATCCCAGCAGGCGTGCACTACCCGGAACTCGTCGTCCTCGATAAACAGTGGCAGTTCATAGAACCAGTCGAGGAACTCATTCCATTCATGAGGGTAGCGATCAAATTGCTCAAGGGTTTCCCGGATCAGCCGGTCATGGCGCTCGTTGTGATCGCGCAGGTAGGTCCGGCCACTGCCGGGACGTGCCAGGGTGCAGTACCCCAGCGCGTTGTATTCGTGGTTACCCATGACAATTCTGGCGGAACCCTGGTCAACCATATCCCGGACCAGATGCAGGGATTCCCGGATACGGGGCCCCCGATCGATAATATCACCCACGAATATGGCCTGGCGCCTGCGGTGATGATAAACACCATTGCGCTTGCGATAACCCATCTGCTCCAGCAGATTCTCCAGGGTAAGGGCGCAGCCATGGATATCGCCGATAATGTCGTAGCCCCGAAAGGCTTGTTGTGCGCTTGCCATGATCAACTCGCTGCTATCTCGCTGGCCCAGCCGAGTTTTTCCCGGCAGGTAGCGTAAAAATTATGGTTCTTCGGGTGTATCAGACGAACCTTGAAGGGCTTCTTGGTGATACGGATGATGTCGCCGGGAGCGCAGGCAATATCCATCTGGCCGTCAAAACTGATCTGCGGGTAGGTTTCGTTGGTATCCCCGATAACCAGCTTGATCTCGCTCTTGCCATCGACCACGATCGGCCGGCTGCTGAGGGTATGGGGGAACATGGGCACCAGCACAACGGCGTCGAGCTTCGGGTGCATGATCGGCCCCCCCGCGGAGAGCGAATACGCGGTTGAGCCGGTGGGCGTGGACACTATCAGACCGTCCGAACGCTGACTGTACACAAAATGACCATCAATATACAGTTCAAAGCCAATCATCCGGGTGGATTTACCGGGGTGCAGCACCACATCGTTAAGCGCGCTGCCGAATCCCATGGGCTGGCCGTCACGCTCGAGACTGCCATCCAGCAGAAAGCGGCTTTCCTCGATGTAGTCCCCCTGCAGCACTTCACCCAGACGCTCTTCAAGATCGTGGGGCGAAATGTCCGTCAGAAATCCGAGGCGCCCGCGGTTAACGCCCAGCAACGGAATCTTGGACTTGGCCAGCTCCCGGGCGGCACCAAGCATACTGCCATCACCACCGACCACAATGACCAGATCGCATATCTCACCCATGAGTCTCTTGCTGGCGACCTGAAGCCCGTGGCCTGGCAGCATGCCCGCGGTGTCCTGGTCGAGGATAACCTGGTAGTTCTCCCGAAGCAGATAGCTGCGGAGCGACCGCAACGTCTCGACGACCTTGACGCTGCCCATTCGGCCGATAACACCGATATTCCTGAATTGATCCATTCAAACTCTCAGTCTGGTCAGTGGCAGAGTTACCCCGGAACAGAACCGGGCCTGGTCAGGAGTGCTCTACCATCTTAACGAATAACGCCAGGATACTGAAAACGATTGTCTGCAGACGGGAAAGTTCAGGGCGCGCAGTGGGTTTCACACCGGTCGTGGATACCGGGATCAAATTCCGAAGGCTGGCCGATACGCATCACCGGTCGCCCACACACCGGCCCACCGGCGCGGTCCGAGGCGCGGCACACCGGGTTCTCGTAATGATCGAGCCAGCGGCGATAGGCGGACTCGGACAGGCTACACTTATCAGCGGCATAGGCCGTCGGATTGCTGAAGTAACGTTGCAGGTCGTTGAAGGGAATCGTCAGGTGACCCACTCCCGCATGGAAACCGACGAGAAAGACCTTTTGCTCCTGTAGCTGCCGAATCAGACTGCCCTCGTCCGGTTCGTCCCGGTAGGCCTTTCGCAGGGCCGCTTCCAGTTGTCGGCTGATCCCCACCTGGTTATCCAGCTCCCTCTGCTTGCGGTCCAGTTGCTCATGCAACAGCACGACTTCCGCCTGGGCTGTTTCTTCCAGAGCCGCCGGCGCTTCCGCAATCACAGCCTGAATATCCTCCAGTTGCCGGCGCAATTCAGTCACCTGAAGGTCCCGTCGGTCCAGCCGTTTGCGGATCTTGCTGGCTTCCAGCCGGCTGTGTTCCAGTTGCCGCTCCAGCTCGGTCTGCTCCTCCTGCCAGGCTCGCCGCTCCAGGCGATGCTCCCGCTGAACCGTGGCCAGAGAGTCCTGATGGGCACCCTGCAGGGTCTTGATACGCAAACGCTGCTCGCGAATGATGTGAGCCAGCCGGTTACGCTGGGCTGCAGCTTCCCGGGCAGCGACTTCCGCATCGGGCTTGCCGAGTACGGTGCGCAACACGGGAATGTGGTCCCCAATTTGAGGGCCCTTGCGCTGGTATTTGAGATGATTGGCGGCCACCGCTTTGCGGATGGACTGGAAGTGGTTGGAACCCGGCGTCATGTCCGGATCCCATAACTCCGGGCGGAAGCGTTTGTCGGGACACAGGCTGCGACAGACCAGGCGAATCGGCCCGGCCCCCATGTCCGGCCCCGCAGAGCCCTGGCGGGCCAGGGATTCCACCGGAATGTTCCAGTGGCTGTCAGCGCGGCCCTCTTCATCAAAGTAGATGCGGAAAAACACCAGCCCCCGTACCGCCAGGTCATCCCCCAACTGAACGAATACCGCTCGCACGTCGGTATCCGCAAGATCAGACAGACCAACGTAACCGTCCAGGAAGGCGTCGAACTCTGTGGCCCGCATTTGCCGCGCTACGTTGATGCCATCCATCAGAAAGACTGCCGCATATCCATTGCCGGATGGATCGGCTAAGGCCATTCAGCGCCTCCGCAAGAAATACCTGAGTTACCAGTCATGCCGTACTCTTATATGTTCTGAATCACTATCCGATGGTCCAGTGTGCAGGTCATGACCGATTTTAGCCAGATGCCAGCCGGTCCCTCAGCGAGGCGCTGTGAATTTTTGTGACTGAGTGCCGCCCCACCCTGGCAGGGCGGCACCGGATCATAGCGCCGCGGCCAGGCGGCTGCCCTGATCGATCGCCCGTTTGGCGTCCAGCTCGGCGGCCACATCAGCACCGCCGATCAGATGGAC
>CAZHAY010000003.1:40789-54244 GCA_964530545.1 uncultured Marinobacter sp.
AAGCCGATACCGCCGGCCCCGACCACCGCCACCCGCTTGCCCACGGGTTTGCGGCCCAGAATGGCGTCGATATAACCGATCACTTTGGGGTGGTCAATGCCATCAATAGCCGGGGTTCGCGGTGCTACGCCAGTAGCCAGAATGACCTCGTCATACTGGCCGGCCAGCATCGCAACATCCGCTTTAACCCCAAGCCGGACCTCAACGCCCAGTTTCTCCAGCATGACCCCGTAATAACGGAGGGTCTCATGGAACTCTTCCTTGCCAGGGATCCGTTTGGCCAGATTGAACTGGCCGCCAATCTCGTCGGCGGCGTCGATCAGGGTGACCTGGTGGCCGCGCTGAGCGGCAACGGTCGCAAACGCGAGACCGGCAGGCCCGGCACCAACCACGGCAATGGTCTTCGGTTGCTCTGCGGGCCCATAGTTCAGCTCAGTTTCATAACAGGCACGGGGGTTCACCAGGCAGCTGGTCAGCTTGCCCGCGAAGGTGTGATCCAGACAGGCCTGATTACAACCGATGCAGGTGTTGATTTCGTCCGCCCGGTCTTCCGCCGCTTTCAGCACCAGCTCTGCGTCGGCCAGAAACGGCCTCGCCATGGACACCATATCCGCCTCACCGGACGCCAACACCTGCTCGGCAACATCGGGCATATTGATTCGGTTGGTCGTCACCAGCGGTATGGACACTTCCCGCTTCATGCGGGCAGTCACTTCGGTGAAGGCTGCGCGCGGCACCGATGTGGCGATCGTCGGCACCCTGGCTTCATGCCAGCCGATGCCGGTATTGATAATGGTAGCGCCGGCCTGTTCGATAGCTTTGGCGAGCTGCACGACTTCATCCCAGGTACTGCCTTCTTCGACCAGGTCCAGCATCGACAACCGGTAGATGATGATAAACTCGGGCCCCACCCGCTCCCGCACACGGCGGACGATTTCGATGGGCAACCGGATGCGGTTCTCGTAGCTACCGCCCCAGCGATCTGTGCGCTTATTGGTGCGTTCCACAATAAACTGATTAATGAAGTAGCCTTCCGAGCCCATGATCTCCACGCCGTCGTAGCCTGCCCGCTGGGACAGCACGGACGCGGTCACGTAATCACTGATCTGCTTTTCGATGCCAGCGTCGTCCAGCTCAATGGGCACGAACGGGTTTATCGGCGCCTGAACGGCGGATGGAGCGACCAGCTTCGGGTGATACGCGTAGCGACCGGCGTGGAGAATCTGCATGCAGATCGTGCCGCCGGCCTCATGGACCGCCCGGGTGACGACTTTGTGCTGGTCAGACTCTTCTTCCGTCGTCATCTTCGCGGCACCGGGTCCTACCGAGCCTTCCACGTTGGGCCCGATACCGCCGGTAACGATAAGCCCCACGCCGCCCCGCGCACGCTCGGCATAGAATGCCGCCAGCCGCTCGAAGCCGTTAGGGCGCTCTTCCAGGCCCAGGTGCATGGAGCCCATCAGGGTACGGTTGCGAAGGGTGGTAAAGCCCAGGTCCAGGGGCGCCAGGAGATGGGGATAGCGGGTCTCGCCCGGCTGCAATGAGGTCGTCATGTTGGGTCTCTCGTTTTTTATAAAGGATCTGTCGACAACTCAGGCATATTCAAGCCCAATACCGCCGCTCGCCTAAAGTAGAGTTTTGCTCGCAAGAGCTCAAGAGATAACAGAATTGTTTGACTAACAGAATCGTGAATACCACAGAGGGACGTGGTGCACATTGCGTAATCGGATAACGAGGAAATTGATCGGGGATGATCAGATAAAAAAATGGCGGAGCGGACGGGACTCGAACCCGCGACCCCCGGCGTGACAGGCCGGTATTCTAACCAACTGAACTACCGCTCCGCGTTGGGCTGCCACCTGCTGACTTGCCTGCTCAGATACGCCGGAAGTACCGCGTCTCTGGGATGCAATTCCTGTGTGACAACGAGGGCGCATTATATAGAGACCCACCGGTATGTCAACGGTATTACTGAAAAATCTTAAAGTTCGTCGATCGCCACGGAAGGCGCCACCGGCAAAGTAAAATAGAAAACCGCGCCGGGCCCATTGGGGCGCTCAAAACCTATCTCACCACCCTGGGCCTGAATCAGCGACCGGCATAATGCCAGCCCGATGCCCATACCTTCGTTTTTAGTCGTGAAGAACGGCAGAAACAGCTTCTGCTCGGCATCTTCCGGCAGACCCTCACCGTGGTCGCGCACATCAATGCGCACGGTCTGTTCATCCAGCATTTGCGCCGTGACCGATACCGGCTGGTCTGAGCCGGCACTGCGGGTGGACTCCAGAGCGTTGCGGATCAGGTTCAGGGCAACCTGCTGCACCTGGATCGGGTCCGCCGTGACGTCAGGGATGTCATCCGCCAGCTCCACCTCAACACCACCGTCATTATTACGGGCGTCCACTTCGGCGAACAGGCGGGTTTCTTCAAGCAGGCCGCCCACGGACAGCACTTCCTTGCCCACCGCCGGCTTACGGACAAATCCACGGATTCGACGGACCACTTCGCTGGCCCGATGGGACTGGGCCTCGATCTTTTCCAGAGTCTGAGACAGCAATTCCGGGTCCGGCTCATCGGTACGCAGCATGCGCAGAGTGACCCGGGCGTAGTTGGTAATTGCAGTCAACGGCTGGTTGACTTCATGGGCAAACCCGGCGGCCATCTCACCCATGGTGGCCAAACGGGAAGCATGGGCCAGCTGATCCCGTTGCTCCTGCACCATGTCACGGGCATCTTCCAGCGCCTGCTCGCTTTCCAGCTCTGCGGTAATATCCCGGAACACCACCACCGCGCCGGTAAGCTGGTTTCCTTCTTTCTTGGGCGTGGCCCGATATTCCGCCGGAAATGATGAGCCATCGGCCCGGAACAGGGTGACGTTGCGCTGGTGCTCGGCAATACCCTGGCTGCAGGTGGCCTGTACGGGTAACAGATCGGCGACTTCACCGCCGGGCTGCCCCTCGGGGTCTTCAGCGGACGTCTGCCAGAGATCGCCGTCACAGGGTCCCGGCTGGTGAAAGTGAAGTTCAAAGAAGTTCTGACCGATCAGCTCTTCGACACTGCAGCGGCTAACCAGTCCGGCTGCCGGGTTGGCGAAGGCAATGTTACCTTCCGCGTCGAGACCGTAGATGGCTTCACTGATGGCGTTAAGAATGCGGGTCTGATCGCTTTCAAGCTCACGGTTGCGCTGCTGAAGGGCCCGCTCGAGGCGGATCACCCGGGCATGGGTGCTTACCCGGGCGATGACCTCCTGGGCCTGGAACGGCTTTGAGATATAGTCGGCACCACCCAGTGAGAACCCCCGCAGCTTGGCGTCCACATCGTCCAGTGCGGAAAGGAAGACTACCGCAGAATCCGCCGTTGCCGGATCAGCCTTGAGACGTTCGCAGACCTGGTAACCGTCCAGGTCCGGCATCATGATATCGAGCAGGATCACTTCCGGGTGATGGCGCTGTGCCAGGCTTAATGCCTTTTCACCATCGTTGGCGATCAGCAGACGATAGCCCCGGTCCTTCAGTGTTTCATAAAGGACCTTGAGGTTCTGGGCATTGTCGTCAACGAGTAGCACCGTAGGTTCGGTGCTGACCTGATCAGTCATAGTTTACAGCCGGTTGAAAGAATACGGGAATGATGAGCCGTATTTCATCCGACGTCGATAAGGTCCTTTACGGACAACACCATGCGCACCAGGTGCGCCAGGGAGTGAGTGCCCATCTTGTGCATGACCCGCGACCGGTGAATCTCCACCGTACGCTGGCTGATGTCCAGTTCAATGGCGATTACCTTATTGGCCTGACCACCGATCATCCGCTCCATGATCTCAGTTTCCCGGGGCGTCAGGGTGCGAATCCGGCGGACAATTTCCTGGCGTTCGCTGAGGGTCTTGCGCTGCTCCCGGTCCTGCTCCAGTGCCGCTTCAATTTTCTCAAGCAGCGCCTCTTCCCGATAGGGCTTCTGGATAAAGTCTACCGCGCCTTCCTTCATGGCATCCACCGCCAAAGGTACGTCACCATGGCCGGTCACGAAGATGATCGGCAACAGGCAGTGCCGGGCATTGAGCTTTTTCTGCAGCTCCATGCCGTCCATCCCGGGCATGCGAATATCCAGCACAATGCAGCCGGCCATCTCTTCCGAGTAGTCCCCCAGAAAATCCGTTGCACTTGGGTAGGGTTTAACCTGCTTGCCATCAGATTTCAGCAGCAGCTCCAGGGAATCGCGTACTGCCTCATCGTCCTCGACCACATACACGGTTTGCTGGATTTCTGTCATTGTTATTGCTCCTGTTGTTGAGATGGGATGCCGGCTACGCGCAACTCCTTCGGGTTTCCAAGAGGTTAATGGATCAGCGTTTCCTTTGCAGCCCCCAAAAGCGCTTCCTGTTCCTGACGCTCGTGCTCCCGCAACCCTGCCAGCCGCTTTGCAATTGCCGCGAAGACTGAGCCCTTCGGGTAGTTGCCCTTCCGGTCCTGCCTCCCGGCCGGTCGTCCGAGCAGAAGCTCGATGGCCTCTTCAACGGTGCGAATGGTATAGATGTGGAACTGTCCCTCGCGCACTGCCTGCACAACACCGCTGTCCAGCATCAGGTTCTGGACGTTGTTCGCCGGAATGATGACCCCCTGGTCGCCGGTCAGACCCTTGATCACACAGGTATCAAAAAAGCCCTCGATTTTCTCATTGGCACCGCCAATAGGCTGGATCTCGCCGAACTGGTTCATGGAGCCGGTAATCGCCAGGTCCTGGCGCACCGGGATTTCTGCCATGGCAGAGACCAGAGCGCACAGCTCCGCTACGGACGCGCTGTCACCGTCCACTTCACCGTAGTTCTGCTCAAAGGTCAGGCTCGCTGACAGGTGTATCGGATCCTGCCGGGCAAAGCGCGATGACATCCACGCGCTGAGAATCATCACTCCCTTGGAGTGGATATTACCCCCCAGTTTGACGTCCCGCTCGATGTCCAGGATGTCGCCATCACCATAAAAACAGGTTGCTGTTACCCGGTTGGAAACCCCGAACTCGAAGCCGCCGGTGGACAGCACCGACAGCGCATTGACCTGTCCGACCCGCTTGCCGTGAGTCGTTACCAGCGTTGAGCCATCCCGAACTGAGTCGTAGAACTGATCCCGGAGCCGGCTGCTGCGGTAGCGTGCACTGGCCAGCGCCTGCTCCACATGGGCCGCCTGGATCACACGGGCCCCTGCCTGTCGGGCCCAGTAATCGGACTCTCTAAGGAGGTTGGCGATATCCGCAGCGTGGAGGGATAATCGCGCCTGATGCTCCGCCATACGGGAACTGTATTCGATGATCCTGGCCACGGCTTTGCGATCGCAGTGCAGCAGATCTTTTTCATGGACCAGGCTGGCGATAAACTTGGCGTAGAGCACCTGGCTTTCGGGCGTGCGGTACATCTCGTTCTCGAAGTCCGCGGTTATGCGGAACAGCTCGCCGAACTCGGGATCGTACTCCTGCAGCAGAAGCCAGGTCTCCCGGTCACCGAACAGCACAATCTTTACATCCAGCGGAATGGCTTCGGGTTCCAGCGAAATGGTGCCCGATAGGGTCAGTTCCCGTTCCAGGGAATTAATCGTGATTTCCTTGCTCCGCAACGCTCGCTTGAGGGCGTCCCAGACAAAGGGCTGTTCAAGCACCTTGATGGCGTCCATCAGCAGATAGCCACCGTTGGCGCGGTGGAGGCTGCCTGGACGGATCAGGGAGTAATCCGTAAAGACGGTGCCTTTGTAGGTCACGTTCTCCACGTAACCGAACAGATTGTGATAGGTGGGGTTATCCTCCACCACCACGGGTACTTCATCCGCTTTCTGGTGCACCAACAGATTAACCAGATAGCGACGCGGCATTTTCTTGTCCAGCGACGCGTAGGCGATGGCCGCCTGTTCCTCGCTGTCATCGAGAAAAATATCGAGGCTGTCTGCCAGGTCTGCCCGTACCGCTTCCAGATAACGCACGACATCCGGCAGGTCATGGTAGCGGCTGATCAGTTCATCAAGCTGGTGACCTGAGATCGTTTCCAGGGTTTCGTGGTTCAGGGCCTGCTGCTTTTCCACATACTCCTGCTCCCAGTCCGCGATCTTGCGGATGGTCTGGCGCAGTTTTTTCTCCAGCTTGTCGATATCGCTTTCGAACCGGTTCCGCTGGGTTTCTGTCAACTGGGCGAAGGTGTCGGCGGTGTGAGGTTCATCGCCCTGCATGGCCACCAGCCGATACCCGCCCGGGGTCGTCAGGCTCAGGCTTACCTTCCGACGCTTGGCCTGATTCGCCAGGCGCTCGAGAGCGTCCTCCTGCTTCTTGCCGTACTCGCCCTTCAGTTGTTCTGCCCGTTCCAGAAACTGCTCGCTATCGAAGGTCTGCGGGATCATCTTGACCAGCCGGGCCATCAGCTTTTCCATGTCCTGCTTCAGGCTGGCCCCCTGCCCCGCCGGCAATCGCAACATGCGAGGCACCCGGGGGTCTTCAAAACTGGCCACGTAACACCAGTCGTAGATCCGGTGTTCGTCGTCGGGGTGGTGGGCCAGGTAGCGGAGCAGCATGGTGCGCTTACCCAGGCCGTTCCGGCCTACGGCATAGACGTTGTAGCCCCCGTGCGGCATTGAAAGCGCAAAACGGATCGCCTCCCGGGCTCGATCCTGGCCGACAATCTCGGCCAGTGGGTCCAGCTGACGGGTGGTCGTGAACGGAAGGTCCTTTAGTACGCAGGCCTTGTAGAGCTGATTCAGGGGCAATGCCTTCAATGTGTATTCCTGTGGTTGTCGCTTGGCTTTTATGGCGTTGACGGGAAACTTCGCCAGCAAAACTCGCCATTGTAAGCGGTTGCTCCACAACTGTCGCGCTTCGTATCCGGGTGCCGTCCGGGATACGGCAGAAGCTGATCAGAGCGCCCATTAAACCTAAAGGTTAACCGGGCGTGGCCGATAGAAACAAAAGAGGAATCATTAATCCGTGGTGTGCACACCTGATCCGCCGCCGAAGAATAAGCCACCATAAAACGGAAACCGGCACAGGGAGAGATCCATGAAACTCTTGAAGGCTCTGAGTCAGTCAATTTCCGCAGCAGGCTCTCAGAAAACACCCGGGACAACGGAGGTTGTGAGAGTAGAGGAAGTGCATCCGGTATTGACGGAAGCCGTCACAGATCGACGAAAACAGCCGGATCGTCGCCAGCGGCAGTTGCCGTTTGAGGGTCCCGACCGCCGGCGGAAAAAGAGCCGACGGCAACCCCGCCTGCTCCACGCCAGAACCCGCAAGCCAACCGAACTGGAAGATCGCCGGGGAAGAAACATCAGCACCAGTGCCTGACCGGCTCGGGTCTTAGCAGCGAGGTGAATGGAACGTTGATCAGAGGGCGGAAGCAAGCCCTGCCGGACTCAGAGCAGCCCGGCGTCCAGGCTGGCGGAGATGGTCATGCCTAATTCCTGGCACTGCTCGACGAACTCTTCACGAAACTCACCCCGGCAGACCAGGGGCTCCTGCATTTGTCGCCACCGCAAGCCGGTCGTAATGCTTTCAATCGCCCGGCAAGTGCCTGTTCCGTCATGCCCGGCCCGCACATAGAACACAAACGGCAGGCCCTGGGTTTTCTCCAGACAGGGGTAGTAGCTGCGGTCAAAAAAATCCTTCAGAGCGCCACTCATGTACCCCAGATTTTCTGTGGTACCCAGCAGAATGGCATCGCACCAAAGCACGTCGTCCGGCCCTGCATCCAAGGGCGCCATCACCCGGACGTCCACATTTTCGATATCCGGGTGGCGGGCACCTTCCACCACCGCATCCCGGAGTGTTCGAGTGTTGGATGATGGCGCATGGACAACAATCAGCAGTTTCCGGGCATCGGCCATGGAATACGCTCCTGGCTGTCGGCGTTAAAGCAGTTCTTCGTTGGTCATTTCCGCAACTTCGGCAGCAGCGGCCTCTTTTGATACCGGCTTCGGCATCAGCTTGTCACGAATTGCGGTTTCGATTTCATTGGCGATTTCGGGATTCTCTTCAAGGAACTTCGCAGCGTTCGCCTTACCCTGGCCGATCTTGTCACCCTTGTAGGCATACCAGGCACCGGACTTGTCCACAAAGCCTTCCTTCACGCCCATATCCAGAACCTCGGCCATATGGTAGATCCCCTTGCCGTACAGAATCTGGAACTCCGCCTGCCTGAACGGCGGCGATACCTTGTTCTTGACCACCTTGACCCGGGTCTCGTTACCCACTACCTCATCGCCCTCTTTGACGGCACCAATGCGACGGATATCGAGACGCACCGAAGAGTAGAACTTGAGTGCGTTACCGCCAGTGGTGGTTTCCGGGCTGCCAAACATGACGCCGATTTTCATCCGGATCTGGTTGATAAAGACCATCAGGCAATTGGCATGCTTGACGTTACCGGTGAGCTTCCGTAAAGCCTGGGACATCAGCCGGGCCTGCAGCCCTACGTGACTGTCGCCCATTTCGCCCTCAATTTCCGCCTTGGGCGTCAAGGCGGCTACCGAGTCAACGATAATCACATCAACGGCGTTGGAGCGAACCAGCATATCGGCAATCTCAAGGGCCTGCTCCCCCGTATCCGGCTGGGACATCAGCAGGTCATCGACGTTTACCCCGAGCTTCTCGGCATACACCGGGTCCAGGGCGTGTTCTGCGTCGATAAATGCGCAGGTCTTGCCCTGCTTCTGGGCCTCAGCCACAACCTGGAGGGTCAGGGTTGTCTTACCGGAACTCTCCGGACCGTAAATCTCAACGATGCGCCCGTACGGAAGGCCACCAATACCCAGAGCAACGTCCAGCCCCAGGGAGCCGGTGGATACCGCCGGGATGGCTTCCCGAGGGTGGTCACCCATTTTCATGACCGCACCCTTGCCGAACTGGCGCTCAATCTGGCTTAGTGCAGCGGTCAATGCTTTCTTGCGATTGTCTTCCATCGGTAAACCCTCAATGCTCTCAATATCTGGCCCGATTATGGGCGCTGTCTGGGCGGCCGTCCTGGCAATACGTCAGATCGGTTGCCGGAACCAATTACTGTATACTTGAACAGTATTAAAACACAGTCGCGCCCACAGACCAACCCCCATGCTAAAAGGTATCAGTCGTTACAACTTCTGCAGATAGTCAAACAGTCCCTGCAGGGCATAGACGACGCTCTGGCGCCGCACCGCGTCACGATCCCCTTCAAAATGACAACGCTGGGTCACAACACCTCTGGCCGGCGCGCCCCAGGCAAACCAGACCGTGCCCACCGGTTTACTGTCAGATCCACCACCCGGGCCGGCAACACCACTGGTGGCAATGGCATAGTCCGCGCCGCTCGCCGCTACGGCGCCGGCGACCATCTGCCGTACTACCGGCTCACTCACAGCCCCATGCTTCACAAGGGCCTCTGACGGCACCTTGAGCAGGTCGCATTTCATGCTGTTACTGTAGGTGACCAGACCACCCAGTACATACGCCGATGAGCCAGCCCGATCGGTTAACGCCTTGGCCAGCCATCCGCCTGTGCAACTTTCTGCAGTGACCACCGTTTCTCCCCTGAGCGAGAGCAGGTCACCAAGCTGCTGGACGGCCTGCTGTAATGTGATTTCCCTGAGCATTTCCACGTCTCCTGATTTCATCCACTGGTGTTCTACCGGCTGTTTCTCTTACAATCCGGGGCCTGACGGTTACCTGCACCAACCGGAATTCAAGCTGCTGTACACTGATTTTACACGGGCAGAATCCAGACTACAGACCGTGACCGCACAACTTTAACCGGACGTTTGCATGTCAGCATCCCAGAAAGACTCTTCCCAGCACACCCCGATGATACGCCAGTATCTCCGGATTAAAGGCGACCATCCGGATGAAATGCTGTTCTACCGCATGGGGGACTTTTATGAGCTGTTCTACGAGGACGCAAAGAAAGCGGCTGAGCTGATCGACATCACTCTGACAGCCCGGGGGCAATCCGGTGGCAACCCCATTCCCATGGCCGGCGTACCCTATCATGCGGCCGAAAACTATATTGCGCGACTGGTTCGTGCCGGCCAGTCCATCGCCATCTGCGAGCAGGTGGGCGACCCAGCCACTTCTAAAGGACCGGTAGAGCGCAAGGTCGTGCGCATTATCACTCCTGGCACCCTCAGTGATGAAGCGTTTCTGGAGGATCGTCGCGACAGTCTGTTGCTGGCGATTCACCACCATCGGGACGGCTTTGGCCTGGCAACCCTGGACATCTCCAGCGGACGCTTCGCAGTCTGTGAAATCAGTGGTACCGATGCCCTGCAGGAAGAAATAGAGCGCCTCAGGCCCGCCGAAGTGCTGATCAGTGAAGATTTCCCCTATGAAGAACTCCTCGACGGGATGAGCGGACTGCGGCGTCAGGGCCCCTGGCTGTTCGAGATGGACAGTGCCCATCGGCTGCTGACCCAACAGTTACAGGTCAGGGATCTCACCGGCTTCGGTTGCGAAGATCTGACCCTCGCGGTATGTGCCGCCGGCTGCCTGCTCCAGTATGCCCGGGAAACCCAGCGCACCGCACTCCCCCACATCCGCAAGCTGACCCGGGAGCGTCGGGAAGATGCGGTAGTGCTGGACGCCACCAGTCGCCGCAACCTGGAGATCGACACCAACCTCCTGGGCGGCCACCAGCACACCCTGGCCTGGGTGATGGACCGGACCGCAACCGCCATGGGGGCACGACAGCTTCGTCGCTGGCTGAACCGGCCCATGAGAGATACCGCACTGGTACGCCAGCGCCAGCAGTCCGTGGCCGCGCTACTCGACGGTTTCCATTACGAGCCGATGCACGACCTGCTCAAAAAGGTTGGAGACATTGAGCGCATTCTGGCCCGCATCGCGCTACGGTCTGCCCGGCCCCGCGACCTGGCCCGACTCCGGGATGCGTTTGCGGTTCTGCCCGACTTGCAGCAGGCCCTGACGCCAGTGGCCTCGCCGCACCTGGCGGCCCTGGCGACGGCGATCAGTGAGTATCCGGAACTGAGCGACCTGCTGGAGCGTGCGGTAATCGATAACCCACCCGTGGTCATCCGTGATGGTGGCGTTATCCGGGACGGTTTCGACGCCGAACTGGACGAGTTACGCAATATCAGTGAAAACGCCGGTCAGTACCTGTTGGACGTGGAAACCCGGGAGCGGGAGCGTACGGGCATCAGCACTCTCAAGGTCGGCTACAACCGGGTGCACGGGTATTACATTGAGATCAGCCGCGCCCAATCCGATCAGGCACCGGTAGACTACATTCGCCGCCAGACCCTGAAGAATGCGGAACGATTTATCACACCGGAACTCAAGGAGTTCGAAGACAAGGCCCTGAGCGCTAAAAGCCGCGCACTTGCCCGGGAAAAAGGCCTCTACGACGACCTGCTGGAGCAAGTAGCCGGACAGCTGCCGCAACTGCAGGACAGTGCCCAGGCTCTGGCGGAACTGGACGTGCTGACCAATTTTGCCGAGCGCGCCTCCAGCCTGCGTCTGACGGCGCCGGAATTCAGGGATGAGCCGGGCCTCGATGTTGACGCCGGCCGCCATCCGGTGGTGGAGCAGCTTCTGGACGAACCCTTCGTCCCCAATAACTTACTGATGGACGAACACCGCCGGATGCTGGTGATTACCGGACCAAATATGGGCGGTAAATCGACCTATATGCGGCAGACAGCGCTGATCACCCTGCTGGCCTACTGCGGTAGCTTTGTTCCGGCAGACCGTGCGGTACTGGGCCCGGTGGACCGGATTTTCACTCGCATGGGCTCTTCGGACGATATCGCCGGCGGGCGTTCAACCTTTATGGTAGAAATGACAGAAACCGCCAACATTCTGCACAATGCCACCGCCCACAGCCTGGTGCTGATGGATGAAGTTGGCCGCGGCACCAGTACCTTTGATGGCCTGTCTCTGGCGTGGGCGACCGCCGAGCATCTGGCCCGGGACATCGGCTGCTATACGTTGTTCGCAACCCACTATTTTGAACTGACCCAGCTGGCCGACCAGCTGGAGCACGCCGTCAATGTGCACCTCACAGCCACCGAGCACGAAGACAGCATCGTGTTTCTGCATACGGTTCATGAGGGCCCGGCGAGTCAGAGCTACGGCCTGCAGGTGGCCCGACTGGCTGGCGTTCCCCACGGTGTGATCCACAATGCCCGACAGCAGCTCCGGCGGCTTGAAGCAGAAAGTACCGGCCCGATCGATCTCACCTCGCTACACGGCACTGCCCAGTCGCCCGAACCTACGGCACCGGGCGCGCTACAGGGAGATATGTTTGCCAGCCTTGAGCCGAGCGCCGTAGAGCGCGCTCTCGACGCCCTGGACCCGGATGAGCTGACCCCGCGGCAGGCCCTTGAGCAGCTCTATGAGCTGCGCCGTATGCTCAGGAGTTGATGGTTTGGCATAAGGTAATGCCGCCGTAGCGCTTGCGGGTCGCGTAGCCGCTCCCTACAATATTGTCCGCCGATTATTAACGATCAGAAATGGATGGCCGTTTCAGTACGACAGTTATTGCCGTCTGACACGACAAAGCCAACAGACCATCCCTGATGAGATAGACCACCAGACCAGGAATCTGACTATGACCTTTGTGGTTACCGACAACTGCATCAAGTGCAAATATACGGACTGCGTTGAAGTATGTCCGGTAGACTGCTTTTACGAAGGCCCAAACTTTCTGGTGATCGACCCTGACGAGTGTATTGACTGCGCTCTCTGCGAGCCGGAATGCCCCGCTGAGGCGATTTTCTCGGAAGATGAGCTGCCTGCAGGTCAGGAGCCGTTTATTGAGATAAACGCTGAGCTCTCCGGAAAGTGGCCGAATATTACCGAGAAAAAGGACCCGCTTCCCGAAGCGGAAGAGTGGGATGGCAAGCCGGACAAGCTGCAGTATCTGGAGCGCTGAGCCGCGGGTTCACACCAAACCTTCCATACAAAAAGGGGAGCTCACAGGCTCCCCTTTTTTTGTTCACCACCGGTCACTTACGGCTTAAAAATACACGCCTCAGGCATCGAAGGCATGATCTTCAGCGGCCAGTGACAGGCAAATACTGCCCGGGCCAAGGTAAATACTGCTGGTGATGCCCATCTGCGACAGCAACAGCCTCACCCCGTGATCGTCACAGGCTCGCCGTAACCGATCCAGCCCCGGAAGCGCTTCGATCTCCTCCCAGGACATGCCACAGGAAACAGAAACTGTGGGGGTCAGCAGGCCTGCCTCAACACGGCGGGTGGCGTAATCCATGACTTTCTCCACCGCTGCATCCATGGAGCGGGTTTTAGCAACTGGCTTGGCGATGACGCCCTGCCCCCAGATAATCGGCGTAATGCTAAGTGCCTTGCCCAGGAACGCCACCACGCCGGATACGCTCTTGTCGCCCCGTCGCCGGGCCCGCTCACGGATGTAGTGAAGATCCCGGGGTACCACGCAGGTCCACAGGTTGGCGGAGAACTTTTCGACCTCGTGGCGAAGCTGGTTCT
>CAZHAY010000004.1:0-13498 GCA_964530545.1 uncultured Marinobacter sp.
ACCGGCGTAAAACCGGCGCGCTGATCGAAGCCAGCATCAGGCTGGGCCTGCTTTCAGCCGCACCGGCTGACGCTTCAGTCCAGGCACAGTATCAGGCGCCGCTGGAGAGCTTCGCCCGTGCCATAGGGCTTGCCTTTCAGGTGCAGGATGACCTGCTGGATATCGAAGGCGAGACCCAGGTCACCGGCAAACGCCAGGGCTCTGACGCGGCGCGCAGCAAGCCGACCTACCCTGCCCTGATGGGCGTTGACAGTGCCCGGCGGTATCTTGCGACTCTGCTGGACCAGTGCCGTGACAGTCTGTCGGGCTTTGGTCCCGAGGCCGATGCACTCCGGGGAATGGCGGAGTTTGTGGTATCACGGCGCTACTGAAACCCCTGGCTTCATGACCTATAATGCCCGCTCCAGGCGCCGGCGCGAAACTCGTGCCGGCGGAGCGGCTATCAGTGTTCAGTCAGAATCACTCCGATTTTCACGGACATCTGACCCGACAGGCTGGCGGCAGACACCAGCCGAAAGCCCTGAAATCATCGACACAAGACCCGGACGGATGCAGGACACATTTATCTTTAAGGAAATTCCCGCTCAGCGACCTCATACGCCGTTGCTGGATCGCATTGAGGCGCCGGACCAGTTGCGCCTGCTTCCCGCTGAGGATCTCCCGGCGCTGGCCCGGGAGTTACGGGCGTTTCTGCTGTGGACAGTGGGCCAGACCGGCGGTCATTTTGGCGCCGGCTTGGGCGTACTCGAGCTGACCATTGCGCTGCACTATGTGTTCAACACGCCCGAGGACCGTCTGGTCTGGGATGTGGGCCATCAGGCCTACCCCCACAAGATTCTGACCGGTCGCCGGGAGCAGATGGGCAGCATCCGTCAGAAAGGAGGCCTCGCGGGCTTTCCCAAGCGCTGCGAGAGCGAATACGACACCTTTGGCGTCGGCCATTCCAGCACATCGATCAGTGCCGCCCTCGGTATGGCGCTGGCGGCCCGCCAGCAACAGAGTGGCCGCCATAGTATTGCGATCATTGGTGACGGTGCCATGACGGCAGGCATGGCGTTTGAAGCGCTGAACCATGCCGGTAATCTGGACGCCGACATGCTGGTCATTCTCAATGACAACGACATGTCGATCTCCAAGAACGTCGGCGGTCTGTCCAATTACTTTGCGCGCCTGCTTTCCAGCCGCACCTATAATCAGGTGCGGGACGGTGGTAAACGGGTACTTCAGGCGGCGCCTCCCCTGATGGCTCTGGCCCGAAAAACGGAAGAGCATTTCAAGGGGATGATCGTGCCGGGCACCCTGTTTGAGGAACTGGGTTTCAATTACATCGGTCCCATTGATGGCCATGATCTGCCGCTGCTGATTTCAACCCTCGAGAACATCCGCAAGCTGGGCGGCCCGCAGTTTCTCCATGTGGTCACGCGCAAGGGCAAGGGTTTTGCTCCAGCCGAGGCCGATCCCATCGGCTATCACGCCATCAACAAGATTGAACCCGTGCCGGCCCATCGACCTGAACCGGTCAGGACAGCTTCACCCCGCCCGAGGTATGCCAACGTCTTTGGCCAGTGGCTCTGTGACGCTGCGGAACAGGACGAGCGTATTGTGGGCATCACACCAGCCATGTGCGAAGGCTCGGACCTGCTGGCGTTCTCTGAGCGTTTCCCGGACCGCTATCATGATGTGGCTATCGCGGAACAACATGCGGTGACCCTTGCCGCCGGTCTCGCCTGCGAGGGCAGCAAGCCGGTGGTGGCGATCTATTCGACGTTTCTGCAACGAGCCTATGACCAGCTGATCCACGATGTCGCCATCCAGAATCTGGATGTGCTTTTTGCCATCGATCGCGCTGGCCTGGTCGGGGAAGACGGCCCGACCCATGCCGGGGCCTTTGATCTGAGTTACCTCCGCTGCATACCCAACATGGTGGTCATGACGCCATCCGATGAGAACGAAACCCGTCAGCTCCTGCACACCGGACTACTGTACGAAGGGCCAGCCGCCGTCCGCTATCCCCGTGGTACCGGTCCTGGCGCCACGATCGGGCAGAAACTGCAGCCCCTGCCCATTGGCCGTGGCCGGGTGGTTCGTGAAGGCGAGTCCGTGGTCATCCTGAACTTCGGCACACGGTTGGCCGCTGCCCTTGAGGCCGCTGACAGGCTCAACGCAACCGTAGCGGATATGCGCTTCGTTAAACCGCTGGACGAGGCTCTGGTGTCGGAGCTGGTGCACAGCCACGAGGTGATCGTTACGGTGGAAGAGAACGTTATCGCGGGTGGTGCGGGCAGTGCGGTGACCGAGTTTCTGAACCGGGAAGGCATCGCCAGGGCCGTGTTGCAACTCGGACTGCCGGACCGTTATGTCGACCACGGCAAGCATCATGAGCTGCTAGAGGAAGTCGGCCTGGATGCGGCTGGTATTGAGGCGTCAGTCCGTCAACGGATGGAAACCCGCAAACCCGGCCTGAAGGCAGCACCCTGACCCCATCAGGACGGCCACCCCGTTAACGCGGGTCGTCGTCCTGATGGGTTTCCAGCCAGTGACCCAGCTTGCTCTGCTTGGTATTCAGGTAATGCTCATTGTGGGGATTACGGCCCACGTGAAGCGGGACCCGCTGGACGATGTCGATGCCCAGCATCCGAAGCGAGTCCACCTTGCGGGGATTGTTGGTCATCAGCTTCAGGCTGCGAATCCCCAGGTGTCCCAGCATGTCCCTGCACATGCTGTAATCCCGCAGATCCGCCGCAAAACCCAGTCGCTCGTTGGCTTCCACCGTGTCTGCGCCCTCATCCTGCAGCTTGTACGCACGGATCTTGTTAAGCAGGCCGATGCCACGGCCTTCCTGGCGCAGGTATAACAGGACGCCGCGGCCCTCCCGGGCGATACTGCGCAAGGCCTCCTCCAGCTGATAGCCGCAATCACAGCGCATACTGTAGAGTGCGTCGCCGGTCAGGCATTCGGAATGGGTCCGGGCCAGCATGGGCTCGAGGCTGTTCAGATCACCCAGGGTGAGGGCTATATGCTCCTTGCCGGTGTCCGGTTCCTCAAAACCGTGCATGTCAAAAACACCGAAAGGGGTGGGCAGGCGACAGGTCTGGATGTAGCGAACAGCCACAATGTATCCTCATGAGTGCTGGTTCAGTAAGCGGGGCATTCTAGCAGAAGGCAGCCAACCGGCGTAGTTCAAGATGGTCCTCTGGCGATCTGGATCATCCTGCACGCCAGTGACCGCTACGGCCGCCTTTTTTCTCCAGTAACCGGACCCCGGTGATGCTCATGCCTTTGTCCACCGCCTTGCACATGTCGTACAGGGTCAGGGCAGCCACACTGACTGCCGTCAGCGCTTCCATCTCAACGCCGGTCTGCCCCGCGAGCTTGCAGCGAGCCTCAATATGCACGGCGCAGGGATCCTGCTCCGGTGTAAACGCCAGCTTGACCGATGACAGGTTCAGCGCGTGGCACAGGGGAATCAGCTCGTGCGTCTTCTTCGCGGCCATAATGCCGGCAATCCGGGCAACCGCCAGTACATCCCCTTTCGGATGCTCACCATCCAGAATCATGGCAAGAGTCTGCGGCTCCATCAGAATCCGGCCTTCGGCCACTGCCTCCCGGCTGGTTATGGCCTTGTCAGCCACATCCACCATGCGGGCAGCGCCCCGTTCATCCAGATGAGTCAGTTTGCTCATTACCCCTCCCATCTACTGTTGACTGGACGGCGGCCACCACCAGGAAATTCCCGCCACACCCTGGCCGCCGTGTTGCAGTGCCTGATCAAGATCCTGCGGACCTACCCCACCGAGGGCATAGACCGGGATCAGTGCGTCTTTTACGAGCTCTGAAAACCACCCCCAACCCATGCCTGAATGCCCCGGGTGAGACGGCGTTGGCAGCACCGGCCCCAAGGTAGCATAGTCCGCTCCAACAGCCGCCGCATGGGTCAGCTCTTCACGGTTGTGGCAAGAGACCCCAAACCAGCGGCCTTCAGGTACCGGTCGTTTGTCCAGAGCCAAAGCCCGTCGCCAGCTCAGATGAACCCCCGCCGCCGGTACCTCAGACAGAACTTCCGGATGATCATGAACCAGCACTTCAGTGCCGGGTAAACCCTGGACACAAAAGCGGGCCGCGTCACTATAGTGCGCGGGGGCGAGCGAGGGCAATCTCAGGATCACCATGGACGCACCCGACGCCTGTACGCCTTGCAGACAGTGATCGGCCGCAGCGTGCGGCGACTCAGCGTTTCCGGTTATGGCAAGCATTCTCGGCAAGCGGACCGCGTTAATGATCGGGCGATTGGCAACCGGAAAGTCTTCGGCCCGCAGGGACTCGGGGGCCCTCCAGAACACCGGCTGGCCTTCCAGTCCCTGCGGCGTGCCGGATGACGACCTGGTTTCCCAGACATCCAGGAACACCTGCTTGTCGCCGTAATCGTGGCGAATGCCAATCAGCGGTCTCAGGCTTTGAGGCTGTACCGCAACGCCGGTCTCTTCCTGCAGTTCCCGCACCAAAGCCTGCCGGACCGTTTCGCCCGGCTCTACCTTTCCGCCGGGGAATTCCAGCAAGCCGCCCTGATGGGCGCGGTCAGGCCGACGAGCGATCAGTATCTGCCCATCACGCCAGACCACCCCCACGGCCACATGAATGACCTGGGTTGCCGATCTGCTCATCTCAGGTACGGTACTCGGCGTTGATCGTAACGTAGTCGTGGGAAAAGTCGCAGGTCCACACACGCTCTTCGATGCGTCCGCGCCTGAGATCGATACGGATGGTGATTTCTTCCTGATCCATCACTGCCTGCCCCCGCGCTTCGGTATAGTCATCTGCCCGGCCGCCATTGCGAACCAGGCAGACATCGCCGAGGAAGATCTCGATGGCCTCAAGATCCAGCCCTTCAACACCCGCCCGGCCCACGGCCGCGAGAATGCGGCCCCAGTTGGGGTCTGAAGCGAACAGGGCCGTTTTCACCAGCGGCGAATGCGCTACCGTGTAGGCAACGTCCAGGGCTTCTTTCTGGCCGGCGGCACCCACGACTTCCACCGTGACGAACTTAGTCGCCCCTTCGCCGTCCCGAACGATGGCGTGGGCAAGCTCCAGGAACACCTCCTGCAAGGCTTCCCGCAGCATCGGGTAGTGTTCGCTCTCGATGGTAGCAACGCCTGCCCCGGCTTGCCCGGTGGCAATCAACATACAGGCATCATTGGTTGAGGTATCGCCATCGACCGTGATGCGGTTAAAGGAGAGCTCCCCCAGTTCGCTGGCCAGCTTCTGCAACACTGACGGTGCAATGGTGGCATCCGTCGCTATAAAGCCCAGCATGGTGGCCATGTTCGGGCGGATCATCCCTGCGCCCTTGCTGATTCCGGAGATATTGATGGTCTTGCCATCAAGGATCAGTTGGCGGCTGGCACCCTTGGGGCGGGTATCGGTGGTCATGATTCCGGCGGCGGCCTCTGGCCAATGGGCCTCTGACAGATCCGCCAGCGCCTGTGGCAGGCCTTTGACGATCCGGTCCACGGGTAATGGCTCACCGATGACGCCGGTGGAGAACGGCAAAACGGCGCGGGCTTTGTGTCCCGCCTCTCTGGCCAGGGCCTCGCAGCAGGCAAGCGCATCCTGCATGCCGCGCTCACCTGTGCCGGCATTGGCGTTACCGGTGTTGATCAGCAGATATCGCGGCTCGCCCTGCTCCAGGTGGTTGCGAGCAACATGCACTGGCGCTGCACAGAACTGGTTCGTGGTAAAAATTCCGGCGACACGACTGCCCTTCGCCAGCTCGATGACCACCAGATCCTTCCGCCCCGGTTTCTTGATACCGGCGCTGGCAATGCCCAGCCGGACCCCGGCCACCGGGAAAAACTGCTCGGGCATTGTTGCAGAACCAACCGCCATAACCTCCTCCTTCGGCCGCCTCCCGGCGGTTCCGACACTCATGAATCAGGATGAAAAAACCCGCAGCCCCGTCTTGACGGAGGTGCGGGCTTGCTGATTGCTGCGGTATGACCCGGTCAGGTGACCTTGCCGCAGCACTGCTTGTACTTCTTGCCAGACCCGCACGGACAGGGCTCGTTTCGCCCGACCTTTCGCTCCTGACGAACAAACGTTTCCTGAGTCCGGGCCTGATCTGCTTCACCTTCGCCACGTGCCGCCTGCTCAGCCTGAGTCGCACTGGTCTGATCATGGCGCATACGGGCGGCGGCCAGCTCTTTTTCAAGCTGTTCGCGGCGCTGACGCTCCACTTCCTCCATTTCCTCCCGGGTTTGCACCTTCACATGGCTGAGCACCCGGGTGATGTCCCGCTTCATGGTGTCCAGCATGGACTCAAACAGATTAAATGCCTCGCGCTTGTACTCCTGCTTGGGGTTCTTCTGGGCATAGCCCCTCAGGTGAATACCCCGACGCAGGTGGTCCATATTGGAGAGGTGCTCTTTCCAGAGCGTATCGAGCACCTGCAGGAAAACCTGCTTCTCGAAGCGGCGCATAGGCTCATCACCGACAACCTCTTCTTTGGACCGGTATGCAGCAACGACTTCCTCCAGAATCCGCTCCCGGAGTGACTCTTCGTATAGTTTGTTATCTTCATCAAGCCATTGCTGAACCGGCAGCTCAATGGCGAACTCCGATAGCAGCTGTGCTTCCAGACCCGGGATATCCCACTGTTCAGGCATGCTCTGGGGCGGAATATATTCGCTGATGACCTCGTCCACCACATCGGCGCGAATGCCTTCGATAATTTCAGAGATATTGTCAGACGCCATCACGTCGTTACGCTGCTCGTAGATCACCCTGCGCTGATCATTGGCGACGTCGTCGTATTCCAGCAGCGTCTTCCGCATGTCAAAGTTACGGCCTTCAACCTTGCGCTGCGATTTCTCGATGGCGTTAGTGACCATGCGGTGCTCGATGGCCTCGCCTTTCTTCATCCCCATGGCCTGCATCAGCTTCTTGACCCTGTCGGGGGCAAAGATGCGCATCAGGTTATCTTCCAGCGACAGGAAGAAACGGGACGACCCGGGGTCGCCCTGGCGACCGGCACGGCCCCGCAACTGGTTATCGATGCGTCGGGATTCATGACGCTCAGTGCCGATAATGTGCAGGCCACCGGATGAGAGCACCTGCTGGTGACGCTGCTCCCAGTCCGCCTTAACGGCGTCGATCTGCTCCTGGGTCGGGTTCTCCAGCTCGTCAACCTCGGTTTCCCAGTTACCGCCCAGCATGATGTCGGTTCCCCGTCCCGCCATGTTGGTGGCGATGGTGACCGCGCCCGGACGCCCTGCCTGGGCGATGACCTGGGCCTCACTCTCGTGATGCTTGGCGTTCAGGATCTTGTGCTCGATACGGGCCTTGGTAAGCAGCGATGACAGAAGCTCTGACGCCTCCACTGATGCCGTCCCCACCAGAACCGGGCGGTTCTCCGCAGAGACGTCCTTGATCTCATCAATAATGGCGTGGAATTTCTCTTCCTGGGTCAGGTAGATCAGGTCGTTGTAGTCAATCCGTTGAATGGGTCTGTTGGGCGGAATAACGACAACATCCAGACCATAGATCTCACGGAACTCGAAGGCTTCGGTATCGGCGGTGCCGGTCATGCCGGCCAGTTTGCCGTACTTCCGGAAATAGTTCTGGAAGGTGGTTGAGGCAAGAGTCTGGCTCTCAGATTTGATATCGACACCTTCCTTCGCCTCAACGGCCTGATGCAGGCCCTCGCCCCAGCGCCGTCCAGGCATGGTGCGCCCGGTGTGCTCATCAACAATGACCACTTCGCCATTCTGCACCAGGTAGTCCACTTCCCGGTGAAACAGATGGTGGGCCCGCAATCCGGAATGAACATGGTGCAGAAGTGACAGGTTCGCTGCTGAATACAGGTTATCGCCCTCTTTCAGCAGTCCCCGGCTCAGTAACAGCTGCTCTACCTTTTCGTGGCCAGCCTCAGTAAGGTCCACCTGCCGGGTCTTTTCGTCAATCGTAAAGTCACCGGTGGCGTCTCCGGTTTCCTCTGAAACCTCACCTCTCTCGAGGGAAGGGATCAGCGTATTGATTTCCCTATACATTTTCGAGCTGTCTTCTGCAGCGCCCGAAATGATCAGCGGCGTGCGCGCCTCGTCGATCAGGATGGAGTCGACTTCGTCCACAATGGCGTAGTGCAACGGCCGCTGCACCTTGTCTTCCATACTGAACGCCATATTGTCACGCAGGTAGTCAAACCCGAATTCATTATTCGTGCCGTACGTGATATCGGAATGGTAGGCCGCCCGCTTTTCTTCGGTGGTCTGGCCGGAGATGACCACTCCGATTGACATACCCAGGAACCGGTAGAGCTTGCCCATCCATTCGGAGTCACGGCGGGCCAGATAATCGTTCACGGTCACAACGTGTACGCCCCGGCCGGCAAGCGCGTTCAGGTAAACCGCCGTGGTCGCCACCAGCGTCTTACCTTCCCCGGTTTTCATCTCGGCGATGTGGCCCTCGTGCAAAACCATGGAGCCGATAAGCTGGACGTCAAAATGACGCATACCCATCACCCGGCGGCTCGCCTCACGAACGGTAGCAAATGCTTCAGGCAGCAACTGATCAAGGGTTTCGCCCTTTTCCAGCCGGGCACGGAATTCGGTAGTGCGGGCCTGCAGTTGTTCGTCAGTTAACGCCATGAGCGACTCTTCGAGCCCATTGATGCGCTCGATCACCTTGCGCATCCTCTTCACTTCGCGGGCGTTTTTACTGCCGAACATCTTTGTTGCAAGCTTCGTGAACATAGACCACTGCTTCTTTGATTAAACGGAGGAAGCCGGCATTCTAACCTTATTTTGCGAGAGGGCAAAAGGCAGCCGGGCATTACCGGGCGGGTTGACAGCCCCGAAACCGGGGCTGGGTCACATGGAGACGCTTATAAGGGGGCCCAGGCACTGAATTATCGTCTTGGGAGCGGGCCATGCCTTCCGGTGACTTACCGGGCAGCCCGCTGCATGTACTTCACTGGATCCCTCGCCTTGCCAGACTGCAGCACCTCGAAGTGAACGTGGGGGCCGGTGGAACGTCCCGTTGAGCCCATGCGGGCGATGACCTGGCCTTTCTGGACCACCTCACCCACTTCGACTTCCAGGGACTTGGCATGGGCATACCGGGTCACCAGACCTTCGCCATGGTCAATCTCCACCAGGTTGCCATAGCCCCGGCGGTCTTCGGAGAGAGTCACCACACCGGCAGCAACGGCAATGATCTCGCTGTCTTCCTTGCCCGCCAGATCGACACCGTTATGCCAGGTGCGCTTGCCGGTAAAGGGATCGGAACGATAGCCAAACTTCGAAGACAGCCAGCCCCAGGTGATCGGACGACCAGCCACGAACCGCTCCGCTTCCAGACGCTCACTGGACATCAGCGTATCCAGCAGGCGCAATTGCTGCTCACGGTCCCGTATCTGCCGGTCGAGACCATCGATCATCGCGGTCAGTTGTGGTGTGGTAAAGGATTCCGCATCAGCGGCATTTTCTTCCGGGCCGCCCACTGCCGGAGCATCGTCAAAACTGAACTCGTCGCTGGCGACGGCTCCGCTCTCGACAAATCGCTGGCCCAAAGCGTCCAGACGCAACAGCCGGCCCTGCATCTCGCCCAGGCGCAGGGTCATGGCATCAACCTGCTCACGTGCGTCCCTCCCGAGCAGCGCGAGTTGGTCCTGCTGCTCCTCAAGGGTCTGCTGCCACTGTGATAACAGGAAACCGGGCACAATCGGGCGATCAGCTACCTGGGCCATGGCAGCCCGATAGCCAGCCCAGCCCACAGAGGCGATAAGGAGCAAGCCAAGAACTCCGGCGATAAGCAGCTTTCGGCTATCGAGAGTAATAACCCGGGAGCGGCCGTGCTTTCGACCTACGAGAATGATGTTCATAATGTCTGACCAGATTGACAGTAACAGACATCCGTGTCTCAAAGACCGACTTCCTGCCATGAATGGAAACTCTTGAGCGACCCGTCGCCGGATCCGCCCGATCATAAACCGACCTGTTCCATGAAAAGGAGACCGGCGTCTTTCTTTTTCTCAACAGGGTGTTACGCTTTGTTAAAATGGTAACGACGGCTGTTACGAAGTATGAAAAGCCCAGAAAACACCTGTAGACATCCGCGCAGTGTAAACAATAGCTACAGTATTCGTCGAGCTTAATGTACGTTTCGGAGACACATGAAAACCAGACCTTCACTCTCGCTTGCGCCAGGCGATCACCAGCAACCCCGACACTTGCGGGACCTGTTGACAAAAGCCAGGCTCCACGAGCGTGCAGAACAGCGCATATTGAAAGCCATCCCGGAAACACTGGCTAATGGCGTGCGTCTGGTCAGCTATCATGAGGGCGAGCTGGTGCTGCAATGCGATAACGCCGCTCAGGCCAGTCAGATACGCTACCAGCAGCGGGACATCATGGCGAAACTGCGGAAAGACGAGACGTTTGCGTTCGTCTGGAAACTGAACATCAAAGTCCAGCCACGACGTTATACGCTGAAAAAGCCCGCCGAACCAATGAGACTCAGCAAAGAAAACGCCCGGCTACTCCAGGAAGAGGCCGGGCACACGAAGGATAAAGCTCTACGCGAGGTTCTCGAAAAACTCGCCAGTCACGCCAGCGACCGGCCAGACTGAGGATTCCTTCCTCAGGCCGGCACTGCCAGCACAGGCTTCATGTAAGAGATGGGAGCTGTGGCTTCGTCGTCAAAAGTCACTACTTCCCAGGCATCCTCTTCAGCCCGCAGTTTACGCAACAGCTTGTTGTTCAGATCATGGCCTGATTTCACACCACGGAACTCGCCAATCAGGCTGTTTCCTAGCAGGTACAGGTCACCGATCGCATCAAGAACCTTGTGCTTGACGAACTCGTCCTCGTAGCGAAGGCCGTCTTCATTCAGAATCTTGTAGTCGTCTACCACGATGGCGTTATCAACGCTGCCACCCAGAGCCAGGTTCATGGCCCGAAGCTTCTCAATATCCCGCATGAAACCGAAAGTACGGGCGCGGCTGACTTCCTTAACAAAGGAAGTGCTGGAGAAGTCAACGGTTGCGGTTTGCGCTCGCCCCTTGAACACCGGGTGATCGAAATCGATACCGAAGCTGACCTTGAAGCCCTCGAACGGAAGAAAGGTGGCTTTCTTGTCGCCTTCTTCCACCGTCACTTCACGCTTGATGCGAATAAAGCGCTTGGCGGCGTCCTGTTCAGCGATACCCGCAGACTGGAGCAGGAAGACGAATGGTCCGGCACTGCCATCCATAATGGGCACCTCAGCAGCGCTGAGCTCCACATAGCAGTTGTCGATTCCCAGGCCAGCCATGGCCGAAAGCAGATGCTCAATCGTTGCAACCCGGACGCCGTCCTTGACCAGCGTTGTCGACAGCATGGTTTCGCCTACGTTTTCCGCACAAGCGAGTATCTCAACCACGGGGTCAAGATCGGTACGGCGGAAAACAATGCCCGTATCCACCGGTGCCGACTTCAGGGTGAGGTACACTTTCTCACCGGAGTGAAGGCCGACACCTGTAGCACGGATTGTGTTTTTAAGCGTCCGTTGTTTGATCATCGGTACATATATCCGTCACAAAAGAACGATATCATCAAGCGAAAAACTGCGCGGATGATACCAGAGGGCAAAAGTGAATACCATTTAATCAATGGTTACGTCGTGTAACTGCCACGCCTTTTGCCGTTCATGTATTTCTGGTCACAGGGCGGACCGTAGCCCGCGCCCTGCACGACATCTGCAACAGAATATCAGTCAGCCTGACGACGAAGGAATGCGGGAATATCGAGATAGTCGACATCCTGCTCGTCATCGCGACCCTGATCCACTGCCACATTGCCCTGAGAAACAGCGCGCCGCCGCAGAACCGCCGGCCGATCAAGCTGATTATAGTCGGTGGTACCGTCCAGCGTACGGGTATTGTCGACCACCTTGGTCGGCTTTTCCCGCTCACCGCCCAGGCCGGTAGCAACCACGGTCACTTTCAGCTCATCGGTCATTTCCGGATCGATCACGGTGCCAACTACGACGGTAGCCGAGTCAGACGCAAACTCCCGAACGATATCGCCCACCTCGGAGAACTCACCCAGGTTAAGGTCCATACCGGCTGTGATATTAACCAGAATGCCTTTCGCGCCCTGCAGGTTAACATCTTCAAGCAGCGGGCTGCGGACAGCCGCTTCTGCCGCTTCCCGGGCGCGATTTTCGCCGGTAGCGCGAGCCGTGCCCATCATCGCCATGCCCATTTCTGACATCACCGTCTTCACGTCAGCGAAGTCGACGTTGATCATGCCGTTGCGGGTAATAAGGTCGGCAATACCCTGTACGGCCCCCAGCAGCACGTCGTTGGCAGAGCCGAACGCGTCCAGCAGACTGGTTTTCTTACCCAATACAGCCAGCAGCTTTTCATTGGGAATGGTGATCAGCGAGTCGACGCTTGCTTCCAGGTCCTTGAGACCGGCTTCCGCAACGCTCATGCGCTTGCCACCCTCAAACTGAAACGGCTTGGTCACCACCGCCACTGTAAGGATGCCCATTTCCCGGGCCACTTCTGCCACAACAGGTGCAGCACCGGTTCCGGTGCCACCGCCCATGCCGGCGGTAATAAAGACCATGTCGGCGCCCTTGATGGCGTCGGCAATGCGATCACGATCTTCCATGGCGGCCTGGCGTCCGATTTCCGGATTGGCGCCGGCGCCAAGGCCCTTGGTGATATTTCCGCCAAGCTGGATCACCTGCCTGGCATCAAGGTTCTGCAAGGCCTGCGCATCGGTGTTGGCACAGATAAACTCAACCCCTTCAATATCGCTGTTCAGCATGTGGCGGACCGCGTTACCACCGCCACCGCCCACACCGACAACCTTGATCACAGCGTTCTGCTGGATATTATCGACCAGTTCAAACATTCCCCTTCTCCTTCGTGCTGTGTTCAGCCAGATCCCGGCTGTTTATTTTCTCGAGACACCTTCGTTCGTGCGCTTATTCAGAAGTGCCCGGTAAACCAGGCCTTCATGCGTTCAAACAGGGAAGGCGCATCTTCTCCCCTGAGAACGGGTCCCCGGCCCAGATCCATCTGGCGGAAACCGTGAATCAGCAACCCGACGCCGGTGGCGTAGATCGGGTTGTTGACGACTTCAGTCATGCCGGACACCGCCTGCGGCGATGCAAGCCGGACCGGCATATGGAAAATCTCTTCGGCCAGTTCCACCACGCCTTCCATGGTGGAAGAACCGCCGGTAACGACGATCCCCGCTGGCACCAGCTCTTCAAAACCACTGCGCCGCAGCTCGGACTGAACCAGCGTAAAAAGCTCCTCGTAGCGGGGCTCAACCACTTCCGCCAGCGCCTGGCGGGACAGGTTCCGTGGAGGCCGGTCGCCCACGCTGGGCACCTTGATCGTTTCCTCGGCCCCGGCCAGCTGGGTCAGCGCGCAGGCATACTTGATCTTGATATCCTCGGCGTTCTGGGTCGGCGTGCGCAGGGCCATGGCAATATCGTTGGTGACCTG
>CAZHAY010000004.1:13598-15196 GCA_964530545.1 uncultured Marinobacter sp.
CGCACGCCGGACATGCCGAGGGGCTCCTTGATGCCCTCCTGGTTATCAATCACAAACTCCTGCGGCAGAATGTGAAGAATCTTCTGGTCCGCGGGAATGGCTACCGCCTGGGCGGCATCAATCACCCGATCAATATCCGCCTGGGTCACTTCCCGGTCCCGGATCGCGACGATGCCGTGGGAGTTCAGGCTCTTGATATGACTACCCGCGATGCCCGCATACACCGAATGGATACGGCAACCGGCCATCAACTCCGCCTCTTCCACCGCCCGCTGGATGGCCTGTACCGTGGTCTCAATATTGACCACCACGCCACGCTTGAGCCCCCGGGAGGGATGAGAGCCAATACCCACCACTTCGATGGACCCGTCGAGCTTGCGCTTGCCGACAATGGTCACCACCTTGGAGGTGCCAATATCCAGTCCGACAATCATGTTTTCCGTATCAACCGATGACATGCAGCTCACCAATAGCCATTCTATGAATTATTATCAGAGGCCCCTTCCAGGGGCTTCCACCGCACCGCGACACCATTGGTGTAGCGGGCATCAATCCTTTCCACCTGATCTGCCCGGCTCGCCAGCTGCTCACCGTATACGGTGAGAAAGCGCTCAAACCGCTGTTCCACCTGATCCCTTCCCAGCGCGACCTCAATGCCATTCGCCAGGGTCAGTGTCCACGCGCCGCGCTCTTCCAGTGCAATCCCGGCAAAACCGATACCCCGCGCATCCAGCCGTTCCGCGATGTGGCGGCCGGTTACAATGACTTCCCGCGTCCGTCCTTCCGGCCCCCGCAGTCTGGGCAATGGCCCGGCGACGTCCCGGTTCGCCGGCGAGAACACCTCGCCGGTACGACTGATCAGTTGCGTGTCGTTCCAGTAGGCCAGCGGGCGGTGTTCTCGAATCTCGACCACCAGACCATCGGGCCACGCCCGTTTAACCGCTGCGCTTTCCACCCACGGACGCGCCTCAAAGGCGCGCTTGATATCCGCCAGGTCCGTGGTGAAGAAGCTCTCACCGAGCCATTGGGCCCCGTGCCGTTCCAGGGCGTTATGGTTCTCACCGATAAACGTGCCCTGAACCTCAATGCGCATAAACTGCCGATCCATGGCGGCCAGCAACTGCCCGGTACCCCAGGGCACGAGCGCTGCCACAAACACGACAACCGTACCGATGCCCAATTTTCCCCAGGGCACGCTCGCCAGCACATCGGCCAGTACTCCGAACAGCGTCTGCTCCGGGCCGGATGACGTCGCGCCCCGCCGTCTCGGCGGTTCGGACGGCACAAACCGGCCCTTTAGCAGCATCTGCTCAAGCATCGTTGCCCTCTCCCGCCGGCAGGGTGTCCTTGAGGATCCGGACCACCAGCTCCGACATGCCGATGCCCGCTGCCTGCGCAGACATCGGTACCAGACTGTGATCGGTCATGCCGGGCACCGTGTTGACCTCCAGTAACCAGAAGCGACCCTCCTGGTCCTCCATAATGTCGACCCGACCCCAGGTGCGGCAGCCCACGACCCGGAAGGCTTCCAGCGCCAGGTTCTGGACCAGCGCTTCCTGCCATCCATCCAGCCCGCAGGGGATGTGATAGCGGGTGTC
>CAZHAY010000004.1:15296-18731 GCA_964530545.1 uncultured Marinobacter sp.
GTCCGGTTTCTTGCATCAGCCACGCCCTGTTACTCCATTCGCTGCAAGTTTCGCTGCTACGCCGCCTATATCGCCGGCGCCCTGGGTCAGCAGAAGATCGCCCTCCTGCAGAATGTTGGCCAATACGCTTTCGAGCTCTGCGACATCCTCGACGTGAATGGGGTCCACCTGGCCACGCTGGCGAATGCTCCGACACAGCGCACGACTGTCCGCTCCGGGCACAGGCGCTTCACCGGCGGAGTAGACATCCATCATCAACAGGGTGTCGACTTCCGACAGTACCCGAACGAAATCCTCATACAGATCACGGGTACGGGAGTAGCGATGGGGCTGATACAGCATCACGATCCGCCGCCCTGGCCAGGCGCTCTGAGCTGCCCGGATCACGGCCTCGACTTCCGTGGGGTGGTGGCCGTAGTCATCCACCAGGGTTACCGAACCGTTGCCTACCGGATAATCGCCGTAGACCTGGAAGCGCCGGCCGACGCCCGCGAACGCTGCCAGCCCCCGGCAGATAGCACCATCATCAATGCCTTCATCGGTAGCCACCGCGATGGCGGCCAACGCATTAAGAACGTTGTGGCGGCCGGGCATGCGCAGCTCCACGGGCAAATCGCTACGCCCACCCGGTCGTTTGACCGTAAAGCGCGTACGCAAGCCATCGGCCTGGATATTCTCGGCACGATAGTCAGCGTCGTCCCGGTCGATGCCGTAGGTGATGATGGTCCGGGAGATCTGCGGCAGAATTTCCACCACGAACGGGTCATCCAGACACATTACCGCGACCCCGTAGAACGGAAGGTTGTGAAGGAATTTCACAAAGGTTTTCTTGAGCTGGGCCACATCACCGTTATAGGTGTCCATATGGTCCGCTTCGATATTGGTCACTATGGCAACAAGCGGCGTCAGGTGCAGGAACGACGCATCACTCTCGTCGGCCTCGGCCACCAGATAGCGGGACCCGCCGAGCTGGGCATTGGTGCCCGCACTGTTGAGTTTGCCGCCGATCACAAACGTGGGGTCAAGGCCGGCTTCCCCGAAAATCGAGGCAATCAGGCTGGTTGTGGTGGTTTTTCCGTGGGTCCCCGCCACCGCGATGCCGTGCCGGTAACGCATGATTTCCGCCAGCATTTCGGCCCGGGGTACGATTGGCACCCGACGAGCCCGGGCGGACGCCACCTCGGGGTTATCATCGGCAACGGCCGACGATACCACCACCACATCCGCTACATCGCTGTTGCTTTCACGGTGGCCAATATGAACGGTAACGCCCAGACCTTTCAGGCGATCGGTTACCGGGCCCTCGCGCAGATCCGAACCCGATACTTCATAGCCCTGGTTGTGCAGCACCTCTGCGATGCCGCACATACCAGCGCCGCCAATGCCGACAAAATGTATGTGGCGGATACGGCGCATCTCGGGTACCTGATAGACCAGGGGCGGATTGTTGAAATCAGGCATGGGCAGCCTCCAGACAGTAATTCACGACTCTCTCCGTTGCATCGGGGCGTGCCAGCGTACGGGCTGCGCGTGCCATGTCAATCAGGTGTTTTGGCCTGGCCAGCAAGTCCGCCAGGGTATCGGCCAGCACGGCGTCGTCCAGCTTGTTCTGAGGCAGAAGCAGTGCAGCCCCGGCCTTGACCATATAACCGGCGTTTCGGGTCTGGTGGTCATCGACCGCATGGGGAAAAGGCACCAGCAGGGCACCAACGCCGGCTGCACACAGCTCCGATACGGTCAGTGCTCCAGCCCGGCAGATCACCAGGTCGGCCCAGCCATACGCCTCCGCCATATCCCTGATAAACGGCTCGACAGAGGCCTCAACACCGGCCGCCTTGTATGCCGCCAGCGCGGTCTCATGGTTGCGCTCGCCACACTGGTGGCGGACTTCCGGGCGCTGATCTTCCGGCAGGCGGGCCACAGCCGCAGGGACCATTTCGTTGATCGCGGTGGCACCCAGGCTACCGCCCAGCACCAGCAACCGCCGTCGGCCGTGGCGGCCGGCAAGGCGCTGGTCAGGTTCCGGCAGGGCCGCCACGTCGCTGCGCACCGGATTACCCGTACAACGGGTGATTACCCCGGATCCGAAACTTCCCGGAAACGCCTCCATAACGGTCTTGGCGAAACGGGCGAGAATGCGATTGGTCATCCCCGCAACGGCGTTCTGTTCGTGAACCAGCAGCGGACGCCGGGTCAGCCAGGCAGCAATACCGCCAGGCCCGGTGACAAAACCGCCCATACCGATCACGCAATCCGGCTTTACCTTGCGAACCACGCCAAGGGCCTGCCACAGGGCTTTCATCAGCCTGAACGGCGCCAACGCCAGCGTTAGCTTGCCCTTGCCCCGCAATCCTTTGACGTTGATGGTGGACAGCGGAATATCGGTATCGGCAATCAATCGCTCTTCCATGCCGCCGGACGAACCCAGCCAATGGACGTCGCAGCCTTTTTCCTGCAATAGCCGCGCTGTTGCCAGCGCGGGGAAGACGTGGCCACCGGTGCCGCCGGCCATGATCAGGAAGCGCTTACTCATGACGCACCTCTTACCCGCCGGGCGGGTCCCTGCTCCGGCGTTGCCAGCTGTTGCTGCCGTTCCATTTCAATACGGACCAGGATGCCGATACTGATGCACACGACCAGCAGGCTGGATCCGCCGTAACTCATCAGGGGCAGGGTCAGGCCTTTGGTGGGCAGCAGGCCGGTGTTCACCGCCATATTGATCATGGCCTGAAGCCCCAGCAGTAACGTCAGGCCGTAGGCAAAGCAGGCGGCAAAGCCCATACCCTGACGCTCGGAATTGCGGGCGATAATGAAACCGGACAACACCAGCACGGTAAACAGCCCCAGCACGATCATCGAGCCAAGCAAGCCGAATTCCTCGGCAGTAATCGCAAAGATGAAGTCCGTGTGGGCTTCCGGCAGATAGAACAGCTTCTGGATGGAGTTACCCAGCCCTACACCGGACCACTCACCGCGCCCGAAAGCGATCAGCGACTGGGTCAGCTGATAACCGGTGTTGTACTGGTCTTGCCAGGGGTCGAGGTAGCTCACTACGCGCTTGAGGCGGTAGGGCTGGGTGATAATCAAGACCGCGCCCACCACCACGCAGACCGCAATCAGCGGCATAAAGCGGGACAGCCGGACACCGCTGAGAAAGATCATGCCCAGCGCCGCCGCCATCAGCACGACAGTAGCGCCAAAATCCGGTTGCGTGACCAGCAGGGCTGAAGCCACACCCAGCACCATTACCGGCTTGATAAACCCCCACCAGCTGTTGACCAGCTCGTCATGACGACGGACCACATAGCCGGCCAGATAGGCAATCAGGCAAAGCTTGGCCACTTCGGAAACCTGGACGTTCAGCACGCCCAGAGGAATCCAGCGGGTGGAGCCGTTGACGGTTTTCCCCATGGGAGTCAGTACCAGCACCAGGGA
>CAZHAY010000004.1:18831-51675 GCA_964530545.1 uncultured Marinobacter sp.
CATCACAAGCCCTCCACTGCCTGACGGAAACGGTCGCCCCGGTCTTCGTAACCGGAGAACATATCGAGGCTCGCGCAGGCCGGGGACAATACTACCCGGTCACCGGGCTGTGCGGCCTTTGCCGCCAGTGTCACGGCTTCGTCCATGGACGCCGCCTTCTCAACGGGTACGCGCCCTGTCACAACCTGGGCGATGGCCTCGGCATCCCGGCCAATCAGAACCAGCGCCCGACAATGCTCAGCAATGGCAGCACCCAGCGGCGAGAAGTCTGCACCCTTGCCTTCGCCGCCGGCGATCAGCACGATCCGCTCACATCCCGGGGCAAGGCTGCTGAGAGCCGCTACCGTAGCGCCCACGTTGGTGCCCTTGGAATCGTTGATGTATTCAACGCCATTGACCTGCCCCAGGGACTCACACCGGTGCGCCAGGCCGCCGAATTCACAGACGGCAGCGGCCATGGTTTCCAGGGGCCAGCCAGCGCTATGCCCCAGCGCCAGCGCCGCCATCGCATTGCTGACGTTATGCAGCCCCGCGAGCTTCAGATTCCGGGTATTGATCAGGTTCTCCAGGCCCCAGGTAATCCACAGGCCCTGCTCGTCTTCCCGGGTGCTGAACGTACCCGGATTAACACGGTGGAAGCCGTAACAGATGAAGTTCAGGTTATCCCGGGCCATGGGTGTACTCAGCGGATCGTCCAGATTGACCACAGCCTTTCTGGCGCCCCGGAAGATGCGCTGTTTGGCCTGGTAATAGGCCATCCGGCTCGGGTACCGGTCCAGGTGGTCGTCGGTCACGTTCAGCACCATGGCCACCGACGCATTAAGCTCATGAGTGGTTTCCAGCTGGAAACTGGACAGTTCCAGAATGTAGACGTCAGGCTGCGCGGCTAACAGATCCAGGGCAGGCGTACCGATATTGCCGCCAACCGCAGCCTGAACACCGCAGGCCCTGGCCAGTTCGCCCGCCAGTGTGGTGACGGTGGTTTTTCCGTTGGAACCGGTGATAGCGATAATGGGCGCAGTTGCGGCTTCGGCAAACAGGTCGATATCACCCCGGATACGGGCTCCCCGGCTGGCAGCGGCCTCGATGGCCGGTTCGCTGACTGCAATACCGGGGCTGACAATCAGCTCGTTAAACTGTGCAAACCACTGGGCATCAAACTCACCCGTGCGCACTTCCACGCCGGGCCACTGCTTCTGCAAGGCGTCCAGCCCCGGCGGATGGGCACGACTGTCTGCCACCGCTACCTCGCGCCCGAGGCCGGTCAGATAGCGCACGCAGGAGAGCCCGGTCTGGCCCAGCCCTACTATCAATGTGCGTCGATCCGAAGCGATAACCGTCATGCTCAGTTCGTTCCCTATCGCAGTTTCAGGCTGGAGAGCCCGATCAGTACCAGAATCACGGTGATCACCCAGAAGCGGACAATCACCCGGGGCTCTGGCCAGCCCTTGAGTTCAAAGTGGTGGTGCAAGGGCGCCATCCGGAAAATCCGGCGTCCGGTCAGCCGGAACGACGCCACCTGGAGGATGACCGAGATGGTCTCCATCACGAACACGCCCCCCATAATGAACAGCACGATCTCCTGGCGGACAATGACCGCCACGACGCCCAGCGCAGCGCCCAGAGCCAGGGCACCCACATCCCCCATGAAGACCTGGGCGGGATAGGTGTTAAACCAGAGGAAGCCCAGGCCGGCACCCACCAGGGCCCCGCAGAACACGATCAGCTCGCCGCTGCCGGGCAACTGCGGAATCAGCAGATAACTGGCGAATTGCGCGTGGCCAGACAGATAAGCGAATACGCCCAGTGCACCGGCCACCATGACGGTTGGCATAATGGCCAGACCATCAAGTCCGTCAGTAAGGTTAACGGCGTTACTGCTGCCCACGATGACGAAGTACGTCAGCAGAATAAAAAGCACTGGGCCCAGTGTGAGCGACACATTCTTGAAGAACGGCAGGTACAGCGACGTCTCCTGGGGCAGTATCGAGCTGTAAAACAGCACGACCGCTGCCACGGCGCCGATGACGGACTGCCAGAAGTACTTCCAGCGGGCAGGAAGCCCCTTGGGGTTACGCTCGACCACCTTGCGGTAATCATCCACCCAGCCAATAACGCCAAAGCCCAGGGTAACCAGGAGGGTTATCCAGACGTAACGGTTGCCCAGATCTGCCCAGAGCAGCGTACTGAGCGCAATCGCCACCAGAATCAGGGCGCCGCCCATGGTCGGGGTGCCGGCTTTACTGAGGTGGGTCTGTGGCCCATCTTCACGCACCGCCTGGCCGATCTGGTACTGGCTCAGCTTGCGAATCATCGTTGGCCCGATCAGCAGCGAGATCAACAGCGCAGTCAACGTGCCGAGGATCGCCCGCAGAGTCAGGTACTGGAACACCATCAGTTCTTTAAAGTACGGTGTCAGCAGTTCTGTCAGCCAGAGCAGCATTAGTGACCTACCTTTTCTTGTAACAGCATGACCGCGTTATCCATGGCGGCGCTACGAGACCCTTTAACCAGCACGGTCATGGGGTCAGCAATGTTTTTCTGCAGCCAGTCCACTGCCTGCTCTTGCGTCTCGAACACCCGGGCCTGACCACCAAAGCCAGCCGCAAGTGCCGAACAGTTCGCGCTGGTGCCGACCACCAGCAGCTCCTCAATACCCAGTGCCTGGGCGTGGGCACCGACGCCCTGGTGCAGCGCTTCAGCTTCCGCTCCGAGCTCCGCCATGGCGCCCAGCAAGGCAACCCGCTGGCCCGGCTCGAGCGCCAGTACCTCAAGCGCTGCCTTCATGGACCCGGGGTTCGCGTTATAGCTGTCGTCGATGACGGTGACCTGAGGGCTCAGCACCTTTCGCTCCAGACGTCCCGCCGCAGGCCGGACAGCGGCGAGACCCGCGTATATCGAATCCCAGGTTGCCCCGGCCGCCTCAGCCGCAGCCACCGCCAGCAGTGCGTTGGTGATGTTGTGGACGCCCGGCAGAGCAATGTCGACGCGAAGCTGACGGCCATCGCGGGTTTCAACCTCCACCTGATATCCATTGGCCACGGGCTGCTGGTGGGTACATCGGTAATCGGCCTCAGCGCCAGTTGCACTGACTGTAATGACGCGCCGGCGGCCGGCCCGCTCTGTCCACTGGCCACAAGCTGGGTCGTCACCGTTCAACACAACAGCACCGGTTTCACAGGTTCCGTCGATAACTTCGCCCTTGGCCCGGACAATATTCTGGTAACTGCCAAAGCCTTCCAGATGAGCCTCGCCGGCATTGGTAATAACGGACACCTCTGGCCGGGCCGCCGCGACGGTATGGGCGATTTCGCCCAGCCCGCTGGCACCCAGCTCGATCACGGCAAAGCGATGCTCTGGCACCATCCGGAGTAGCGTCAAAGGCGCGCCGATGTGATTGTTCAGATTCCCTTCCGTCGCTAATGTGCTGCCCTCATTGGCAAGAATGGCCGACAGCATTTCTTTGAGGGTGGTTTTGCCGCTGCTTCCGGTGATGGCGACAACCTGCGCTTTACTCATTTCACGATTGAACCGCGCAAGATCTGCCAGCGCCTGCAGGGTGTCCCGTACCACCAACTGGGGCAGGTCCACCTGACGGCAGGGCGTATCCACAACGGCCGCCACGGCGCCCGCCTCGGAGGCGGCCGCGATATAATCGTGACCATCGAACCGCTCGCCCCGCAGCGCCACAAACAGATCGCCCTGGCGAAGAGTCCGGCTATCGGTAACAATCCGTTCAACCTGACCGCTAACTGCCGGCGCCGGCGCATTCAACACCTGGGCCAGCTCCTGTAAACCGAGTGGCCGCATCATGCCCCGCCCTCCTCAAGCCCAAGAGCCTGCCGCACGTGGGCGACGTCGCTGAAGGGCGTACGCTTGCCGTTGCGCTCCTGCCAGGCTTCGTGCCCCTTGCCGGCTATCAGCACCAGATCGCCGGGCCGGGCCATATCGACGGCCATACGAATGGCATCACCGCGATCATGAATCACGGTTGCGGCCCCGGCATTGGCAAGGCCCGCGAGCATGTCCTGGACGATCTGTTCTGGGGATTCCGAGCGGGGATTGTCGTCGGTAACGATGATGCGATCTGCACCCTTCTCTGCCTCGCGGGCCATTTCAGGTCGCTTTCCGCTGTCCCGGTCGCCACCACAGCCGAAAACACAGATCAGTTGCCCCCGGGTATGGGGGCGCAATGCCGCCAACGCGTTGGCCAGCGCATCGGCGGTATGGGCATAATCCACCACCACCCGCACACCGTCCGGCCTTGCCAGCGTTTCCAGTCGGCCCGGTGGGGCGCTCAGGCCCGGCACTGCCTGCTGGACCTGCTCAACCGTCACACCCAGACTCAACACCGTCGCTACCGCCGCCAGCAGGTTGCCAGCGTTAAAGGTGCCCATCAGTGGCGCCGCCAGGGTAAAGGCTCCCCACTGACCATCAACCTCGGCCATGAAACCGTCGGTACCGGGTTCAAAGCGTGTCATCCACAACTCAGTCTGCGATTCATGGAGACTGTAACGAACCCGGTCACAAAGGCCCGCGGACTGTTCGTACAACTGACGACCGAACGGGTCGTCGAAATTGATGACGGCGAAGTGCAGCCCTTCACGGTGAAAGAGTGACGCCTTGGCGTGGCCGTAAGCTTCCATGGAGCCGTGATAATCCAGATGATCCCGGGTCAGGTTGGTAAACACGGCACCGACCATGGCCAGATTATCGGTTCGCCCCTGATCCAGGGCGTGGGAAGAAACCTCCATGGCGACCGCGCGGGCGCCCTGCCGGCCCATCTCCGCCAGCGCACGGTTTACTTCAACCACATCCGGTGTCGTGTGGGTGGTTTCCCTGAGCTGGCCCGGCAAGCCGTAACCGACCGTTCCCGACACTCCGCAGGGCATGTCCGCGGCGCTCAATAGCTGCGCAACAAAGCTGCTGACCGAGGTCTTGCCGTTGGTTCCGGTCACGCCGACCAACCGCAAACGCCGGGAAGGATGCTCAAAGAAACGGTCAGCGATCCGGCCAAGCCGGGCCTTGAGGTCCCGCACCGGAACGATCAGCGCGCCATGGTGTTCGTAACAGGGGCGGGGCTCAGCAGAATCCAGGATAACGACGATAGCGCCGGCCTTGATGGCGGCGTTCATGTAATGGTCAGCCGGAGTGCCGCTGCCAGGCAGGGCGACGAAGGCATCGCCCATGGCCACCCGCCGGCTGTCTGTCTGCAGACCATGAATGGTCACGTCAAACACCGAGGGTACCTCGACAATGCCGTGCAACAAGGTGCTGAGGGAGGTCATACACATGACTTATCGTCTCCCCCCATTGCTGGCGACCGCGGGCGCGTCTGCCGTTTCCGTGGCCAGCTCCGGCCTGACATTCAGCAGGCGCAGGGCGTCGCTCATGACACGGGCAAAAACCGGCGCCGCCACTTCGCCACCGTAGTAATCGCCACCCTGGGGGGCATCTACCGCCACCACGGCAGCGATGCGCGGGTTATCCATGGGCGCGATGCCGGCGAAGATGGCCTTGTACTGGCTGTCTTCGTAGCCGTGCGCGCCGACCAGGTGCACCGTCCCGGTTTTGCCACCGGCGCTGTACAGGGCGGGGTTGGCTCGCTTGCCAGTACCGACCTCAACCGCTGCCTGCAGCATATCGCGAACCTGGGCAGCCACTCGCTCTGACATAACCCGCTCGCCCGCCGGCGGCTCATCCCGCCGCATAACCGTCACCGGATAGCGGATACCACCGTTGGCCACCACCATATAGGCCTGGGCAAGCTGGAGCGCGTTGACGCTCATGCCATACCCGTAAGACAGCGTCGCCTCCTCTACCGGGCGCCAGCGATCGGTCATGGGTAACACGCCTACCGCCTCACCGGGGAAGCCAATGCCAGTAGGCTGACCCAGCCCCAGCCGGAAGTAAAAATCGCGAATGACATTACCGCCGATATCGTTGGCGATCATGCTCATACCGACGTTACTCGACCGGGAAATGATCTCCGTGACCGGCAGCTCGCCGTAGTTACGATGATCGCGAATTGTAAACCGACCATAACGACGATAGCCGGGCGAGGTGTCTACCAGGGTATCAGGCTGATAGGCACCGATCTCCAGGGCTGCTGCCACCGCCAGCGGTTTAATGGTGGACCCCGGCTCAAAAAGGTCGGTCAGTGCCTTGTTCCGGAGCCGGCCGGGGCTCAGGGATGTACGGTCGTTGGGGTTGTAGGATTGCTGGTTCACCATCGCCAGCACTTCACCCGTGGACACATCCAGCATCACCAGGGTTCCACCCCGGGCTTTATGTGCCTGCACGACAGCCTTCAGTTCCCGATAGGCCAGGTATTGGAGCCGAAGATCAAGGCTGAGGGTCAGGTCCTTGCCAGGGTGCGCATCGCGGATCAGAGACAGGTCACGGATCAGATGACCGCGGTTGTCCCGCAGTACCCGCTTGCGCCCCGGCACACCGCTGAGCCACTCGTTATAGGACAGCTCGATGCCTTCCTGCCCTTCCTCATCAATATTGGTAAAGCCCACCAGATGTGCGGCCACTTCGCCGGCGGGATAGTAGCGCTTGTACTCAAGTCGGCTGTACAGACCGGGCACACCCAGTGCCAATACCTCCTGCGCGACGGCTGGCTGGATCTTGCGGCTGATATAGATGAACTCGCGGGCAGCGTAATCCCTGAGACGCTGCCTCAGCCCCGCTTCTGAAAGCCCAAGCAGGGCCGCAGCCGTGGTTAGCCGCGGGTCCTCCGCATCCATTTCACTGGGGTTGGCCCACAGGGTTTCGACCGGCGTACTGACCGCCAGTGGCTCGCCATACCGGTCGGTGATCACGCCCCGATGGGCGTCAATGGAATCAATCCGGATGGTTCTTACGTCGCCCTGCTGTCGCAGGAACTCCTGGTCAACCACATGGAGATCCACCAAACGCCAGCCCAGCGCCGCGACGACCGCCAGAAAAACGCCCACCACACAGCCAAAGCGCCAGGCCTGAAGGCTGGCGCCTGCTTTCTGCAGGAGGGTGGGTTTATCCGGTCTGGCGGCCATAGCGTGCTCTTATTTCGGTGCGGATGCGATTCTGCTGGTGTCGGCATAAGGCACGAGCACAATGTGCTCGCGGCCCGGTACCACCATTCCCAGCTCTTCAACTGCCTTACGCTCGATACGTCCATGGGCACTCAGGGCGCTTTGCTCAAGCAACAGCTGACTCCACTGGCGCTGATAAGCGTCCCGCTCAAGCTGGAGATTGGACAGAGTGTTGTACAGGTCCCGATTCTGGTGGGCACTGATGGCTACGCCAATGGCAGAGCCGATCAACAATGCTGCCAGCCCCAGCGTCACCACCACCTGGGGCTCCGCCAGGGTTCGGAAAATCCGCGCCGACAGCCGCAGCGCATCCGAGACTTTTCCCCGCATGGCTTCCCTGGTCAGCACCGGTGATTTCGGCTTCTCGATGGTCACAGCGCTCATGATTCTGCTTCTCCTTGGGTGCCTGGACGGCGCTCCAGAACCCGCATAACTGCACTGCGGGCCCGGATGTTCTGTTCGATTTCAGGCTGGCTCGCCTTCAATGCCTTGCCTACCAGCCGGAACGGCGGCTCGATGTCCTGTGCCATTACCGGCAGACCCCGTGGAAGCTGCGGCCCGCGGGCGAGATCTCTCATAAAGCGCTTGACGATCCGGTCTTCCAGGGAGTGGAAGCTGATCACCACCAGTCGACCACCGGGCTCAAGCAAATCCACTGCCTGCCGCAGGCCCGCCTCCAGATCGTCCAGTTCACGATTGATAAAAATACGAACCGCCTGAAATGTACGGGTGGCCGGATGCTTGTGCTTTTCCTTTTTCGGCACCGCCTGCCGCACCAGCTCGGCGAACTGGCGGGTGGTTGTCAGTGGCTCTTCGGCGCGCTGGGTGACCACGGCCCGGGCGATACGGCGGGAAAAACGCTCTTCCCCGTAACGCCAGACCACATCGGCAATCTCCTGCTCGGGAGCTGCGTTAAGCCACTCCGCCGCGCTCTGGCCGCTGGTCGGATCCATTCGCATGTCCAGCGGGCCGTTACTCATAAAGCTGAAGCCGCGCTCGGGGTCATCCAGTTGCGGTGACGACACGCCCAGATCCAGCAGCACCCCTGATACCGAGCCAGTCGCCCAGTCACGGTTCAGTGCGGCATCAGCCATATCCGCAAACGAGCCGTGATAAACGACGAAGCGGCCATCCTCGGCCGCCAGGTTTTCTGCAAACTGGACCGCTTCGGGGTCCTTGTCGATACCGAGCAACCTGCCATCGTCATTGAGGTGCCGGAGGATCAGCCGACTGTGTCCCCCGCGGCCAAATGTGCCATCGATGTAGCGCCCGGTATCACGCACCACCAGCAGCTCAACTGCCTGCTCCAGCAGAACGGAGCGGTGCAGCGCCTGCCCGGCGGGCATGGACGAATTCTCTGGCGACGTCATAGTGACAAGGCCTCCATCTCCGGTGGCATCTCATCATCATCGTCCGACTCATCCAGCCAGGCGAACCAGCGCTCTTCGCTCCACAGTTCCAGCTTCTTGCCCTGGCCGATCAGCATCAGCTTCTTCTCCAGGCGGGCATAACTGCGCAGAGTGGGCGGGACCAGCACACGGCCTGCAGAATCAAGCTCCAGCGGAGTGGCGTGTCCAAGAATCAACCGCTGCAGACGCCGGGCTTTGCGGTTCATGTTCGGCAAGGCCAGCACCTGGGTACGTACGCTTTCGAAAACCGGCTCCGGGTAAAGCAGCAGGCAGCGCTCTTCGTCCGCGTTGGCAGTCAGAACAATGCGGCCATTGCATTCGTCCTGCAGCTCTTCACGCACACGGGCAGGAATCGCGAGGCGACCCTTCGCGTCCATGTTGATAGCGTGACTGCCAAGAAAGTTACTCATTGCTGAAGGCGCTGATCCTGCTTGTTGTGTTTTCTTCCCGCTGGAATGGCGTCGTCAAACTCCACCCGACACCACTCCACAACCACTAAAATCCACCAATTTCCACTTTTCCCCACTCCGGCACACTATAGAAACACGTCAGAAACAATGCAAGCGTCAACAGAGCGACAGACATTACAAAAGTTTCTTTAGTGACAAGGAGTTAGCAGTATGGAGTGAAGGCAAGAAGGTAAATTGCGGGAAGAATTTCCAGCAAATCAAAAGCCTGCAAAGAGATTCGGAGAAAATGAACGAAATCTAAGATTTTTTTGGCATAACGATTTCTGTAGTGAAACTACGCACTTCACAGTTCGCTAGCTTGCCCAACACTTTGGCAGAAGAATATCGAGGAAAAGAGAAAGGCGAGCTCGCCGATAAGCCGGGTTCTGTCGTGGACAGTCATTCATCTAGAGCCTGCGTCACCACAGGCCTCAAGCAACCTACCCGAATCCAGCGCGGGCCACGCCATCGGACTCCTATTTGGTCTTGCTCCAGGTGGGGTTTACCATGCCGTGAACTGTTGCCAGTCACGCGGTGCGCTCTTACCGCACCCTTTCACCCTTACCGGCGCCGAAGCGCTTAGGCGGTATGCTCTCTGTTGCACTTTCCGTCGGCTCGCGCCGCCCAGGCGTTACCTGGCACCTTGCCCTGCGGAGCCCGGACTTTCCTCCCCCGGCGGACCGGCGGCGACTGTCTGGCGAGCTCAGGGCGACAATACCTGTGCCTTTTTTCCAGCGCAAGCGAATTCTGACCCGGACCGGGCTTCAGGCGTCCTTTAGAGACCCGGTATCCTTGAGAGATCCGGCGTCCTTGAGAGACAATGCACGCTGATACAGCTCATTGCGGGGCAGCCCCGTCAGCTCTGACACCAGCCTGACGGCCTTCTTCACCGGCAGCTCCGGTAACAGCAGCGACAGCGCCCGCTCAGCATCGATGACCTTATCGCCGTCTGCTGCAGCCGGCGCACCAGCAATCATGACCACATACTCTCCTTTACCAGCATGAGCATCCGCTTCGATGGCGCGCTCCACCTCCGCGACAGACCCGTGATACCAGCTTTCGAATGCCTTGGTGAGTTCCCGCGCCAGTACCACCTCCCGCTCATCCCCGAATACCCGACGAATGTCCGCCAGCAGCGCGGCCACACGCCGGGGCGATTCGTAGAGCACCAGCGTGGCGGATTCGCGGGATAATACTTCCAGCTCCCGGCTCCGGGCCGCCGTCTTGGCGGGCAGAAAGCCGGCGAACAGGAACCGGTCTGTCGGCAAGCCGGCCGCACTAAGCGCCGCCACCATTGCGCAGGCCCCGGGCACCGGCACCACCGAGATACCCCGCTGCCGCGCCAGTCGCACCAGTACGTAGCCGGGGTCAGAGATCAGCGGCGTTCCCGCATCAGACACCAATGCAACGGACTCTCCGCCGGCAATACGATCCAGTAGCACATCGGCCTTCTCTCTCTCATTATGGTCATGGAGCGGCCACATGGGCTTGCTGATACCCAGGTGCTGCAGCAAACGACCACTGTGGCGTGTATCCTCTGCGGCCACCAGATCTACCGAGGCCAGTATCTGCTCTGCCCGTCGGGACAGGTCGTCCAGATTGCCGATGGGCGTCGCAACAATAAAAAGCGTACCGGCCCCTTCGGCCAGGGTGTTCGCTGTCTGCAATGGAAAAACCCCACTGTGAACTGTGAAAAGACCGCCAAGCTGGTAAACTTGCTGCGCTGACACTACTTACCAGAGAGATACTATGCCGGCGCCCCGCCGGTACCTCAAGGAGCCCTGCCTGTTATGAGTTGTCACCTGCCTACCCTGCGTCGTCTGGCCCTGTCCTCGGCCCTTGTTGCCCTGCTGGCCACGGGCTGCACCCCGTTACAATTACAGGATGACGCGGTTCGCAATGCGAGCGATGCTCTGAGCGCGGCACAGGAACTATCACCCGGCGAGGAAACCCAGCGTTTCCTGCTACGCTCTGCCGCCTCCTTTCAGGACCAGGGCTCTCATGAAAACGCCCGCCGGGTGCTCCGCTCAGACGCCTTTGACGAGCCCGCAGCGGGACTTGAGGATCAGCTCCTGCTGTTGAGCATGGCCAGCGCGGTGGCGCTGGAAGACCGGGAGTGGGCGACGAAACTTACCGCGGATCTGGAGCCTGCACAATACCAACAGTACCCACTGGATGTTCAGGCCCGGGCGGTACAGCTACAGTCGAGAGTTCATGAACTGGCTGGTGCCCACCTCGATTCGGCGCGGCTGCTGATGGGTGTTGACCCTGTGCTGCTGGACCTGGACCGCCAGCAGCTGAACGATCGCATCTGGCAGGCGCTGAAAAAGACCCCCAATGATGAGCTTGAGCAGGCGACGACCTCGGCAGTCGGTTTCGAAAGCCAGGGCTGGTATGAGCTGGCGTCTACCCTGAGACAACCCGGGCTAACCTTTGAAGAACAGGGCCGCGCGGTGCGTAGCTGGCGGTTCCACTGGAGCGGCCACCCGGGCACGGAAGCCCTGCCCGGTGAACTGACCATCATGACGCAGGTACTGGAGAGCCGCCCCGAAAGGATCACTCTGGCCCTGCCCCTTTCCGGGCCTCTATCCGCCGCTGGCAATATGGTCCGCGAAGGCTTTCTGGCCGCCTACTACGCCGATGCCGTGCAGAATCGGGAAGCCGCTCTGTCGCCACCAGCGTCGCGGGATCGCGGCCGTCCTGCCGACAGCAATGGCCAGCCGGCCAACGGCGCTCAGCTCCCGCAGGAAACTGAGCAGCCCCATGAAATCACCCTGTCCATTGTCGACACCAACGGCCGCACCATGGACGAGCTGATGCCCGAGCTGCTGGCAAACAACCCCGACCTGATTGTAGGGCCGCTGGCAAAGGATGAAGTGGCGGCGCTGGCCCAGAAACCTTCCCTGCCGGTACCTGTCCTGGCCCTGAACTATGCACCGGAGCAGAACCAGCCCCAGCCGGCTCGCCTGTTCCAGTTCGGCCTCTCCGTTGAGGATGAAGCACGGCAGATTGCTGAGCGCATCCGTGAGGAAGGTCTGGACAGCGCGCTCGTGCTGATCCCAAGAGGTGACTGGGGCGACCGGATCTCCCAGGCTCTGGAACAGCGAATGAATGAGCTGGGCGGCGTTATCCTGGATACGGACCGCTATTCAGAAGATGACAATCTCCGGAACGTTACCGCGGAACTGCTGGGCATCAACGTCAGCCGCGAACGCGCCATCGAACTGGAACGCACCATGGGCGTCAATATAGAGTTCGAGTCCCGCCGCCGACAGGATGCCGACGCTATCATCATGGTGGCCGAGCCATTTGTCGCCCGTCAGTTCAAGCCCCTGTTTGCCTATTACTACGCGGGCGACGTGCCGGTATTTTCACCGTCGATCATCTACGGCGGACGCCCTGACCCGACCCGGGACCGTGACGTCAACGGCGTCTATTTTACCGACCTGCCGTGGATACTCGATCGCGAGCCGGAGTTCCGCCAAAAAGCTTACGAGGAGTTCGGGAATCTCGACGGTCCGCTGGGACGCCTGTTCGCCATGGGCGCGGATGCCTGGACCCTGAGCACGCGGTTGCCGCTGATGCAGCAGGTCCCGGATACCCGGGTCGAAGGGCACACCGGCGAACTCTGGCTCGACCAGAGCAATCGGATACACCGTACCCAGATGTGGGGCGTGTTCCAGGATGGCGCACCAACTGTTGTCGCCAGTACGTCAGCCAAAGAAGACGTTAACGAGCCCATTCAGAGCGAACGATTCGACCACTGATATGAGTGCCAGGGAAGGCCATCCTGCAACACGGCAGGGAAACAACAGCCGGAAGGCCCAGGGCAACCACGCCGAGGGTGTGGCTGCACGCTACCTGCAAAGCAAGGGGGTCAGAATCCTGGCCCGGAACGTCTATAACCGGGGCGGCGAGATCGACCTGGTGGGCTATGACGACGACACTCTGGTATTCTTCGAAGTGCGCTATCGTAAACGCGATGCACTCGCGGATGGTGCAGAATCCGTAGGCTGGAGAAAACAGCAGAAGCTGCTTCGTGCCGTTTCGTTCTACCTCCACAGGCACGGCCTCTGGGACCGCCTCAGCCGCATCGACGTTGTCGCCATCGCGCCAGGAACAACCCACCAATACCGTATTCGTTGGATCAAGAACGCAATTCAGGCGGAGCCATGAGCAGTAGTGAAGACAATATCAGTCACTGGTTTGCCAGCCATATGGAACACACGGCCATGGCCGGCAGTCACGCCGCCCCCCTGATACCCGCCGCCGCAGACCTGATCGTCCAGACCCTGCTGAGCGACGGCAAGGTGATGACCTGCGCCAACGGCAGCGCCAACACCCTCGCGCAATACTTCTGCACCAGCCTATTGGGCCGCCTCGAGCAGGACCGCCCTGGCCTGCCGGCGGTAAACCTCGGCGCCGATGCCACGACCTATTCCGCGATCTGCCGGGACAACCGCTTTAATGAAACCTTCTCCCGCCAGGTTACAGCGCTCGGCAAGCCAGGCGACTCCCTGCTGGTGTTCGTGGATGACGGACACAAGGCCAATCTGATTCAGGCCATTCAGACCGCCCACGACCGGGAAATCAACGTGATTGTACTCAGCGCGAGGGAGAAAACGGATATCAGTGCGTTGCTGCAAGCCCAGGATCTGGAGATCACGCTGAACGATCTTGACCCGGTCTCAGCAACGCCCATCATGATGCTGATTACCGGCATCCTGTGCCGGCTTGTGGAAGAGAACCTGTTTGGGAGCTGAGAACAGCAAGCCCCCAGGGAGGAATTACCGGACAGCTCTATTTAACAACCTTCAGGCTCGGCCTGCCACTGGGACGCTCGGCACCCGGACGACCCTGGCGCGAGGATTCCGTGGTATGACCGGGACCCTCGGGGCCTGGCGACCCTGGCTCACTGCCGAACACCATGCCCTCTCCGTTCTCCCGGGCATAAATCGCCATTACCGCCTGCAGCGGAATGTAAACCTGCATGGGCACACCACCGAAGCGGGCACTGAACTCCAGGGCGGAATCGCCAATAATCAGCGCCTTGACGGCGGACGAGCTGATATTAAGCACGATCTGGCCGTTTGCAATATGATCCGAAGGAACCTGAACCCCCTGGATACTGGCGTCGACCACGATATGAGGCGTGCAATGATTGTCCAGGATCCAGTCGTTAAACGCCCTGACCAGGTAAGGCCGGCTGGATGTCATTGTCACCTTGTGCTCAGACACATTACTCTCCCGAGAAAAGCGGGTGCCGCCTGGCGACGCCCGGTTGAGCTTCCGTTAACTGCGGATATCTTCTTCAAGATCCGAAAGGCTGGCTTTAAAGCCTTCCCGGCCGAAGATACTTTCCATGTATTTCTCGATGGGCTTGCCTTGTTTGGCATCCAGCTCAATACCAAGGGCCGGCAAACGCCAGAGGATGGGCGCAATGCAGCAGTCCACGATGGTGAACTCCTCAGACAGGAAGAACGGCATCTCCGCGAAGACCGGCCCCGTCGCCTGCAGACTCTCACGCAACTCCTTACGGGCTGCATCTGAGCTTTTTGCAGAAGGTTCTGCCAGAATCTGATCCACCAGACGGCACCAGTCCTTCTGAATGCGGTAAATCATCAGACGGCTGTTTGCCCGCGCGACCGGGTACACCGGCAGCAATGGCGGATGGGGGAATCGCTCATCAAGATATTCCATCATGATGTTGGGCTCATAGAGCACCAGATCGCGGTCAACCAGGGTAGGCAGTTCGTTATAAGGATTCAGATCCGCCAGTTCCTCGGGCGGGCTGTCCGGATCTACGTCCACCACATCCACCGTTACACCCTTCTCAGCCAGCACAATACGGACACGGTGGCTGTAATGGCTGGAAGGATCCGAGAAAAACGTCATCGACGACCGCTTGGTCACAACGCCCATAGAACGACTCCAGGAAAAGAATAAGGCCAATATTTGCGTTTAAACGCAAAAAAACCAGCGGGCCAGACCGGCCCGCTGGAGATGCTCAGCGTTCATTATACGCTAAACGTCAGCGTACGTCCTTCCAGTACTCACGGTTCAGCAAATACGCGAATATGAAGAAGATCGCGACAAAGATCAGAACCAGAATACCCAGACGCTCCCGCTCCACCTTGATAGGGTCGCCCATGTAGGAGAGGAAGTTGGTCAGATCGTACATTGCCCCGTTGAACTCAACCGGGTCCATACTGCCTTCGATGGCCCACCTATCGCAGATGTCGACACCACGAACGTTACCGCTCAACGGGTCAACACTTGGCGCGGTACCGATCTTCGGCGGCACGGCGCACAGCCCTTGCTCGGCCACCATCACGTGAGGCATACCGACGTTGTCGAATACGGCGTTGTTCACACCCAGGGGACGGGAGTCATCCTTGTAGAAAGCCCGCAGATACGAGTACAGCCAATCTTCTCCCCGGACGCGGGAGACCAGCGTCAGGTCAGGGGGGGCGTTACCGAACCACGCCTCAGCCTGGCCCTTGTCCATGCCGATTTCTATCAGCTCACCAATCTTCGCCCCGGTAAAGACCAGGTTCTCAAGGAACAGATCTTCCGGAATACCGAGGTCGTCGGCGATACGATTGTAGCGGGCGTATTCCATGGAATGGCAGCCAGCACAATAGTTCATATAGGTCGCTGCGCCCCGCTGCAGCGACGCTTTGTTGGTGTGGTCGGCGTCCACGGAGTCCAGTGATACGGTGGGTGATGCCGCCAACCCCAGGGCCGGCAGGACCGTCATGAAAAGACCCAAAATCAGCTTTTTCATCCTGTCACCCTCTCTGGTACTGGCTTGGTTTTCTCCATGCGTGTATAGAACGGCATGAGAATGAAATACAGGAAGTACAAGGTGGTCAGGATCTGCGCAACCATAGTGCGTCCTTCCGTCGCAGGAACAACGCCCAGGTAACCGAGGATCACAAAGCTGACAGCAAACACCGCCAGTGCAACCTTGCTCATCCAGCCCTTGTAACGAATGGAACGGACCGGACTGCGGTCCAGCCAGGGCAGCACAAACAGGATCGCGATTGCCGCGCCCATGACTACGACACCCCAGAACTTCGCGTCCAGACCAAACAGGTCCACCGTCACCGCCCGTAACATGGCGTAGAAAGGCGTGAAGTACCAGACCGGCGCAATATGGTCAGGCGTTTTCAGCGCGTTGGCTGGCTCAAAGTTTGGCTTCTCGAGGAAGAGTCCGCCCACTTCCGGGAAGAAGAACACCACCAGGAAGAAGATAAAGAAGAACACAGCCACGCCCAACAGGTCGTGCACGGTGTAGTACGGGTGGAACGGAATCCCGTCTTTGGGAATGCCGTTTTCATCCTTGTTCTTCTTGATGTCGATGCCGTCGGGGTTGTTGGAACCCACTTCGTGCAGCGCCAGTATGTGCAGCACGACAAGACCCAGCAGGACGATCGGCAGCGCCACCACGTGAAGCGCAAAGAAGCGGTTCAGGGTAATACCCGAGATCAGGTAGTCACCCCGGATCCACAGCGCAAGGTCATCGCCGATGACCGGAATGGCGCCGAACAGGTTAACGATAACCTGCGCACCCCAGTAGGACATCTGGCCCCATGGCAGCAGATAACCCATGAACGCCTCGGCCATCAGCACCAGGTAGATCAGCATGCCGAAGATCCAGATCAGTTCCCGGGGCTTTTGATAGGAGCCATACATCAGACCACGGAACATGTGGAGGTAAACGACAATGAAGAATGCGGAAGCACCAGTAGAGTGCAGATAGCGAAGCAACCAGCCCCATTGCACGTCGCGCATGATGTATTCCACGGACGCGAAAGCACCCTCTGCTGAGGGGTTATAGCTCATGGTCAGCCAGATACCGGTAATCAACTGGTTTACCAGTACCAGCATCGCCAGTGAGCCAAAGAAATACCAGACGTTAAAGTTCTTCGGCGCGTAGTACTTACCCAGGTGCTTGTTCCACGCCTCGACAATTGGCAGGCGCTCATCAACCCAGTTAATCAGCTTGTTCATTACGCGGCCCCCTCTGGATCCAGACCGACGGTCAGGGTGTTTTCATCGTCAAAACGGTGGGGCGGGATTTCCAGGTTAGTGGGCGCGGGCTGGTTAGGGTATACCCTTCCGGCCAGATCATACCGGGAACCGTGGCAGGCACAGTAATAGCCGCCCAGCCAGTTCTCACCCAGATCCGCTGGAGCCACTTCCGGCCGATACTGGGGGGAACATCCCAGATGAGTACAGATGCCCACCAGCACGGCAATATCTCCGTTGATAGAGCGCAGCTCACCGGTCACGTAGTCCGGCTGTGCAGCATCTTCCGAGAGCGGGTCCTTGACCCGGTCATCCATATCACGAATGCGCTGGATCATTTCGTCGGTGCGGCGGACAACCCATACCGGCTTACCCCGCCATTCAACAGTCATCTGCTGACCCGGCTCGAGTTTGCTGACATTGACGGTGACCGGTGCCCCGGCTGCCTCCGCTTTAGCACTGGGGTTCCAGGATGCGACAAACGGAACAGCTGCACCGACGACGCCGATACCTCCGACCACCGACGTCGCGCCGATCAGAAATCGGCGTCGGCCCTGGCTAACGTCGCCATTGTTCATTATGGTTTTCTCCCATCAGGCAATGTGATGAACGCCCCCGAGGGCCGCGTGCACATTGAAAAGGACTTCTCAACCCGAAAATTATAAGCGCACAAATGGTAATGAAATTACGACCTGCTGACAAGCCGTGAACCCGCTCACAGACGAGAAAGCCGGGCACTTGCGTGATCTGAATCAAAGCATTTCAGACAATAAAAAACCCGGCACGGGGCCGGGTTTTTACACGCCATCCGAAATCCGGATTAACGCTTGGAGTACTGCGGCCGCTTACGCGCCTTGCGCAGACCCACTTTCTTCCGCTCAACCTGACGGGCATCACGGGTTACGAAGCCAGCCTTGCGCAGGGCCGGACGCAGTGTTTCATCGTAGTCCATCAGTGCACGGGTCAGACCATGACGAATCGCCCCGGCCTGGCCGCTGGTGCCACCACCGGCAACCGTGATCTTGATATCGAAACGATCGGTTGATTCCGCCAGAACCAGGGGCTGACGAACGATCATACGCAGGGTCTCGCGACCGAAGAACTGCTCAATAGAGCGTCCGTTGATCGAGATGTTACCGCTTCCCGGCTTGATAAAGACGCGAGCCGTGGAGTTTTTGCGGCGACCAGTACCGTAATTTTGTGTTACAGACATATCCGCCTTCCGTTAGATGTCGAGTTCTTTGGGCTGCTGGGCTGCATGAGGATGCTCAGCACCGGCATAGACTTTCAGCTTCTTGAACATGGCGCGACCGAGGGGACCCTTTGGCAGCATGCCCTTGACCGATTTTTGGATCACCTGCTCAGGAGCCTTGTCGATCAGCTTCTCGAAGGTGATGGACTTGAGACCACCAGGAAAGCCGGTATGGCTATAGTAGATCTTGTCACTTGCTTTTTTGCCGGTCACCCGGACCTGGCTCGCATTAATGACCACGATGTAGTCGCCAGTGTCGACGTGAGGGGTGTACTCAGGCTTATGCTTGCCCCGCAGACGACGGGCGATTTCGGTTGACAGACGACCCAGCGTCTTGCCGGCTGCGTCTACAACGTACCAGTCACGTATTACGGTTTCTGGTTTCGCACTCAGAGTCTTCATTGAATCCGCCTTGAACGCTATAAAAAATAAACGTTAAAAACCCGCATGTCGACGCTGTGGGATGCGCCCGACCGGGTTTTATACCTGTTACCAGCCAACCACCGTTGGCGGCCGGTATGCGACGATGTCGTTCGGGGCTGAGACAACATCCTCGCTATGAAAAGCCAGGGCGCGGAGTATATATTAACCAGGCAGGCCCTGCCAAGCCTTCCACTGTGCATTTCACCGATAAGACCAACGATAGAGCTTGCCTGTGTTAGCCACAAGCTGCGCAGCCAGGGCCTGTTCATCATGGGCAGTCAGGTCTGCCAGCGTTGTCAGTATTTGCCGAAGCGTAGCCGGCTCATTGCGGCCCTTGCCAACCCCGGCCGGAGACATATCAGGCGCATCTGTTTCCAGCACCAGAGCTTCGATCGGTAACTGCGAGATCGCACTGCGGGTTTTTCGGGCACGGTCATGGGTGATAACACCGCCAACTCCAAGATAGCACCCCAGATCGACCAGGGCCCGCCCCTGCTCATAACTCCCGGAAAAGCCGTGAACCAGTACGGGGACATCAGGTCTGACCCGACGTAGCACGGCAGCCACTTCGTCATGAGTCCGTACTGAATGGACCACCAGGGTCAGATCAAGCGCGCTCGCCAGTTCCACTTGCGCTTCAAACCACGGCATTTGAGCATTTAAATCGCCGTGGAGACGGTCAAGCCCGCACTCACCCAAACCGACGCAGCGATCGCCGGCGCGCCCCAACGCAGCCTCAAGCTCGCCCAGTGCCTCGTCGTCATGCTCATCAATGTACCAGGGGTGAATGCCCAGACAGTACCACCAATCGTCGCATTCGGCTGCAACCTGCTGCACCCGGCCCCAGTCCTGCTGCCGGACACCGGGAATCACCAGGCGGGCGACCCCCGCCTCTCGCGCCCGCTGCCACACCTGCGCCCGCTGACCGGCAAATTCCGAAAAATCAAAATGACAGTGCGCATCCACCAGTTGCATGACGCCTCCAGAGCAGCCGGCGGCGGGTCAGTGCTCCCGGGTCTTGTGGAACTGCACGTCCGGGTACCGCTCCTGGGCGAGCTGCAGGTTAACCATGGTCGGTGCAATATAGGCCAGCCGGTCCGCGCCATCCAGCGCGAGATTGTCGTTGGCCTTGCGCTCGAACTCGTCAAGCTTCCGGGGATCGTCACAGGTCACCCAGCGGGCCGTCGCTACATTGATCGGCTCGTAAATGGCCTCGACCTTATATTCGCTCTTGAGGCGGCTGACCACCACATCGAACTGCAGTACCCCGACCGCACCGACGATCAGGTCGTTATTCCGTAACGGCCGGAACAGTTGCACCGCGCCTTCTTCCGAAAGCTGAATCAGCCCTTTCTGCAGCTGCTTGGTTTTCAGGGGATCTTTTAGCCGGATACGTCGGAACAGCTCCGGCGCGAAGTTGGGAATGCCGGTGAACTTCATAACCTCACCCTCGGTGAAGGTATCGCCCAACTGTATGGTCCCGTGGTTGTGCAGGCCGATGATATCACCCGCAAACGCCTCTTCCGCATGCGACCGGTCGCCGGCCAGGAAGGTCAGCGCCTCCGAAAAGCGCACATCCTTGCCGATGCGCACGTGCCGGGCCTTCATGCCCTGCTGGTATTTGCCGGAAACGATCCGCAGAAACGCCACCCGGTCACGATGTAACGGGTCCATGTTCGCCTGAATCTTGAAAACGAAGCCGGAAAAGCGGTCTTCTGCTGGCTCAACCGTTCGGACATCGGTCTCACGGGGCAGAGGCGACGGCGCCCACTCCACCAGACCGTCGAGCATGTGATCCACACCGAAGTTACCGAGGGCGGTACCGAAAAAGACGGGTGTCAGTTCGCCGGCCAGAAAAAGCTCCCGGTCAAATTCATGGGAAGCACCTTTTACCAGCTCAATCTCGTCCCGCAGGTCGGGAGCGTAGCTGCCAAGAACCTCATCCAGCTCGGGGTTATCCAGCCCCGGGATTACCCGCTTCTCCTGGATGGTATGGCCCTGCCCGGTATGGTACAGCACCACCTCATCCCGCAGCAGGTGATACACGCCCTTGAAGCCCTTGCCCATACCGATGGGCCAGGTAATGGGGGCACAGGCGATTTTCAGAACGTCCTCCACCTCGTCCATGAGCTCAACCGGGTCACGGGTATCCCGGTCCAGCTTGTTCATGAACGTCAGAATCGGCGTATCCCGCAGGCGAGTGACTTCCATCAGCTTGATGGTCCGCTCCTCAACACCTTTACCGGCGTCGATCACCATCAGGCAGGAGTCGACCGCCGTCAGGGTCCGATAGGTATCTTCGGAAAAGTCTTCGTGACCTGGGGTATCCAGCAGGTTGACCAGACGGCCACCGTAAGGAAACTGCATGACCGATGTGGTCACGGAGATGCCGCGCTCCTTCTCCATCTCCATCCAGTCCGACTTGGCGTGCTGGCCAGACTTCTTGCCTTTTACAGTTCCGGCTTTCTGCAGGGCCTGACCAAACAGCAGCACCTTTTCAGTGATCGTGGTTTTACCGGCGTCCGGGTGGGAGATGATGGCAAAGGTACGCCTGTTGGCTACCTGGCTGGCAATTTTACTGTCGGACATGGCCTCTCGCCTGCATTGATCTGATTAGCCGGACGCAACAACGAGTATAAACCCGCCAGAGCCGGTGATGAAAAGCGTCGCATTTTCGCTGATCGCGAGGCAGGATACAAACGCTCAGTGAACGGGAACGGCCGGCCCGGCCAGTGCCAGGGCCATGACCACCGCATCCTCCGGTTTGCCTCCGTCCGGGTAATACCCGGGCCGCCGGCCCACAAGAACGAAACCTTCGTCCTGATATAACTGACGAGCGGCCCGATTACTGTCCCGCACCTCCAGCACCAGCCTCTGCAGGTCCCGCTGCCCTGCAACCTCCACCAGGGTGCGTAACATTACCCGGGCGTGGCCCTGGCCGCGGCTGGCGGGCCGGACGCAGAGGTTTAACAGGTGCGCCTCGTCAAACAGGATGGCCAGCACGGCATACCCCGCCAGCCAGCCGTCGCTTTCAACGCCCAGCATCAGGTAACCCGCACGGAACGTGTCCTGAAAGATGCCTTGAGACCATGGATAGGAATAACTCTGCCGCTCTATATCCAGAACGGCTGGCAAATCCTCGAGCGTCAACCAGCGCAGGCCGACCGGCAACCCGCTCCTGCTATCCATGGTCAACACCATCAGCCGGGCAACCCTTTAAGCGCCTGCCAGAGCTGCCGCTTGCTGTCTGGCTCTGACGACAAGGCCGCCAGGCTGCGGGGAAACGAAACCGTGGGTTGACCCAATGGACCCAGCAGCGCCTGCCAGAGCGCACGCTCCTGCGGACCGGTCACGTCAGGCTCCACCCCTAACCGTAGCTGACTCGGCGCTTTCATTTCCTGACCCATGGCCTCGAGCACCGCTGCGGCCCCTGCCGCGTCATTCCCAGGTACCGAGGGATTACGGAATACCGGCCAGCGCAGCGCCTCGGAACGGACCGCCGCATCGCCAAGTGCCTTGAGAATATTGTTGGCCAACCGATCCTCAAGTGCTGCGGCTGCTTCATCGGGACTGGCACTGATCAACAGCCAGTGCTGCCCCTGCCAGAAGCGGAGATTCAGCGCCACATGTTGCCCTGCCAACCCATCCGAACCAGTCCGTAACCCAGGCACCTGCGAGGGGGCCTCTAGTCTGTCAGCCACCAACTCCGGCTCGTCTGGGACAGGGCTCGGAGCAGGATCGGCGATCTTCGGGTCGTGGGGCGACGCTGTCCTGTCGAGCCCGGATTTGCGCGCAGGCTCACCCCCCAGCAACCCCTGCAATCGTGCCAGACTCTGGCGGGAAGCCTGTCCGGTTACTGATGGTGCCTGCTGACGTATGGCGACAAGCGGCGCTAACGGGGCGACAGGCTCGGACGCACCGCCTGCATCGTCTTCAATAAAGTCAAACGCCGGACTCGGCGCTGCCCCGGGAAGCGGTTCCCGCGCATACCACATACGGACGCCAGCAACTCCCAGCGCGAACTGTCGAAGGGCCTCATTCATACCCTGCCTGCTTCTCTGGCCAAAAAGACAGTATACCAGCGCCGCGGCCAGCTCTGTTACCCGCACTGCTCGCTCCAAAAACACTTCACGATAAAACATTGCCTGAAAATTAATTTGTATCACTTCTGTTGCTCGACCAGAAATTCAACCACTCATAAACTGACAAACATCACCTTTAACATCAAACGAATACCACCGATCAAGTGAAAACGTGCCTGTGAAGCTCCATCATCCAGCAACCATAACGTGATACAGAATTTACAAACTTAATCATTGACGAGTATCAATTCATCCCTATACTGACACTTAACCAGATGAACAAGAGCACAAACCACCGGAGTCAGCCATGTCGCAGGACAGCATTCTTCTTGATATCGAGCAGGGCGTCGCTACCGTCACGCTGAACCGCCCCCAGAGCCTGAATAGCTTCACCGCCGACATGCACGAAGCGTTGCGCACAGCCCTTGAAACCGTCCGGCGGGATGAAGCCGTTCGGGTCCTGGTCCTGACAGGGGCGGGACGAGGCTTCTGTGCCGGACAGGATCTGGGTGACCGGAATGTCGCTCCAGGGGACGTCGCTCCGGACCTCGGGCACTCGATCGAAACCTGGTACAACCCCCTGATCCGCACCCTGCGGGATCTGCCCATACCCGTGATCTGCGCCGTCAACGGCGTCGCTGCAGGTGCCGGCGCCAATATCGCGCTGAGCTGCGACATCGTCCTGGCAGCACGCTCGGCAAGCTTTGTACAGGCCTTCTGCAAACTCGGCCTGGTGCCGGACTCCGGCGGCACCTGGATTCTTCCCCGCCTTGCGGGAATGGCGAGAGCCAAAGGCATGGCCCTGCTGGGGGAGAAGATCGGAGCTGAACAGGCTGAGGCCTGGGGAATGATCTGGCGCTGTGTTGATGATGAAGCGCTGACCGATGAAGCCCGCAAGCTGGCCAGACACCTCGCTATCCAGCCAACCGCCGGCCTTGCCCTTATCAAGCAGGCACTGAACGCCAGCACCACCAATACCTGGGATGAACAGCTTGACCTGGAGCGTGACCTGCAGCGGGAAGCGGGTCATAGCGACGACTACCAGGAAGGAGTCGCTGCGTTTATGGAAAAACGAACGCCGCAGTTTAAAGGGCACTAAGACAACGTTCAGCGCATCACGACCGCGCTGGATAAATCGAGAGACAAATGCTGGGAGCCAACAACAATGACTCAGCCAAACCTTCAGCCATCTCCCCAGACACTCGCCGAGCAGTGCGCGGACGCCATGTTCAGCCGGGACCAGGCCAGCCAGCAACTGGGCATGGAAATTCGGTCCGTCCGGCCCGGCGGCGCCACGCTGTCCATGACCGTGGACGAGCGGATGATCCAGGGGCATGGCAACTGCCACGGCGGCTACCTGTTCGCCCTTGCTGACTCCGCCTTTGCGTTTGCCTGCAACACCTACGACCGGACGACCGTCGCTGCTGGCTGCAGTATTGAGTACGTGGCTGCCGCCAGACTTGGCGACCTTCTTACCGCTACCGCGACAGAGCGTTCAAGAGGGGGCCGCACCGGCGTCTATGACATCGAAATTGCAAACCAGGAAGGCAGGACCGTCGCATTGTTTCGCGGCAAGTCTTATCAGGTCCAGGGCAGCGTTCGCGAACCGGGCGAGACGCAACAATAACGAACAAACGGACCCGAAATTCCACACCAACAAGACCAATCCGGGAATAGCGTTATGACTTTAGCCATGCAGAAAACCGGTCCGCTGGACCACCTGGAAACCGCGAGCATTGACGAACTGCGTCACGAGCAGCTTCAACGGCTGCGCTGGACCCTCAACCATGCCTACGACAAGGTTCCGTTCTATAAGGCAGCCTTCGACAGGAGCGGGCTCAAGCCGGCGGACATCCGGACTCTTGAGGACCTGTCTCAGGTTCCGTTCACCATGAAACAGGATCTGCGGGACAACTATCCGTTCGGAATGTTCGCCACCCCGATGAAGCAGATCGTTCGCCTTCACGCGTCCAGCGGCACTACCGGTAAACCGACGGTGGTGGGATACACTCAGAACGATATCAATACCTGGGCTGACGTTGTGGCCCGCTCCATCCGCGCTGCAGGCGGCCACCCGGGCGACAAGGTACACATTGCCTACGGATACGGTCTTTTTACCGGCGGCTTAGGCGCTCATTACGGCGCGGAAAAGCTGGGCTGCTCAGTGATTCCCATGTCTGGCGGCCAGACCGAAAGACAGGTTCAGCTGCTGAAGGACTTCCAGCCCGACATCATCATGGTCACTCCGTCCTACCTGTTGAATCTGGCTGACGAAATTGAGCGACAGGGCATCAAACCGGGTGACCTTGCCCTGCGTCTGGGCATTTTTGGCGCTGAACCCTGGACCAACGCCATGCGTGATGAGATTGAGCAGCGCCTCGGCATCGACGCGCTGGATATCTACGGGCTTTCCGAGGTCATGGGGCCGGGCGTAGGTATGGAATGTCTGGAGACCAAGGACGGTCCCACCATCTGGGAAGATCACTTCTATCCCGAAATCATCAACCCGGAGACCGGCGAAGTCCTGCCCGATGGCGAGTACGGTGAACTGGTGTTCACCTCCCTGACCAAGGAAGCATTACCGATTCTCCGTTACCGGACCCGCGACCTCACCCGCCTGCTGCCCGGCACCGCTCGCCCCATGCGCCGAATCGACAAGATCAACGGGCGCAGCGACGACATGCTGATCATTCGAGGGGTGAACGTTTTCCCGAGCCAGATCGAAGAACAGATTCTGGCGGTGCGGGCGCTGTCCTGCCACTACGAAATCGAGGTTTATAAAGAAGGCAACATGGACTGCATGGATATCCGTTGCGAACTCAAACCTGAGCACGGCAGTGCCGCCGCCGGGGAGCGCGACCAATACGCCAGGACCCTGGCTCATAACATCAAGTCCTTTGTCGGCATCAGCACCCGTATCGTCATTACCGAGCCGAACCGGCTGGCCCGGTCAGAAGGCAAGGCCAGGCGGCTGTTTGACCGCCGTCAGAAGTCTGCAGACCACGAACTGGTCAGCCCTACCCTTTTACCGGAAGCGGAGGTACATCATGTACGCACAGCTCGTTGAAACCGGCGCAAAACGCGTTCGATCCCTCGAGGAAATGTCTCCTGAGGAGCGAGAGTTCCAGCTCAAGATTGATGCTGAGACCAAAATTGAAGCAAAGAACTGGATGCCCGAGGGTTACCGCAAGACCCTGATCCGCCAGATGTCCCAGCATGCACACTCGGAAGTGGTCGGCATGCTGCCGGAAGGCAACTGGGTAACCCGCGCTCCCACACTCAAGCGCAAGCTTCAGCTGATGGCCAAGATCCAGGACGAGGCCGGTCATGGTCTTTACCTGTACAGCGCCATGGAAACCCTGGGGGCCGACCGGGACGAGGAAATCGACAAGCTTCACGAAGGCAAGGTCAAATACTCCTCCATCTTTAACTACCCCACTCTCAGCTGGGCGGACATGGGCACCATCGGATGGCTGGTGGATGGCGCCGCCATCGTTAACCAGGTGGTGCTGCAGCGCACCTCTTACGGCCCCTACTCCCGGGCCATGATCCGGATCTGTAAGGAAGAGAGTTTCCACCAGCGCCAGGGTTACCAGATTCTGCTGGACCTGATGCGCGAAGGCACCGAAGAACAGAAACAGATGGTGCAGGACTCCATCAACCGCTTCTGGTGGCCGTCACTGATGATGTTCGGCCCGTCAGACGATCAGTCGCCGAACTCCCAGCAGTCCTTGGCCTGGAAGATCAAGCGCAAGAGCAACGACGAACTGCGCCAGATGTTTATTGACCAGACGGTTCCCCAGCTCGAATTCCTCGGCTGTACCGTGCCCGACCCGGAACTGAAGTGGAATGAAGAGCGCGGTCATTATGATTTCGGCGAAATTGACTGGCAGGAGTTCTACGACGTGCTCAAGGGCAACGGCCCGTGCAACAAAGAGCGCATCGAGACCCGCAGGAATGCCATTAATGGCGGCGCCTGGGTCCGCGAGGCGGCCCGGGCATACGCCGAAAAGCAGAAACAAAAACAGCAACGCGCTGCCTGAGAGGAGATTCATTATGGCTGACTGGCCCCTTTACGAAGTATTTGTACGCAGCAAGCACGGCCTCAACCACAAACACGTAGGCAGTGTGCATGCTGCTGACGCGGAGATGGCCATGGCCAACGCCCGCGATCTGTACACCCGCCGCAGCGAGGGCGTTTCCATCTGGGTAGTGCCCTCGGCGGCCATTACCGCGTCGTCGCCGGATGAGAAAGACATCCTGTTCGATCCATCCGACGACAAGGTGTACCGCCACGCATCCTTCTACAAGCTGCCCGACGAAGTCGGCCACATGTAAGGAGTCCGGAATGAGCAAGACAATCTCACAGCAGCAGGCGCTTCAGGAGTATCTGTTACGCCTGGCAGACTCCGACATGATCCTCGGCCAGCGCCTGTGCGAACTGTGCGGCAAGGCCCCGGCTCTGGAAGAAGAGCTGGCGTTGATGAACGTCGCTCTCGACCTGGTCGGCCAGGCGCGCAACTGGTACGAATACGCCGCCGAACTGATCAACGACGGTCGCACTGCCGATGACCTGGCCTTCCGTCGCGACGCTCACCAGTATCGGAACGCGCTGCTGGTGGAGCAGCCCAACGGCGACTATGCGGTCACCATGGGCCGCCAGTTCTTTTACGATACCTGGCACTATTTCGCCATCACTGCCCTGACTGGCGCCGCGGATGAGCGGGTGGCCAGCATTGCGGCCAAGGCTGCCAAGGAAGTCCGCTATCACCTGCGCCGTTCTTCCGACTGGGTCAAACGTTTTGGTGACGGCACCGAAGAAAGCCATCAGCGTATGCAAACCGCAGTGGACGATCTGTGGCGATTCACCGGCGAACTGATCGAGGGCGACGACGTGACACAGACGTTATTCGAAGCTGGTGTTGGCGCAGATCCCCGGCAACTGGCCGCTGACTGGAAAGGCCTGGTCAATGAAGTGCTGACCGAAGCCACGCTGACACCGCCGCCGGCAGACGCCTGGATGTATCGGGGCGCGAAAGAGGGCCACCACACCGAGCACCTCGGCTTTATTCTGGCCGAGATGCAGTTCCTGCAGAGGGCATATCCGGATGCAAACACCTGGTAGACCTGAACCGCGCTCATTGCTGGACGACGTGCCGGTCATTGCCAGCGATCGCATGCCGGCCCGTGACCGCAGCAGGCCCGTTACCGAAGCCGACATCTGGGCGCTTCTGGATGAGGTCAAGGACCCGGAAGTCCCGGTGGTCAGCGTGGTCGAGCTTGGCATGGTCCGACGCATTACAGCCGAAAATGGTGAATGGGTGATCGACGTGACGCCCACCTATTCGGGCTGTCCGGCCACCGAGATGATCGAGGAGTCCATTGAAGATGCCCTGCTTCTGGCAGGGATTCGCAATGGCCGCGTCCGGCGGGTGCTCACCCCAGCCTGGACCACCGACTGGATCACGGAGGCAGGCCGGCGCCGGCTGAAAGCATTCGGAATTGCGCCCCCGGTGGGAAGCGCCAGCAAGCTCACCCTCAAAGGTATGGATGAGGTTATCGCCTGCCCCCAGTGCGAGAGCACCCATACCGAAAGGGTCAGTGAGTTCGGCTCTACCGCCTGCAAGGCCCTGTACCGGTGCCTCGACTGCCGCGAGCCCTTCGATTACTTCAAATGTATCTAGAGCAGAACAACTATGAACAAGTTCTATCCTCTCACTATTCGCGAAGTCCGGCCGGAAACCCGGGATGCCGTATCCCTGTGTTTCGACCTGCCGGAGGATCTGAAAGAAACCTTCAGTTACCGCCAGGGCCAGCACCTGGTGCTGCGTACCACCCTGGACGGTGAAGAAATCCGGCGCTCTTACTCCATCTGTACCGGCGTCAGCGACCAGGAGCTGCGGATTGCCATCAAACGCGTGGCCGGCGGCCGCTTTTCCACTGTCGCCAACGAGCAGTTAAAGCCCGGACAAACCGTGGAAGTCATGCCGCCGCAGGGAACCTTCCACGTGGAGCTGGATCCCCAGCGGCACGGCGATTACCTGGCCGTCGCCGCTGGCAGTGGCATCACCCCGATTCTGTCCATCGTCAAGACAACGCTTGCGACTGAGCCGCAGAGCAAAGTCACTCTGTTCTACGGTAACCGGTCAACAACCAGCACCATGTTCCGGGAACAGCTCGAAGACCTGAAAAACCGCTATATGGACCGTTTCAACCTCGTCTTCCTGTTCAGCCGGGAAGAACAGGACATTGACCTGTATAACGGCCGTATTGATGCCGACAAGTGTGACGCGCTGTTTGACCACTGGCTCAGCGCGGAAAAGCTGACCGCCGCCTTTATCTGTGGTCCGCAGATCATGACCGAGACCGTTCGCGATTCCCTGCAGCGTCATGGCCTGGCGAAAGAAAAGATCCACTATGAACTGTTTACCCCCGCTGGCGGTAGCAAAGCGCCCCGCAAGGATCGGGTAGAAACCACCGTTGACCCGCAAGCCGTGAGCCAGGTGACCGTTCGCGCCGATGGCCGTGCCCTGACCTTCGACCTGACCCGGAACACAGAGAGCATACTGGACGCCGGCAATAACATTGGCGCAGATCTGCCGTACTCCTGTAAGGCCGGTGTGTGCTCTACCTGTAAGGCAAAAGTTGTCGAAGGTGAAGTGGAAATGGACGCCAACTTTGCCCTGGAAGACTACGAGGTGGAGGCCGGATACGTCCTGTCCTGCCAGTGCTACCCGATCAGCGACAAGGTAGTGCTCGATTTTGACGAGCTGTAGATACCGTTCAGAAAACCGGGGCGGCCGGCACATACGCCGGCTTTCCTTTACCTGAACATCTTGAAAATTCTGTAACAATTACAATGCATTCCGGGAGAACGCCCATGTCCGTCCTTCAAAGCTTTATTGCAGGCCAGTGGTTCGGCAGCACCGCCGCCAAGGCCCTGCCAAGCGCCATCAATGGCGACACCGTGGCCCACACCCACGAGGAAACTATCGACTTCGGCGCCGCCGTCGACTATGCCCGGAACACCGGTGTAAAAAATCTGCTCGCGCTCGACTTTCAACAACGCGCTGCCATCCTCAAAGAACTGGCCATTTACATCCAGGGCCGTAAGGATGAACTTTACGCTGTATCGCACCACACGGGATGTACCAAAGCCGACTCCTGGATTGATATCGACGGCGGCTTCGGGACCCTGTTCACCTACGCTTCAACCGGCCGCAAGGAACTGCCATCCGGTAACGTGGCTCATGAAGGGCCCGTGAACCAGCTTGGCAAGAACAACCACTTTAACGGCACCCATATTCTCGTGCCCCGCCGCGGCGTATCGGTTCATATCAACGCCTTTAACTTCCCCATCTGGGGTATGCTGGAGAAATTCGCTCCTGCATTTCTGGCCGGTATGCCCTGCATATTCAAGCCAGCCACAGCGACCAGCTACCTGACCGAAGCAGCCATGCGCGTTATTGTGGATTCTGGCCTGCTGCCTGACGGTGCACTACAACTCATTATCGGCGGTACCGGTGACCTGCTGGACCGTCTGGAAGAGCAGGATTTCGTCACTTTCACCGGCTCGGCAAATACTGCGCTGAAGCTGAAGAACCACCCGAACATTCTGGCAAAAAGCATTCCGTTCAACGCTGAAGCCGACTCGCTGAACAGCGCGATTGTGGCGCCGGATGTATCGCCGGAAGACGAAGAGTTCGATATCTTCGCCAGGGAAGTCGCTCGCGAGATGACCGCCAAGGCCGGTCAGAAATGTACGGCTATCCGTAGGGTTCTCGTTCCTACTGAACACCTGGATGCACTGGCGGAACGCATCAGCGAACGCCTGAGCAAGGTTACTTTCGGCAATCCGGAAGAGGAAGGCGTAAAAATGGGCGCACTGGCATCCCAGGACCAGCTGTGGGACGTCACGGAGGCGATCGGCCGCCTGCTGGAAACTAGCGAGTGCGTCTATGGCAGATCCAGCGATCTCAAACCGGTTGGTACTGGCATCGACAATGGCGCGTTCATTGCGCCGCACCTGCTGGTTAACCGAAACCCGCTGGCCGACGGCGGCGCCCATGACATCGAAGCGTTCGGTCCCGTCGCCACGCTGATGCCCTATAACGGTATCGACGAAGCCCTGACCATCGCTGCCAAGGGTAAAGGCAGTTTGGTAACCACGTTGACCACAAAAAGTCCCGAAACCGCCGCCGAGATGATCCCGGTGCTCGCAGCCCAACACGGTCGCCTGCACATCCTGGACGCAGAAGCTGCGAAGGAGTCCACCGGGCACGGCTCACCGCTACCCATGCTCAAGCACGGCGGTCCCGGCCGCGCCGGCGGCGGAGAGGAGCTGGGTGGTATCCGGGCGGTGCATCACTACCTGCAGCGTACGGCCATTCAGGGCTCCCCTACAATGGTAGCTGCCGTAACCCGGGAATATGTGCGGGGCGCAGAAGTCGTCGAGAATGATATCCATCCATTCCGTCGCCACTTCGATGAACTCCAGATTGGCGAGTCACTGTTGACTCATCGGCGTACCGTCACAGAAGCGGACATCGTCAACTTCGGCTGCCTGTCTGGCGACCATTTTTATATGCACTTTGACGCCATCGCTGCCAAGGACACCCAGTTTGGTGAACGTATCGCCCACGGCTATCTTGTCCTGTCCGTAGCCGCAGGCCTGTTTGTCTACCACGGCGTTGGACCGGTTCTGGCTAACTACGGCATCGACACCTTGCGCTTCATCAACCCAGTAGTCGCAGGCGATACCATTCGCGCCCGCCTCACTTGCAAGCGCAAAATCGACCAGGGCCGCACCTCGCCTGAGGGTCACCCGCAGGGAGTGGTCGCGTGGGACGTCGCGGTAACCAACCAGAACGACGAGCTTGTCGCCAGCTATGACATCCTCACGCTGGTAGCCAAAAAACCGTGAGCCCGAGAATCGGGGAGCGAAAGCTCCCCCTTTTTCAGCAGACTCTCTGCTCACCGGTTTTACCCATGACCGTCGAATGAGCATAATAAGCCTACGAATTTTCCTGCCTATCAACCATTAGCCAGCCTATGACCGCAAAGAAACAACTCGACCTGCTTGTTGCACAGTTCCAGAAAAAGCGCCCCATACGGGCTGGCTCACTGATCATCACTCTCTACGGCGACGCGATCGCCCCCCGGGGAGGCACCGTGTGGCTCGGCAGTCTGGCTCAGTTGCTCGAACCCATTGGGATCAATGAGCGCCTGGTGCGTACGTCGGTCTATCGCCTTGTGCAAGAGAACTGGCTGCAAGCTGAGAAGATCGGCCGTCGCAGTTACTACAGCCTGACGGGCTCTGGACTTCGTCGTTTCGAGCACGCGTTTAAACATGTCTACGATATGTCGTCGCGGGATTGGAACGGAAGCTGGACCCTGGTACTGCTAACGCAACTGGAAGCAGAAGCGCGACGCCGGGTACGGGATGAGCTTAAATGGCTCAGCTTCGGCAGTATCGGTCCTGGCGTGATGATTCATCCCCGTATCCAGCGGGAAGAGCTTCTGCCCCTGCTGCAGGAATGGGATGCACTGGACGATACCATTGTTATGCAGACCTATCCGGTCGAGCCGCTCAGCTCCCGCGCGATGCGCCTGGAAGTCCGGGAGAGTTGGAATCTGGATGAACTGGGGGGGCGCTACCGGCGCTTCCTGGACCAATTCCGCCCGCTCTGGCAGGACCTGAGAGATGAGGATTCGCTTACACCGGAAGAGTGCCTGATTGCCAGAACACTACTTATCCATGAATACCGGAAAATTCTCCTGCGTGATCCGCAGCTGCCGGATGCGCTGTTGCCTGGCGATTGGGAAGGGCGCGGTGCGAGACAGCTGTGTCGCAACCTGTATCGTCAAATTTATGAAAGGGCGGAAGAATGGCTGGATCAGACCCTGGAAAACGCTTCGGGACCGCTACCGGGGCCAAATGACGGGTTTTATCGGCGGTTTGGTGGGCTGCGGGATTAAGCTATTGTAGTGACGAGTTTTTAGCCCTGGTGCGGAGCCGCCTCGGGGCTTTTTTATGCGCAGGTAGGCGATTGTTTTCGCAGCCATAAAAAAACCCCAGCACGCTGTGTGCTGGGGTTTGTATTAGGAGCCTGACGA
>CAZHAY010000005.1:0-3810 GCA_964530545.1 uncultured Marinobacter sp.
CCAGGTGACCTACCTGATGGGCGAGCGCGGCCTGCCGCGGACCTGGCGCCATATGAACGGCTACGGCTCCCATACCTTCATGTGGATCAATACTTCGGGTGAGCGTTTCTGGGTCAAGTATCATTTCCACACCCATCAGGGCATGGAATTCTTCACCAACGACGAAGCCAAAAACATGGCCGGCGAAGATGCCGACTTCCATCGCCGCGACCTCTTCGACGCCATCGCCCGGGGCGATCACCCGGTCTGGACGCTGCATGTTCAGGTCATGCCCTATGAAGATGCCAAGACCTACCGGTTCAACCCCTTTGATCTCACGAAGACCTGGCCCCATGCCGACTACCCGTTGATCAAGGTAGGCACCATGACGCTCAACCGCAATCCGGATAACTTCTTTGCTGAGATTGAGCAGGCGGCGTTCTCCCCGGGTAACGTTGTCCCCGGTATCGGGCTGTCGCCGGACAAGATGTTGCTGGGCCGTGCCTTCGCCTATAACGACGCCCAGCGCCACCGCATCGGTACCAATTTCCACCAGCTCCCGGTGAACAAGCCCAAAGTGGATGTGAACACCTATATGTTCGATGGCAACATGGCCTACGATCATAGTGGCAACCGCCCGGTTTACGCCCCCAACTCCGAGGGCCGCCCGTGGTCTGACGAAACCGGCCCGGTGGACGATCGCTGGGATACCGACGGTGACATGGTACGAAGCGCCTATACCCTGCGGAAGGATGATGACGACTTCTCCCAGCCGGGCACCCTGGTACGGGAAGTGTTCAACGACACCCAGCGGGAACATCTGGTTGATACTGTTGCAGGCGCTCTGCTGGGCGGCGTGCGCAGCCCCGTTCTGGAGCGTGCCTTTGAGTACTGGAAGAATGTCGACGCCGACGTGGGCAAACGTATCGAGGAGAAGGTCAGGGCCGGCTCTGTGGATGAGCCGGTTTCAGGGATGAGTGAGGGCTAGAACCCGGATCGTCTGATACCGTTGCGGTTAAACCCCGGCAAACCTGCGCCGGGGTTTGACTGGCTCACGTCTCAGGCCGTGGACAGGGATACTGACATGGACATCAGCACCAGCAGACTGACAATAACGCTGATGGTGATGGCCAGCCCGGACCTGCCCTCGTCGCTGCTGTCGCCCTTAAACTTCCGGCGCACCGCTTTGACGAAGCGCTTGGGTGTGTACACATTTTTGCGGTAGTGCTTCTGGTAGTATTCCAGCAGCTCCGGTGGCATGGTTTCAGGCTCAAACCGGGACCACAGCTTGAGAACGCCAACGATATCCTGACGGCAGGCCCAGCGTCGCAATGGCGTGGGCAACCGGTTGAGGGGCAGTGCGGCACCGAAATCGATCATTGCCGGACTTCCTTCGACGGAAACCAGAATATTCCCGGAATTTCCGAGGTCCATATGGGCCACGCCGTGCTGATGGAGCGCTTTCACATCAGCCAGCAGCCGGGGAAAGAAATTCTGCGGCACCCCATTTCGATCAGCCTGCTCTTTGATGGAGACACCTTCAACCAACCCATAAGTTACCCTGGGTAGGGAGTCGTTGCTCAACGCGATCGCCTGAGGCGTAAAAGCGAGGCCCTCAACCGCCTTCAGCATCCGGTACTCATGGGCGGCAAGCACCATGAAGTATTTCCCCAGCGGCCCCCTGGAGAACTGATACGACTTGTCGACCTGCTTGTCGCCAGCGTCGTCGGTACGAATCGAAAGCACCGATTTATACCATTTACGGTCGTTCAGCTCGCTGTTCATTCTCCCCCCCCCGAACCACGAAACGCCCTGTGCCGCGCTGCTGGAGTTGACGGTCATTCCCAGCGGCGACCAACGAACGATCTGGCGGGAACGATGAAAGGCGGCATAAGAGGTGAGCCACCGAAAGCGGTTTACGCGGCCCCACCCCGTGCAAAGGCGAAAAAAAAGCAGATCAACAGCGAGCTGACCTGCTTTGTTCTTGTAAGATAATCGAGAAGTCAGGGGGCAGACGAGGAGCAGAGATCCTCTCTCAAGCCATTAACCATCTATTAACCCAACTACCAGGCTTTTCTCTGACACCTCAACTACCTTCTATTGCAGTAAAACCAGTACTCCTTATTTTACCTACAACAAATTATGAGAGCAAGTTCACAAAACCGTAACCAATGCGTGCTAAGTCGATCGCGTCACCTCAACCGCAGCGGACTGGCATAGCCGCAACAATCGTATGCATGTGGCTATCGTCAGGTAATTGTCTCACTCCGGGAAACCTGTGACTCAACATGGATAACTCCGAAAATATGGATATCTCAGCCCCGCAAGCGACCAGTCGGCGTCACGAGACCGCCGGCTGGGGCTATCCACTGCTCGCCCGCCTGCATTTTTATGCCGGCCTGCTGGTGGGACCATTCATCTTCATCGCAGCCTTGTCAGGCGCGCTCTTTGCGCTGACCCCACAGATCGAAAGCTGGCTTTATCAGACGGAACTTACGACCGGGACAGCGGGCGAGTCCCGCCCACTGGCCGAGCAGATAGCCGCAGCGCGACGATATCTGGGTGACGAGCCCGTGCTTGCCGCGGTACGTCCCTCCCCTGGTCCGGGACAGACCAGTCGGATCATGTTCCGGGCAGAGGAATTGCCGGCCTATGAACACCGGGCGGTGTTCGTAGATCCGATGAGTCTGGATATTCGCGGCGAGCTGGCGGTATACGGCACCAGCGGCACCCTGCCCTTCCGGACCTGGATCGACTATCTCCACCGCCATTTACACCTGGGGGAAGCCGGACGTTACTACAGCGAACTGGCGGCGTCCTGGCTCTGGCTGGTGGCCCTCGGCGGCCTGATTCTGTGGTGGCGACGGCGTCAGCGGATGAACAGCAACGGCCATTCTACGAACCGGGGCCAGCTCCGGCAGTGGCACAGCAGACTTGGTGTTGTGCTGCTGCTGGCGTTCCTGTTCTTCTCCATTACCGGGCTGACCTGGTCTCGCTGGGCGGGAGACAATATTGCGGAACTGCGGGCGCGACTCGACTGGGGCACGCCGGTCGTCAACACCGATCTGACCGGCTTATCTTTTCTCGCAGGCGGCCAACCCGATGCCCATGCGGACCATCCCTTATCCGGGGTATTCGCGGGCGACAGTGACGACGGCCCCTTGTACGACGCTATACTCGCGCAAGCCAGGACAGCCGGGATCGACGCCACCAAGCTGGAGATCAGGCCGTCATCAGGGCCTGCCAGGGCCTGGACCGTAGCGGAAATTGACCGCAGCTGGCCGACCCAGGTGGATGTGGTGGCCATCGACCCTTCGTCCCTGGACGTGGTGGATCAGGTGAAATTTTCTGATTTTCCGCTGGCGGCCAAACTCACCCGATGGGGAATCGACGCCCATATGGGAATTCTGTTTGGCCTGCCCAACCAGATTTTTGTGGCCCTCTGCGCGCTGGGATTGTGCGTTCTAATCCTGCTGGGCTACCGCATGTGGTGGCTGCGCAGGCCCACCCGGGCAGGCAGCCAGCGAACCGCTACCGTGCGCCTGTGGACCGACCTGCGCAAGGCGCCGTTCAGGACGCGCTTGCTTCTGGCTGCCGGCACCATCGGCCTGGGCTGGTTTGCCCCAGTGTTTGGAGCAAGCTTCGCAACGTTCCTGTGTGTGGACGGGCTGCTGGCGTGGCGGGGGCAGCGTGCCCGGGCGATTGCCTGAGGCGGAACTGCAGACAGATTCGCCTGTCCATGACTGATTCGTCTGCCCGATCTGAACGTTCGGGTCCGGGTCTTTGATACGAGGAATGTTGAGTGAGCGAAGAATCAGTCCTTCAGGCAAC
>CAZHAY010000005.1:3910-9223 GCA_964530545.1 uncultured Marinobacter sp.
CGGGTCTTTGATACGAGGAATGTTGAGTGAGCGAAGAATCAGTCCTTCAGGCAACCCGCCAATGGGTCGAAGATGTTGTTGTTGGCTATAACCTCTGCCCGTTCGCCAAGCGGGAGCTGGTCAGAAATCAGGTGCGGTTTGTGGTTTCCGGGGCCGATAACGAAGAGTCGCTACTCCAGGCTCTCCACTCTGAACTTTTGCGCCTGGAAGACGAACCGGAAATTGAAACAACTCTTTTGATTCACCCTCGCGTACTCCGGGATTTTGCGACCTATAACGAGTTTCTGGATGCGGCAGATGGTTTGCTTACGTATCTTGATATGGAAGGCGTGTACCAGATCGCCAGCTTCCACCCGGACTATCAGTTTGCGGATACGGAACCAGATGCTGCGGAGAACTACACCAATCGTTCTCCATTCCCCATGCTCCACCTGTTACGGGAAGCCAGCCTGGAGGCCGCAATTGATAACCACCCGGACGTGGACGGGATACCGCAGCGTAATATTGAACTAATGAACAAGCTTGGTGCCGGAAAAATGCGGGAAATCCTTACGGCTTGCCATCAGAACCCGCAAAAAGCAGCGGAGTGAACGAAGAGCCCGCTCCGCAAGTTGCTTATGTTATCGCCGAATAACGCTGAAAACGCTCCTCGGCAAGCGCATTCGCAACCGTACCGGTTGGGATGCCGCTGCTATCCGAGCGCGTAAAGATCTCGCTAAGAGTGTGACCAATACCTTCCACGTGTGTGCGCACTTCGTCCGGAGACGCTCCGGTGCGCTCGTAAAACACATCGATAATACCGCCCGAGTTAATAGCGAAGTCGGGCGCATAAAGAATGCCGCGGTCTTTCAAAGCCTGATCGTGATCCGGGCGTTGCAAGAGGTTGTTTGCTGCGCCGGCAATCACCGTCGCTTTCAGCTGGGGAATACTGTCGTCGTTCAATACGGCGCCCATGGCGCAGGGTGCGATGACATCGACCGGCAGCAGCAGGATCTCCTCGGCTGAAGCGGCATGGGCACCCAGTTCATCTGTTGCGCGCTGCATGTTCTCCTGGTGAATGTCATATGCCCATAGCTCCGCACCGGCTTCTTTTAAATGGCGGGCCAGGCGGTAACCTACGTTACCAACCCCCTGGATAGCCACCTTCAACCCCGTCAGGTCCTCGCGCCCAAGCTTGTGCTTTACCGCAGCTTTCAGCCCGATGAATACGCCATAAGCGGTGGTCGGGGATGGGTCGCCATTACTGGGCTGGCCGTCAAAAGCTATGTGCTCGGCAATACCCGCAACGTGCCTGGTGCGTCGGCCTATAACTTTCAGGTCCTGCACGTTAGTACCCGAATCTTCAGCCGCAATATACTGTCCGCCAAGCCCTTCAAGGTACTTGCCCATAGCTTCCAGCAAGGCTTCATTTTTTTGTGTGCGCGGGTCGCCAATGATGACCGATTTACCGCCGCCCAAATCAAGGTTGGCCAGCGCAGATTTGTAGGTCATCCCCCGTGACAGACGCAGCACATCCCGCAAGGCCTCTTCATCGCTGGCGTAGGGGAACATGCGGCACCCGCCAAGGGCTGGCCCGCGGGAGGTGTTATGGATGGCAATGATCGCCTTGAGCCCGGTTTCCGGGTCGTAGAAAAAGGACAGATGCTCATGGTTATCAAATTCGGGATGGCTGAACACGGTCATGGTGGCTTACTTCTCTTCCCTGCCCCGGAGGGCGATGCTCTATGAATAAAAAAGGAAAGTAATCTTAACAGACATGGTAACCACTGATACGTGAGCTTAAAAAATTTCACGCCCGGTAGCCCAGATCTTCAAGCAGGGGTTTCGAGCCGACCGCTTTAACGAACGCCTTCAGTTGCGCGTCATTGCGCAGACGAAGCCGCAACATGCCCACCAGAAGGCCCACCACTACCGCGTCGGGAAGCAGGATCAGACTGCGGACCAGGCCTGCCGCCAGCTGATGAAGCTCGGGCACCTGCGGAATCACCTGCATGGCCATGTTTACAACCCCGTAAAAGATGAAATAAAGCGTCAGAAGAACCAGGTAGCTGATCAATATCCCAAGGAAAAAGCGTTTTTTAGTCATCTTGCGTCGCGACAACAACAAGGACCATGCCAGCAGATAGGCCACAACGCTGGCGAGCAGCCATACTCCCTTTACCATAAATGAAGAGTGCAGCCAGATACGGGAACTCATATCCAGCAGGAAGGTGGGGATCTGATGCCCCCAGAGCGCGAGCGAACCAAGGCCGATTTGCTCCCACTTCGGGTAATTGCCGTACAGGGCATCCACCAGGGCTATCAGGAGCAGGAAAAGTACCGTGTACTTGATGCTCTTGCGAACCCAGGATTTCAGCGTATGGCTGGAGCGACTGACGTCCATTTGTTCCCTGATGGCCTGATAACGCTGCAACAATGTGGTCACCGCCTCCTGGCCGATAATGCCGGCCAGACGGAGTACGCCGGCTTCTGCCCGGGCGGGTTCACTGCGAACGTTCAGGACCTGTTCTGCCGCCAGGGTACCGAGGACTGACTTGAGGTTGTCCTTGTCTTGCGGATCGGTCAACGACTGCGCCAGCGGTGCAAATACCGCATCCCCCAGATTTCCCAACTGGAAGACATGGCACTTCTCGCCCACAAAGTACGCATTAGTCGTCGTACCTCTCAGGCCCAGTCTGGCTTCGGTGAAAGGCAGCGTACCCTGTATCTCGAACTCAACCGGGTAACTATCTGCTTTTCGCAGAATCGAGGCAGGATCGAGGAAGCAGGCCGCGCTCAGGCTGGCCCAACTCACGTCTCCGCTGACGGCTGCGTTCATATAGGACTGCTGCCACGGCTCAAGGTCTTCCGGAGTGGCCACCCGCAGGCCACTGATGCCTTTGACCTCGATGCCATAACGTTCGGTGAAGTAACCGGTAGCATCACAGGGGGAACAGTTCGTTTCTCCCCGGCCGCTACAGCCACTGCACTGGGACTGGCCGCTGCCAAAGCAGGTATGACAGTTGTTGCGACCACTGCCGCCACAGCCGCCACAGAAGGTCCGGTGCTGACCGGTCCCGGTCTGGCCACTACCACCGCAGCTGCTACAGCTCGTCCGTCCCTGCCCGGAACAGTAGGTGCACCGGGTACGGCCCTGGCCAGAGCAACTGGAACAGGTATTGCGCCCCCGGCCGCCACAGGTATTGCAGCTGTGAATGTACTGGAAAACGGTGTCGTGATGGCCCAGGTCACAGGCCTGCTCCCAGGTCGCCCGCGTGGGGGAACTCGCCACAAACGATTCCAGGGCACGGGTAAAGCCACTGTGAAACCCGCCTTCAATTTGTTCGCAGGTACGGCTGACGGCCTGTTGGCATTCGCTCAGGGTCTGAAAGTTTCGACCACTCATTTGCCCCGTCAGGGTTTCATGATGGGTCCGGGTATCCAGTTTCCAGGTTTTGTGGAACCTGAGATCAGCAACGCCGGTTTCCACGCTGCCAACCTCAAGCTCGTGCGCAACACGGGTATCGAAATAGTGATCCATCAGCTCATCAACGCTGGTCCTGACCTGGTCGCCATACGGATGAGAAGGTGTCTTTATGGTGAGCTGACTCATAATGGCTTCCTATCGCGTCCTGAGCCGGAAAACCGGAGCGGCGCTCCGACCGGATATGGATATCCAGCGCCGCTGGGCTTCATAGCCAGGCGCGGAAACTTCGATATCATATGAGCCGGGCTCCAGCTCCATACCCGGTTGATAAGCCGGGCCAATGTTCATCACTCGTACCTTCGCGTGGGCGGGACTTGCATCCACCGTGAGCGCTACCAGGCCATTGTGGGGCCTGGTTTGCTGCGCCGGCGTGTCCCCGGCAACCGGGGCCAGTACATAGTGGACATTGCCGGCGAACGCCTTTATTGCCTCATGCCAGCCGGCCAGCGGGGCCCGGCCCAATACAAGCAGCATCAGGATCACCACAACCAGGCCCAGCCAGACCAGAAACATCTTCCGGTTTGTAAGAATCATTGGGTATCTGCCTTATTCATGACTTCATCAAAACGGGTGCTTACGGTCGCCAGAACGGTATCCCAGCGTTCCAGCCGGGGCACGAATACTTCAAAGGAACGGAACACAGACAGCCGGCGATCAAGCTCCAGGCCCACCGGCAACAGTACCGGCTGCGCATGAAGCGCCCAGTTCAGGGCCCAGGCTGTGCCTGTATGGCTGTTTTCCGTGATCCTGCCCAGGAAGTAATGGCCTGCGCCATCTTCCTCCAGGTAGGGATTGTCGATAACGACGGCACCGATGACCGGTGGTAAGGCCAGCACAGCAACGATCAGCACCAGCGGCAACGCCCGGGCACGGCCTTTCGGAACGGGGGAACCCGCGTTTTTACGCGGACGGGATATCCAGAGGTCCCGGGCCTTCAGTGGTACTTTAACCAGAGTTATCAATGTCAGCGCCAATGACAGGGTCATCGAAATCGGTGGAATCAGGGTTGCTCTCAAGGCACGCTTGCCAAGATCTTCGTTAGCCTGTCCATCGGTAAAGGTTTCGGTCTGGGCTTCTATCTGTTTCAGAAGGTCGCTGGCCTTGCGGTCAGCACCCGGATCGACCACTCGCCGCTTGAATTCGGCGTTGTTCCAATCGGCGCGCATGCCGCTCACGTAATACGTCCCCATGGCATCCCGCAATCTGCGCTGCACCGCGTCACTGCGCTGGTACTCATCCCAGGTCATGCCCGGGACAAGATCTTTACCCAGCCCCGCCTGCTGATACCAGCCAGACCGTACCTGCTCCCGCAAATGGCTGGCGGCCCGCTGACGAAAAACGGTCTGCTGGGCCATGGTCCAGCCTGCGGGCAAATCCAGCCCCTTCTGACGCGCCCAGCTGACGACTTTCTGGCCGGTTTCAGGGCGCAGGCGAAACTCACTGTAACCCTGAATGTTCGCCGGATAGCCTGACCGCTCTTCGAACCGGGCATTGAGCCTGTCCCGAATGCGACCCTGGTAGTGGTGGACGTCGCTGGTGTAGGAGTAGGTTTTATCCTTCCAGCCACCATCACCGCCAGTTATCTTGTCGAGCCCCTGCAGGGCCAGGGTCACACCTCCAGTGAGAACTGCAGCCACACCGGTACTCAGCAGGTTTTCAGAGGTGGAAACCTCTTTCTCGATCAGCCAGTAATCCGGGCTGATGTAGCCAAGGGGCGTTTTTTCCATGTCCTGCCGGTACCGGCTGTCGAGGTTGTTGCGACAGTTGTCGGTACGGCAGTTATTCCAGCGATCAAAATACTGGTAAAGCCGGGGCGCCATCTGCTGCGCCAGTTGCTGTGACTGCTG
>CAZHAY010000005.1:9323-18460 GCA_964530545.1 uncultured Marinobacter sp.
CGATCGACTCAATGAGCCCGTCATCCAGATAGACCAGTGCGCCAAAACTGGTCAGAAAGGTCATTTCTGCGGAGGTCATGTCCGCTCCGTCGTGCGGCGCTACCCCCTCAATGGCAATTGTGTTGTTGGCCAGGCTCGCCTTCAACAGCTGGCTGGTTACCGCCTGCTGGCGCTGGACGGGTGTTGAAGGGTCGATCAGCCAGGCATCCACCAGCCATTTTTGCCCGAAAAAAACCACCGGCCACACCAGCACGGCAAGACCGGCCAGTTTAAGCAGCGAGCGCAACCAACCACTTCGACCCCGGATGAGCCAGTCTGCGATCAGCAAGGTAACCCCAACGCCGGAGATGGCACGCCCGAACAGTTCCACTGCACGCAGGTCTGCCTCTGCCATGACACGACCACCGGCAATGGACACCAGCCTGGCGTTGAAAATAATCTCTGGTATCAGATACAGGCAAAGCAGGCCGAGCATAAATGCCGACCATCCGAAGGCGCGCGGTGCCGTCCGGCTGGCGAAAGGAGACGGCTGTGGGCGAGTTGTCATGGCGCGCTCGGGAGCCGGATTATGATCGCCCTGGCAGGCTCGAGGCTGAGTTCCTCGTCTTTCGGTGCTGGTGGCAAGCCCAGGCGTTTACGCGGTTTCACGGCGACCGGCGTGGAGACCCTGGGTGTTTCACTCTCTGACACGGGCGACGTTGCCAAGTCGGAAGTCTCGTCAGCAGGTTGCTGAACCACCTTATTTGGCCCTGTAACCGGTTCCGGCCCGGGGTGATAACTGCAACCGCTCACAAAAAGGACTGGCAATAGGTATAGCGCCCAGCTTCTTGGCGCACGTATCTGACAAGCGTATAACCGGGAGCGTAACGGGAGCATTTTTCGACATCAGGAAAGGCGCAGCGCGGGCTCGCTGCGGAGTCGGAGATGCTACCACAGAGAAGTCGCCGCCAGAGTCGCGGCTTCAGAAATTTTGCACTCTTTTTCAAACTCAGCCATCACTACCCTGGAGCAGGTAACAGGGGTGAATACCCCGGGCGATTACCTGAGCTGTGAGCAGGAACCGGGGCTTACCCTGGGCGATGACGGTTCAGGCGGTGGTCCCGCAACGTCCGGCGCTCTCAACGTCGGCCAGGAAGGTCAGGATGGCGTCGTTGAACACATCGTTCTGGTCGCCTGAGACCATATGACCGGCGCCGCCAACATCTACCGCGCGAGCGCCGGGGATCAACGTCAGAAAATCCCTGACGCCTTCTTCGCTGACCACGTCGCTCATTTTGCCCCGGACCAGTAACGTCGGTACCCGGATCTGCCTGGCCGCGTCCCGGAGCCGCTCTACGGTGCGTGCGGTGGAAGGGGTACGGTCGCCATTAATGAACGCCGGGTCCCAGTGCCAGTACAGGCGCTCATCGTCTCCGATCCGCAGGTTCTTACGCAGACCTTCCGGGGAGCGAGGCCTGGCCTTGCGGTGGGGCATGTACGCATTCACTGCCTCCACCACTTCTTCATAGGAATTGAATCCGCCGATATGGGCTGTCATGAACTCACGGATGCGTTGCACACCCTCAGGCTCCATGCGCGGCACAATATCCACCAGCACCAGGCCATGTATCGGCAACTGTGAGGACTCCCCGGCGGCGACGAGGGAACAGATACCGCCCAGAGAGGCCCCTACCAGTACCGGCGGCTGCTTCAGATCCGATAGAATGCCATGGACATCCTCTGCGAACCGGTCAAGGGTGTAATCGCCTTGCGGACACCAGTCACTCTCACCATGACCACGCATATCCACGGTCATGGCATGATAGCCGTTACCTGCCAACGTACGGGTGAGCTCACCCCAGGAGTGCCGGGTCTGGCCGCCGCCGTGGAGCATCACTACCGGCTGGCCATCAGGATCACCGGCAACGTCAGCGGCCAGCTTCAGGCCTGAGGCGCCGGTAAGATAAACGCGTTCCATAGAAATTCTCCGGATTGACCTCTGCCCGATCCTTTGGTGTGAAAACCTCGCACCGGATAACGAGCGCTTGCTATTTATTCCTATGATGCCCTGTCTACCAATAAAAATGCCAGATAGTTCTGCAACTATCTGGCATTTTTTTGCTGCTCGAAAACGGGCGTATGGGAAGTCAGAAAAACGTGCCGTCGATGGGCGAGGACGCGCTGGCGTAGGCCCGTCTGGGCATGCGGCCCGCCAGGTGGGCTTCGCGGCCGGATTCTATGGCCAGCTTCATGGCCCGGGCCATGCGGACCGGATCACGGGCCTGTGCAATCGCGGTGTTCATCAATACGCCGTCGCAGCCCAGTTCCATGGCGATGGTGGCGTCGGACGCTGTTCCCACACCCGCGTCCACCAGTACCGGCACATTCGCGTTCTCGATAATCTGGCGGATGCTGTACCGGTTCTGAATCCCCAGCCCGGACCCGATCGGGGCGCCAAGGGGCATGATGGCGATACAGCCCATCTCTTCCAGCCGCCTGGCCAGCAACGGATCATCGGAGCAGTACACCATCACCTGGAAGCCATCCCTGACCAGTTCTTCCGCCGCCACCAGGGTTTCAGTCATGTTCGGATAAAGGGTCTTATCCTCACCCAGAATCTCCAGCTTGACCAGGTCGTGACCGTCCAGCAGTTCCCGGGCCAGCTTGCAGGTCCGCACCGCGTCTTTGGCAGTCATGCAGCCGGCAGTATTGGGCAGAATGGTGTAGCGGTCCGGAGAGATGACATCCAGCAGGTTGGGTTCATCAGAATTCTGGCCGATATTGGTGCGGCGAACCGCCACGGTAACAATCTCGGCACCACTGGCTTCAATAGCCTCGGCGGTTTCCACCAGATCGCGATATTTACCGGTACCTACCAGGAGGCGGGACTGGTAAACCCGGCCGGCAATTTCCAGGGGCTTATCTTGGGGCAGTAGGGTCTGGTTCTGCTCAGTCATTGAGATCCTTGATGTGTGGAAAGCTGTAGACACACGGGTCGCGGATCATCCGCCGCCGATGGCGTGAACAATCTCGATCCGGTCACCGTCTTGCAGCCGGTAATCATGATGCTGGCTGCGGGGTACGATATCCTCGTTAACCTCCACCGCCAGGCGTTTGCCGGTCAGGCCAAGCTCATCAATCAGGGTTTGTAGGGTACGGGAGCCGGACAAAGTACGGGGCTCCCCGTTCAACAGGACATTCATGCTCACATCACCTGCCAACAGATCGTCGAATTGACGCTACGACTACCAGAGCCCACCCCATCATAAAGCAGACACCGCCCACGGGGGTTACAGGACCCACCCAGCGAATCTCCGTCAGGACCAGCAGGTAAAGACTACCACTGAACAGCAGAGTGCCGAGAAGGAAAAATCCTGCTGCGGCGTTCAGCCAGCGGCGGGACAGGCCGGTAGCAGCAAGCAGCGCAACCAGCACCAGCGCAATCGCATGGTACATCTGATAAGTGACGGCAGTTTGGAAAACTTCAAGGCCCCGGTCGCTGACCAGGCCCCGCAGGCCATGAGCGCCGAAGGCACCCGCCATGACGGCAAACAGCGCCAGCAGCGCACCGGCCGCCAGCCAGGTGCGGGAAATGGTTCCTCGTACCACGGGCTCAGCAATCACAATGGGTCCTCTCGCCAGTATCCAGATTCATGACCGTAAGCTGGCCACCCCAGACACAGCCGGTGTCCAGCCCCAGGAAGCGGTCACTGCCGGTTTGCCCTTCCAGCGCAGCCCAGTGGCCAAAAATAACCTTCGCATCGTCCGGACGCGCGTAGCTGAACCAGGGCGCATAGCCCGGCGGCGAGTTGGCGGCCGCGGCTTTCGTTGTCAGTTCCAGGCTGCCATCCGCTGCGATAAACCGCATGCGGGTAAAGTAGTTGGTAATCACCCGCCAGCGTTCTATCCCTTGCAGCTCGTCGCTCCAGCGTTCCGGATAATTGCCATACATTTCGCGGAAGTAGTCTTTAACATCCGGGCCGCGCAGGATGGTTTCCAGCTCCTCGCTAAGGGCAACCGCCTGGTCCACCGTCCAGATATGGGGGAGGCCCGCATGGGCCATGACGAAATTCCGGCCCGCGTCATGAATGCATATATTCTGCTGTAACAGCCATTGAAGCAGATCGTCATGGTCCGGTGCATCAAGGATATCGTGCAGAGTGTCCTTCTTCTTCACGGCGTGTCCGCCCAGCGCTACCGCGAGCAGATGGAGGTCGTGATTGCCCAGCACCACCACGGCGGAGCTACCAAGATTGCGGATGTAACGCAGGCTTTCCAGCGAAGAAGGACCGCGGTTGATGATATCGCCGGCAACCCAGAGCCGGTCCCGGGACGGCGAGAACCCGATCCGGTCCAGCACATCCAGCAGGCGGTCATAGCACCCCTGAATATCCCCGATGGCGTAATCAGCCATTACTCACCTCGTTTACGGACACTCCGGTATCAGACAGGAAGTCCGCAATGGCGACGAATTCCGCCAGCGACAGGTTCTCGGGCCGCAGGCCGTCATTGATGCCCAACCCCTGTAACTGATCGGCGGTGATCAGCGTGCCAAGGGATTTGCGCAGGGTCTTGCGACGGGCATTAAACGCCGTGCGTACCACCCGCTGAAGCATCGACAGATCTTTTGCCGGATGGGGCAGCTGCTCGTGGGGTACCAGCCGCACGATGGCAGAATCCACTTTCGGGGCCGGTCGGAAGGCGCCCGGTCCGACTTCAAACAGCGGCTGTACCCGGCAGAAATACTGCGCCATGATACCAAGACGCCCGTAATGATTATTCCCCGGCCCTGCCGCCAGCCGCTGGACCACTTCTTTCTGCAACATGAAGTGCATATCCCCCACCACCCCCGATTGCCCCAGCAGGTGGAAGATCAGCGGCGTAGAGATGTTATAGGGCAGATTCCCGACAATACGCAGTGGCCCTTCCCCGGCAAGCTGGCTGAAGTCGAACTTCAGTGCATCAGCTTCGTAAATCCTCAACTCCGGGTAGTTGAAAAATTTGGTGCGCAATACCGGAATCAGATCCCGGTCGAGTTCGACTACCTGCAGGCGGGGATTTACCGCCAGCAGCTCTTCCGTCAACGCCCCCAGGCCGGGCCCGATTTCAACCATCTGGTCGTCTGGCTTGGGGTGAATGGCACGAACAATGCGCTCGATAACGCCCGGATCGTGCAGAAAGTTCTGCCCGAATCGCTTCCGGGCCTGGTGGCCGGCCTTATGGCTCACTGGCCTGCTCCTATGGATGAGGACTGGGTGCTGCGACGGTACCGGGCCATCTGTTCGCCGACCCGGATGGCGGTACCCAGACTGCCGGCATCCGCTATGCCTTTACCGGCAAGGTCCAGTGCGGTGCCGTGGTCCACGGACGTGCGCACAATAGGCAGGCCCAGGGTGATATTGACCGCGCGGCCAAACCCCTGAAACTTGAGCACCGGCAGGCCCTGATCGTGATACATGGCCAGTACGGCGTCGGCGTCGTCCAGCCAGTGAGGGGTAAACAGCGTGTCTGCCGGCAAGGGTCCGGTCAGGTCCAGACCTTCGGCCCGCAGGGTCTCCAGCGCCGGGATGATAACGTCGATCTCTTCCCGGCCCAGATGGCCGCCCTCCCCCGCATGGGGATTGAGGCCGGCGACCAGAATGCGAGGCTGGTCGATGCCGAAAAAGGCTTTCAGGTCCTGATTGAGAATGCGGGCCACCTGACCGATGCGCTCCTGGGTAATGGCCGCAGGAACATCTTTTAAAGGCAGATGGGTGGTGACCAGTGCAACCCTCAGCTCTTCCGTGGCCAGCATCATGACCACCCGCTCCACTCCGCAAAGCTCCTGCAGGAACTCGGTATGCCCGCTGAACGCCAGCCCGGCTTCGTTGATAACGCCCTTGTGCACCGGCGCCGTCACCATGCCATCGAAGATCCCGTCGAGGCAGCCCCGGGCCGCCACGGTCAGGGTTTCCACAACATAGCCACTGTTACCCGGATTGAGTTTGCCCACGGTAGTGTCCGCAATGCCGGGTACGTCCCGCACCGACAGTTCACCGGCAGCAGTACGCACCGGCTCGCCGGGCTGCCAGGGAACCAGGGTGACGTCCAGCCCCATCAGATCCAGGCGGGCTTCGAGCAGCGCCTGACTGGCCACGACGACCACCTGCTGTGAGCGGGGCTCCAGCGCCATCTGCAAACAGAGTTCAGGCCCGATACCGGCAGGTTCGCCGGCGGTCAGGGCCAGGGTGACCGGCTGGGTCATGAATTCTTGACCTCCACATAGGCCTCATCGCGGATTTCCCGCAACCAGTTCTGCAGCGCAGTTTCATACTTGCGGCGGTACAGGGCCTGCTGGGCTTCCGCCCGGCGTACCTGATCACTCACGTCCTGATTGCGGCGCTCCTGGACCTCCAGGATATGCCAGCCAAAGCGGGACCGGAACGGACGTGTGACGACCCCGACCGGTGCCGCCATCATGGTTTCCTCAAACGCCGGTACCATCTGGCCGGGACTTACCCAGCCCAGATTGCCGCCGTCGGAACCCGAGCCCGGGTCATCGGAGAGCTCCCGGGCCAGGGTGGCGAAATCCGCGCCCTGCTGAAGCTGCTGATAGATCTCATTGATCTGTGATTCCGCCCGGGCATCGGATACAACTTCCGTGGGCCGGATCAGAATGTGACGAACCCGCGCCTGCTGGATAACGTTTCTTGCTTCACCGCCGCGACGGTCCAGCACCTGTACGATATGGAAGCCGCTGCCACTCTGCAGCACCGCCGACGGCTGATTGACCGGCAGGTCCGGAACCACGTCCGTCACCATAGACGGCAGGTTCGACCGGCTGCGCCAGCCCATGACACCGCCTTCCAGGGCATTACTGGCATCGGACTCCGCAACCGCCGCAGACTGGAAGTCGCGCCCGCCGGCAATCTCTTCCCGCAGGCGTTGCGCCTTGGCCTGTGCCTGGGCGACTTCCTGTTCATCCGAGAAGTTGCCCACGGCCACCAGAATATGGGCCAGCAGGTATTCGGTGGTGGTATCGGTCTGCCCGGCAGTCTGCTCAAGCAGGTTTTCCACCTCCCGGTCGGTGACCCGCACCCGGCTGTCCACCCGGCGCTGCTGTACCCTGCTTACCAGCATTTCCCGGCGAATCTGCTCCCGCGCTTCCTGATAGGTCACACCTTCGACCGCAAGCTGGTCTTCGAACTGCTGCACGGTCATATTATTGCCCTGGGCAATGCGGCTGATGGTTTCGTTCAGCTCGTTATCGCTGACCCGCATCCCCATGTCTTCCGCCAGCTGCAGCTGGATATTCTCCGTGATCAGCTGGTCCAGCACCCGTTCTTCCAATACCTGACGGGGCGGCAGCCCGGTGCCCTGGGCTTCCAGCCGGGAGCGGATGGTATTCACCCGGGCATTAAGCTCCGACTGAAGGATCACCCCGTCGTCGACGATGGCAATCACCCGGTCCAGCAGTTGCCGTTCGGCCTGAGCGCTCGTCGCCAGCAACAGCATCGCTGCCACCAGCCATGTCTTGAATCCTGTCAGGCCACGGTTTGCCTGCATATGTACCTCGTTCATCAATGAATGTGCTGTGTGCCGAAACGCCGGCGTTCCCGTTCGTCGTAACCGATAAACACGTCCGAAAGTGTACTTCTGGTTCCGCCGGAGCCCCCCAGCCCCTTGAGCTGAATCTGGAACACGATGCGGTTGTCCATTTCCTCATCGTCGTCGGTCAGGTAACTCTGCTGAATCAGCTGGAAGCTCCAGCAACAGTTATTGTATTCAAAGCCCGCCAGAGTACCTACGGTCTGATCAAGCTGTGAATCGTAAACCCAACGGCCGATCAGGCTGACCTTATCCGTGATCGGGAAAATGGCACCCACATCCATCTGTTCAAAGCCGTTGTCCGGGGTAGTCCCCCGGGTATAGGTATGGCCGGCGCTCACCAGATACCGGTAATCCGGCGAGTGATAGGCCAGCACGCTGCGGCCTTCCTGGGTGTGGCTTTCCTGCGGATCCCAGAGGCCGGATATCCGGATGTCGAAGGTGTCCGTAGGCCGGAACACGGCTTCGCCCGCGTAGGGGGACTCACTGCGGGTCTCGGCGCCCCGGCCGAAAAGGCTGACTTCCCGGTCGTCGCGATAGTAGACCTGCCCGATACTGAGCCGCGCACTTTCCACCCCGGTTACCATATCATTGAAGCGGCTGGTCAGGGCCACCACCGTCTTGTTGGTGTCGCCGATCCGGTCGCCGCCGACAAAACGGTTGGGCTGGAACAGGTTGTCAAAGCGGAACGACCGCAGACCGGAGTCAAAGTTGGGAATGTAGTTCTGATCTTCTTCAGCATCGGACCAGGCGTAGTACAGCCGCGGCTCCAGCGACTGATTGAACTGGCGTCCGAACAGGCTGACCTGGCGATCCAGGTAGATACCGTTGTCCCATTCGACAACGGGCACCGTACGGTCAAAGGAGCCGCTGCCCAGCTCATAGTCGTCCAGCTCATACCAGGTCTGGTCAACACTGAACGACGGGCGGGAGTAGCCCCAGATGGTCCTCAGGGGCAGCGCTACCTCGGGCACTGCCCGGGTACGCTGGCCGACGGCGCGGTCGAGTCCGGTGAGCCCGTCATTATCCCGGTCAAACCAGGTGTACTGGCTGTCAATGCCAACCTCAAACGGGCCCACTGGCACCATGGCACCGTAGAGAATCTCCGGCAGCTGGTCATAGGGGACATCCCGGTCCGACACCGTGTCGGTAATCGTCTGGTAGCCTGACAGATAGGCTTCAAACAGCTGCCACCGGTCCTGATAGCGGACGCCCCCCCGCCGCTCCAGGTGGGTATCACTGCCGATATCGAGCGTCTGGTTCAGATCGCTGAGATAGTCATCGTCCGAGACGACGGAATAGTCCACGTAACCGGTCCAGCCGCCACCGAAGTTGGCCCGGGTTTCAAAGTCCAGGCCCCAGCGCTTGCCGGATTCACTGGGGAATTCCCGGCGGTATTCACTGTCGTCGTCGATAAAGCCGACTTGCAGGATGGACTCCCCAAGCTCGCTGAGATAGCGGCCCTCCACCTCATTAAACAGCCCCCGCCCATGGATATACTGGGGGTTGAGGGTGGCATCGTAGTGGGGCGCCAGGTTGAGGTAATAAGGTGTCGACAGATAGAAGCCGCT
>CAZHAY010000005.1:18560-50713 GCA_964530545.1 uncultured Marinobacter sp.
TTGATCTTGTGGCACCGGATCGGGATCCTGTTGATGATCGGCGTGATGGGGCACGTGCCCGGTAAATCGTCGCTAGTTTACACACCTGAGAGAGGCTTGTTAACGCGCTATGCCAATGGTTCCATAGTCTTGTTGCACAGGTATACTCAGCGTTCCATGGAGCGAGACGTACAGCAATGATTCGTTCGTGGGCCAGATACCGTTCAATCTGACCAGAAGGCATCAACACTATGGACATGCGCCTGGAAAAGCTCACCACCTGGGTTCACCAGCATCCCGGCTTCGATCGCGCCCATCTGACCCCCGTAAGCGGTGATGCCAGCTTTCGCCGATATTTCAGGGCCAGCGGAAAAACGGCAAACGGCAAGCCGACAACCGCCATCGTCATGGATGCGCCCCCGGAGCAGGAAACCTCCTACCCGTTCGTGGCTCTGGCAAGACACTGGCGCGACTATGGCATTGCCACCCCGGAAATATTCTCGGAAGATCTGGAGCAGGGTTTCCTGCTGATGGAAGATTTTGGCGACCGGCTGCTGCTGGGCCGCCTCAATGGCGTCACGGCCGACGAGCTGTACAGTGAAGCGATGGCCGAACTGATCCGCATCCAGCAGGTGCCTGACAGCGAGGACTACCCGCTGCCGCCCTATGACGAAGCCCTGCTCGACCGGGAAATGAATCTCTTCCCGGACTGGTTACTGGAAGGCCTGCTGCAGATGAAAATCGGTGATGACGAGCGCAGCATGCTGGAAACCACCTTCGCTTTTCTGCGGGACAGCGCCCTGGCCCAGCCCCAGGTGCCGGTCCATCGGGACTACCATTCCCGCAATCTGCTGGTGCGACCTGATACCGACATTCCGGGCGTTATTGACTTCCAGGACGCGGTCATCGGACCCATCACCTACGATATCGTGTCGCTGCTCAAGGACTGCTACATCGAATGGCCTTCGGCCCGGCGCCAGAGCTGGCTCGAGGACTTCCGTATTCTGAGCAAGGAAGCTGGTCTCCATCAGGCTGACAGTGACACGTTCCGGCACTGGTTCGTACTGATGGGCATGCAACGTCACCTTAAAGCGGCCGGTATCTTCGCCCGCCTGTACCTGCGCGACGGCAAGAGCGGTTACCTTGCCGATATTCCCCGCACGGTCAATTACCTGGTGGAAGCCAGCCGCCCGCTGCCGGCCCTGCGGCATTTTCACCAGTGGCTGGTAGATGACGTTACCCCTGCCCTTCACCATAAGCTGGGCACACCGCCAGAGAGTCATAACGGAGACATCCGCCCGTGAAAGCCATGATTCTGGCGGCGGGCAAGGGCGAACGTATGCGTCCGCTCACGCTCAGCACCCCTAAACCCCTGCTGAAAGCCGGTGGTGATCCGCTGATCGTCCACCATATCCGCAAACTGCGGGCGGCGGGGTTCCGGGACCTGGTCATTAACCACGCCTGGCTCGGGGAGCAACTGGAGGCGGCACTGGGCGACGGGCAGGCCCATGACGTTACCATCCGCTGGTCGCCGGAAGAGGAGCCGCTGGAGACCGCCGGTGGCATTGTTAACGCGCTGCCACTGCTGGACTCAGATGACGGCTGGTTCGCGGTGATCAATGGTGATATCTGGCACGATTTCGACCTTCGTCGGCTGCGACCACCGGCTCAGGGGCGGGCGCTGCTGGTACTCGCCGACAATCCGGGCCATCATCCCCAAGGGGACTTCGTTCTGGACAACGACGGCCAGGTGCACGACAGTGGTAACTCCCGCCTGACATTTACCGGCATCAGTCTGCTGCACCGATCCCTGTTTCAACCGCTGCCTCCCGGCCCGCGCAAACTGGCGCCCGTACTCAGGGCGGCCATGGCCGGGGGCGAAGTCTACGGCCTGCACCACCGGGGCCAGTGGATGGATATCGGCACGCCGGAACGCCTGGCACAACTCGACCGGATGCTGACGCAACCCCGACAACCGTAAAACCATGAGCGAAAACGACCACGACATTCTGCCGCCTCAGACCCAGGCGCTACTGGAAGAACTGCTGTCAGGCTTTCTTGCCTGCCGTCATCGTCCCAGCGAACTGGTCAGCCGTTATTCCATGGGCCGGGGTGCCCGCAACGCTCTGTTTTACTGCCTGGGTTATCTAGCCAAAGCGGATGGGCGGGTCACCGAGAGCGACATCCGTTTTGCCCAACACCTGATGACCGGACTGGCCCTGAACCCACGCCAGCGCCGCAAGGCGATCCGCCGCTTTCACCAGGGCCGCGACACGGCGTCACTGTCGACCCTCAAACTGGCCGGTTTCCGGTTAATGGGCCCCTGGTCCCGGCGCACCAGCCTGTTGATGGGGTTGTGCTTCTGTCACTGTGCGCAGCTCTTCGGACAGCCCGACAAGCCCCGGCGCTACCGCTGCGAAGATGCCTTCTATCATTTGGGCCTGCCGCTGGCGGCGATGGACCGGATGTTCCGCCTCTACCGACAGGAAGTCTGGACCAGCACACCGCCGCCAAAGCCGGAAACCCTGCAGGAGGCCCATGATATTCTTGGCGTACAGGCCGGGGACACATTTACCCATATCAAGCGCCGGTATCGGAAGGAGGTTTCCCGCTATCACCCGGATAAGCTGGGCAACGATCTGACTGAATCCGAGCAGGCCCGGGCCCGGGACCAGCTTCTCCGACTGCAGCAGGCGTGGGATGTGATTAAGCGGCGGGAACGCCTGAGCCGCTGACTCCGCTCAGTCAGCGGCCCAGCCAGCCAGACGGCTGGCGATCGCCGCCCCATGGTGATGGACCTCGCCGCCTCTCAGCGGCACAGGCACCGCTTCATAACCCGGGCGTTCGGCTCGTCGGAAAGCAGCGCGGCGCTGAGCCACATCCGTTGCAGTCGACGGATACAGCTCCAGCACCGGCACGGCACTGTCCGCCAGCATAGATACCAGCTCATCCGGTGTCTGGTTTTCGAACCGGGGCATTATCCAGACCATCCGGGACACGGCTTCCGGTGCCAGCGGCAGATAACGGCTGATGTCCGCCGCACCGCGCCCGATACCAATCAGCATCACTGACTCATAGCCCTGCTCCTGGGACCAGCTGACCGCCGCATCCAGTCGTGCGTTCATTTCAGTCCGGTGAGCCGCCACCAGATCCTCTGCCGCCTGGTCGTTAACGTCAATCATCACCGGCTGGTCCTGACCGTCGGTCTGCTCGTCAGACGCCAGCGCGTCAACCGCCAGCCTCTGCCTGGCCAGCAACAGGCTCGGGCTGAGCTCATCATTGCCCAGTGACAGCGCCGCCCAGCCGGCTTTCGTCAGGTGCCGTCGCAATACTTCAACAAGGGCATGGTTAGCAGACTGGCCTTCATCGGCCAGAATGACGGCGGCACCTCTGGCGGGAGACACGGCCTCGGGCTCCACCAGCGCCAGTACCCGCGGCGCACCGTCCGGCTCCAGCCAGACCGCGAGATGGGGATAGCGCTGGGCCAGCATGCCAGCGTCCCCGGTCGAGCGGATGAAAAAGCGTTCCACCGGGTCGGAGACACCCACAGCTGCATCCTCTGCAACCTTGGGGGCGTCGTCCGCCGCCTGATCCTGAGCCCTGGCCAGACCTGATATGGCAAGCAGGGCCAGTAAGCCCAGGACCGCCAGTCTGCCTGCTGTTCCGAGATAACGCATTTCCGCAATCGCCACGGACATTCCCCGTTCAGAGCTGTTAGAATACGGCCCGTTTCAACCGGACTCCCGTGCCCGGCATTCGCCTCCGGTTCCCGTCGTCCCGTGGCGTCATGACCGGACCTATTACCTTTTACAAGGCACGGGAAATTTTACCACAGGAGGCCGGACGCCTCTTGCAGCCATGCCTGGATTCAGCCGTTTGACGAGACTCTCATGAAACAGCCTGCACTGATCGCCCCATCCATCCTGTCTGCTGACTTCGCCCGCCTTGGGGAAGAGGTCGATAACGTTCTCGCCGCCGGTGCTGACATCGTGCACTTTGACGTGATGGACAACCATTATGTTCCCAACCTGACCATTGGGCCCATGGTGTGCGAAGCGCTGCGCAAGCATGGTGTAACGGCACCCATCGATGTGCACCTGATGGTAACGCCGGTGGACGACCTGATCCGCATGTTTATTGACGCCGGCGCGAGCTATATCACCTTCCACCCGGAAGCCAGCAGTCATATTGACCGTTCCCTGCAACTGATCCGCGACGGTGGCTGCAAGGCTGGCCTGGTGTTTAACCCGGCGACACCGATGCACTATCTTGACCACGTCATGGACAGGCTCGACATGATCCTGCTGATGTCCGTCAACCCCGGCTTTGGCGGCCAGAAGTTCATTCCGGGCACCCTCGATAAGCTACGGGAAGCCCGCCGGCGCATCGATGCCAGTGGCCATGAGATCCGTCTGGAAATCGACGGCGGCGTCAAGACCGATAATATCCGCGAAATCGCCGCAGCCGGTGCCGACACCTTTGTCGCCGGCTCTGCCATCTTCAATACCGACGATTACAAGGCCACCATCGACGCCATGCGCGCCGAAATTGCCAGGGCGGAATAACCATCGTGGAACCCATCAGACGCTTCACCTCACTCTGGCCAGCCGTGGCCCTGTTTGACCTGGACGGCACCCTGGTTGACAGCGCACCGGACCTGGCCACGGCGGTTGATCAGATGCTTAGCAGCCTCGATCGCACCTCGGTTGGCGAAGCCCAGGTGCGTCAGTGGGTGGGCAACGGCGCCCAGATCCTGGTACGCCGCGCACTAACTGGCCGGGTTGATTGGGAGAACGCGCCGCCCCTGGATGAAGCCCTGTTCCGGGAATCCTGCGACCGCTTCTATCAGTTCTATGAAGCGGCCAATGGCCAGCGCACCATCGTATTCCAGGGCGTGGAAGCCTGCCTGCACCGGCTTCGCGAGACCAACTGCAAAATGGCGGTCGTCACCAACAAGCCGGAGCGCTTTGTCGCGCCGCTGCTGGAGCAGATGGGACTGGAGCACTGGTTCGAGATGGTTATCGGCGGCGACACCCTGCCGGTAAAAAAACCCGATGCCGAACCCCTGCTGCTGGCCATGCGAACCCTGGGCGGAACGCCGGGCACCACGGTGATGATCGGTGACTCCCGCGCAGATGCTGAAGCGGCCCGTAATGCCGGCCTGCCGGCGGTGCTGGTACGCTACGGTTACAACTATGGCCCGCCGGTGGATGAGCTCGGCGCAGAGGTAGTAGTTGATTCGCTGGCTGAGCTTTTGTAACCTCTAAGCGGTTTGATTGAAACTCAACCTCTTCTTTCGGGAGATTCCTGCCGTGCAGGGACTGAATCTGACTGCATCGCGCGGCGTTCTGATTACCCGCGCAACACGATGGTGGCGATGGCGTACCGGCTGACCGGTCCAGCGGCGCGCACCCCTGCGCCACAGTAAAACGCTGCCGTCTGGTGATCCAGACCACGGCAATCGCAGATCAGATTTCAGGACGTTACCATGACACCCGAGCAATTTGACCGGCTGGCCGAGGCCGGCTTTAACCGTATACCCGTCTACCGCGAAGTTCTTGCGGACCTCGACACGCCCCTGAGTATTTACCTCAAACTGGCCAGCGGTCCCTATTCCTACTTGTTTGAATCTGTCCAGGGGGGCGAGAAGTGGGGCCGTTACTCCATTATCGGCCTGCCCTGCCGGGAAATGCTTAAGGTTACCGGCGAGAAGATTACCGTTCTGCGGGATGGCCAGATCATCGAAGAAGCCGAGCGTGAAGATCCGCTGACCTTCGTGGAAGAGTATCAGGCCCGCTTCCGGGCGCCGGACCTTGACGACCTGCCCCGGTTCAATGGCGGCCTCGTGGGTTATTTCGGTTATGACACCGTTCGCTTCATCGAGAAGCGACTGCGCCAATCCTGCCCTGAAGACAGAATCGGCACCCCCGATATTCTGCTGATGGTCTCGGAAGAAGTCGTCGTATTCGACAACCTCCGGGGCAAACTTCATCTGATTGTACTGGCCGACCCCGCTGACGAGGATGCCTATAACCAGGCCATCCGGCGCCTTGACGAGCTGGAACACCGCCTGCACCAGCAGAGCGCCGAGGCGCCCGTCACGTCCGAACACCTTCGCAACAAACCGGTGGATGAGAGCGACTTTATCTCCGGCTTCACCCAGGACCGTTTTGAGGAAGCCGTAGACCGCATCAAGGGTTATGTGCTGAGCGGCGATGTCATGCAGACGGTGATCTCCCAGCGCATGGCGATTCCGTTTGAAGCGCCGCCGCTGAACCTTTACCGGTCTTTACGGATCCTGAATCCATCCCCCTATATGTACTTTATCGATCTGGATGACTTCCATATTGTAGGTTCATCACCGGAGATCCTGGCCCGGGTGGAAGACGATGAGGTTACGGTCCGCCCCATCGCCGGCACTCGCAAACGGGGTGCAACCGAGGAAGAAGACAAGGCGCTGGAGAAGGAACTGCTGGAGGACCCGAAAGAGATCGCTGAGCATCTTATGCTGATCGACCTTGGCCGCAATGATGCCGGCCGCGTATCGGAAACCGGCACCGTCAGACTCACCGACAGGATGATTGTTGAGCGTTACTCCCACGTCATGCATATTGTCTCCAACGTCACCGGTCGCCTGAAAAAAGGGACCACCTGCCTGGACGTACTGCGGGCCACCCTGCCAGCCGGAACCCTGAGCGGTGCTCCCAAGATCCGGGCCATGGAAATCATCGATGAGCTGGAACCGGTCAAACGGGGTGTGTACGGTGGCGCGGTAGGGTATCTTTCTTTCAACGGTAATATGGACACGGCGATCGCGATTCGCACCGCAGTGATCAAGGATCAGGTTCTGCACATCCAGGCCGGCGCGGGCATCGTAGCGGATTCCGTACCCCGGCTGGAGTGGAAGGAGACGATGAACAAGGGCCGGGCGATTTTCCGGGCGGTTGCCATGACCTACAACGATTACAACCACTGACGTAACAGGGGAAGTCTTTTGGGCGCCTGGCCAAACAACAGTATTTCCCGATGGCTGCTGATCATTCTGCTGCTGGTCGCGGTCTATTTTTTCCATGCGTTTCTGATACCCGTTCTCGGCGCCCTGATTATCGGCTTTGCAAGCTGGCCGTTATACCGGCGCCTGAGGCGCCTCTGCGGTTACTACGACACGCTGTCAGCCAGCATCGCCGTTCTCGTGGTATTGCTGGTACTCATCGTGCCATTGTCCATGGCCCTCGGGTATGCCTTTGGCGAAATCAAGCAGTGGGTGGAATGGCTTCTTGAAGCCAACCGGTACGGGGCTGCCATGCCCGATTGGCTGCGTGACATGCCCCTTATCGGTGATTCCCTGGAACCCTACTGGCAGCGGCATGTGGCCGAGCCGCAGGCGCTGAGCGAGCTGATACTGTTACTCAGCGGTGAACAGCTGGGCAATATCTACCGCTGGCTGCTGGCCCTGAGCAGCAGCGCCTTCCATATTTTCCTCGCCATCGTCTTTATGATGATTACGCTGTTTTTCGTCTATAAGGATGGCACCCGCATCGCCGCACAACTGGATCGGGTTGGTGAAATCGTACTGGCGGACCGCTGGGACCGTTTCTCCCGAATGGTGCCTGCTACCGTCAGCTCCACCGTCACCGGAATGGGGCTGGTGGCCATCGGCGAGGGCGTTGTCCTTGGCATCGCCTACTGGATTACCGGGGTGCCATCACCGGTCGCGCTGGGCCTGGTGACCGCTGTCATGGCCCTTATCCCTGGCGGAGCCCCGCTGGCGTTTACCCTGGTTTCTATCTACCTCGGCGCTACCGGCAATGTCATTGAGGCCGTCGGGTTGTTCCTCTGGGGATCTATCGAGCTCTTCATCGTCGACAAGACCATTCGTCCCAAACTGGTGGGCGGCCCCATCCGGCTGCCTTTCCTGCCGACCTTCTTCGGGCTGATTGGTGGCGTCACCACCATGGGCATCGTCGGTCTGTTCATCGGACCCGTAGTGATGGCCATGCTGGTCGCTATCTGGCGTGAGTGGCTGCACGACCTTGAAACTTCCCAGCCTGACCCCGAGCATTGATCGGAAGCCGGGAAGGGCTGGACTCGCTCATTTCCCAGCCAGTATGATCCCCTTCAATTGTCCCTCAACATGGAACCACTCGTGGACCCTGACCCTGCGTTAACAGCTATCCTTCATCCTTCCTGCACTGACCGATGGGCAATCCGATGATCGATACTGTTCTTACCTTACTGTTTGGCGTACTGGTTATCCTGGTCATCATTGCGATCAATGGCTATTTCGTTGCCCAGGAGTTCTCTTTCATGGCTGTCGACCGGACCAGACTGGCCGCACTGGCGGCTACTGGCGACGCGTCAGCACAGCGGGCTCTGGCCGTCACCAAACGCACAAGCTTCATGCTGTCGGGGGCGCAGCTTGGCATCACGGTGACCGGCCTGCTGGTGGGTTATATTGCAGAGCCGCTTGTCGGGAAATCTCTGGGCATTCTGCTGGCCGGCACAGGCGTTCCCATCCATGTCGGTGTTGCCACGGGCACCGTGCTGGCACTGATTGTGGCGACCGTGGTGCAGATGATTCTGGGCGAGCTTTACCCCAAGAACCTTGCCATCGCCAGCGCGGAACCCCTGTCCCGGTGGCTTGCCCGCTCAACGCTCATTTATATGGCATTGTTCGGCTGGATCATCAGCTTCTTCGACAAGTCCGCCAACCTGCTGCTCAGGCTTTGCCGCATAAAGCCCGTCCTTGACCTGGACGTCAGCGCGTCGGAAGAAGACCTTCCCCGCATCATTGCCGACTCCCGGGACAGCGGCGACCTGCCCCTCGAGCTGTCCCTGATGATGGATCGCATTCTCGACTTTCCGGGGCGCGACGTGGAGCATGCGATGGTACCCCGGTCCCAGGTGGACTGGGTGGAACCTGACACGACACTGGAGGAGCTGAGCCAGCTCATGGCCCAGGCGCATACCCGCTATCCGGTGGTGGACGACGATGACACCCCCGTCGGGGTGGTGCACCTTCCAGATGTGCTGGAGCAGCTGGCTGCCGGCCGTGGCAAGGAAACCGTCGCATCCGTGCTGCGCCCGGCAATTGTCCTGCCGACCCTGATGCCTCTGCCTGACGCCCTGACCCGGCTGGTTGAAACAACCAGTCAGCTGGCGTGCGTGATTGATGAGTATGGCGGCTTTGCCGGCGTACTGACCATCGAAGACCTCGCCATGGAGATTGTGGGGGAAATTACCGATGAACATGATACCGATGCCAGTGATGCCGTGCTTGCCGAAGGCCCCAACACCTGGCTGATCGCCGGAGACACTCACCTTGACGAGGTTGAGCGGGCCATCGGGCACGCCATGCCCCACGGGGACATCGAAACCATGGCCGGGATACTGATTGCCACCCTGGGCGCCCTGCCCGAGGAGGGCGCCACCATTCACGTTGACTTGCCTGTTGACCCCGCTGACCTCGTTGAAGAGGCGCCGGTCCGTCATCAGCTGGTGGCCGAAGTGCTCCGCATCGACCGGCACGTGCCTGCCGAAGTCCGGGTACGGCTGATCGAAACCGCAGCGTCGGAGCCGGAATGATATGACGGACTCCCTTACGATAATCCTGACGACGCTGATCCTTATCGTGCTCAGCGCTTTCTTTGTCATTATTGAGTTTGCATTGCTCGGTGCACGTCGATACCGCCTTGAGGAAATGGCGGCCACCAGCCGCTCTGCCCGGGCAGCGTTGCGGGGCATGAATGACCTGACCCTGATGCTGGCCGGTGCCCAACTGGGCATTACTTTCTGCACCTTCGCGCTGGGCGCAGTCACCAAGCCAGCCATCGACAGCTGGCTGGGGCCGGTATTGCTCGGTTTCGGTCTTCCCGGATGGGCGGCTGATACGGCATCATTCGGCCTGGCACTGTTTGTTGTCACGTTTCTGCACCTGGTGGTGGGTGAGATGGCGCCGAAATCCTGGGCCATTGCCCATCCGGAAAAGTCGGCGCTTGCCATCGGGCTGGCTTCCAGAGGCTACGTCTGGCCTTTGCGACCGCTCCTTGCCTGGGTAAACCGGTTGGCGAACCGGCTGGTCAGGATCTCAGGCGTAGAACCGGTTGAAAGCGCAGCCGTGGGCGGAAGAGACATTGAAACCATCCGTCAGCTGGTTGAGCACTCCGGCCGTGTCGGCACGCTCAAGCCACAGCTTCAGCGCCAGCTCTCGAGTCTGATCAACCTGGGCGAACTCCCCGTGGATACTCTGATCGCGGACGGTGAAAAACCGGCCTACGTTCCATCTGGGGCCACCGTCGCTGACATCCAGAAGGCCGCCATTGACTCCGGACATCTGCGTATCCTGCTGCTTGACGAGACCGGGCTAAACCCATTCGTGGTCCACGTCCGGGACACCCTGCTTGAGCCCGACCGCCGGCCGGCCCGTGGGCTTGCCCGCCGTGCCCTGGTACTGGACGCCGGCATTCCGGTATATGAAGCGCTCGGCCATATGCGCCAGCAAAGTGTGCAGCTTGCGGTGATCAAGCGGGACCGTCGTATGGTGGGCGTCGTGACGCTGGCCGACATTATCAAACATATTCTGCCGGTGACCACGGTGTCCTGAGCCGCAGGCCCGGTCATTTCGTTATAATGCTGCTGGTTGCCAGCCAGAATCCCAGTTTGAGGACCGCCTTTGAAAAACATCCTGATGATCGATAACTACGACTCCTTCACCTACAACGTGGTGCAGTATCTGGCAGAGTTGGGAGCCCGGGTTCAGGTCTATCGCAACGACGAGATCACGGTGGAGCAGATTGAGGCGCTGAAGCCGGAGCGGCTGGTGATTTCACCCGGACCCTGTACGCCTAACGAGGCGGGGGTGTCGATGGCGGCCATCAGCCACTTTGCCGGACGGCTGCCGATCCTCGGCATCTGTCTGGGCCACCAGGCCATCGGCCAGGTCTATGGCGGCAGGATCGTCCGCGCCGGTCGGGTCATGCACGGCAAGGTATCCCCTGTATTCCACCGGAATGCGGGTATTTTTCAGGGTTTGAGCAACCCGTTGCAAGCCACCCGGTATCATAGTCTGGTGATCCAGCAGGAGTCCCTGCCGGACTGCCTGGAAGTCACCGCATGGACCTGCAACGAAGACGACTCCATGGAAGAGATCATGGGGATCCGTCACAAAACCCTGCCCATTGAGGGGGTGCAGTTCCATCCCGAGTCGATCATGACGGAGGATGGGCATGAGCTGTTACGGAATTTCCTGCAGCGCTGAGACGTAGAGCTCCGGCCGTTGGCGCCTCTGGTGACAACCGGATTGCCAGCTCAAGCACCCGAACAGACACAAGAGAGGCCTGACACATCATGGACATGAAACAAGCACTGAACCGAATCGCATCCAACCTGGACTTGAGCCGGGAAGAAATGAAAGCGGTTATGCGCATTGTCATGAATGGTGAGGCCACAGACGCCCAGATTGGCGCACTCCTCATGGGTCTTCGCATCAAAAGCGAAACCATTGATGAAATTACCGGCGCCACAGAGGTCATGCGGGAACTGGCCACACAGGTACACATCAATGCGGAGCCCCTGGTGGACATCGTTGGTACCGGCGGTGACGGCGCCAATCTGTTCAACGTCTCCTCCGCCTCTGCCTTCGTGGTGGCAGCCGCGGGAGGCTACGTAGCCAAGCACGGCAACCGGGCCGTTTCGTCCAGAAGCGGCAGCGCCGACCTGATTGAACAGGCCGGCATCAATCTTGATATTTCCCCCGAGCAGGTGGCCCGCTGCGTGGAGCAGATCGGCGTCGGCTTTATGTTCGCCCCTGGCCACCACGGCGCCATGAAGCACGCCATCGGCCCCCGTAAGGAGCTGGGGTGCCGGACCATCTTTAACATCCTGGGGCCCATGACCAATCCGGCCGGGGTAAAGCGCCAGTTGGTGGGCGTGTTTACGCCGGCCCTCTGCCGCCCCATGGCGGAAGTCCTGCACAAGCTGGGCAGCGAACATATTATGGTCGTATGCTCAAAAGATGGCCTCGACGAGATCAGCCTTGCCACCTCGACCCGTGTGGCCGAACTCAAGGATGGCACTATCCTTGAGTACGATATCAACCCGGAAGACCTGGGCATCAAGAGCCAGTCGCTGGTGGGCCTGACAGTGGATACCGCCGAAGACTCCCTGAAGCTGATCCGTGCCGCCTTCGGCCGGAGCCATGATGAAATGGCAGAGAAGGCCCGCGACATGATCGCCCTCAACGCCGGCGCAGCTATCTATGTGGCTGGCCTCGCCACGACGCCGCAAACAGGCGTTGAGATGGCCCTCGACGCCATGGGCAGCGGGCTCGCCGCCGGCAAGATGTCTGAGCTGGCCGACTTCACCCACTGTTTTGATTGAGTACCCATACCATGACTGACCGACACAACGACCGGACCCCTACCATCCTCCGCAACATCGTGGATCGCAAGTGGGAAGAACTCGAAGAGCGCAAGCGCAAGACCTCCCTGGAAGACCTGCGGGCCATGGCGGGTGACCAACCGGAAACCCGGGGTTTCGCCCGGGCCATCGCCGATCGGATCAATCAGCGCCAGCCCGCGGTGATCGCGGAAATCAAGAAGGCCTCACCCAGCAAGGGCATACTGCGGGACCCGTTCCTGCCCGCGGCCATTGCGGAGAGTTACGAAAAAGGCGGTGCGGCATGCCTGTCCATCCTCACCGACCGTGACTTCTTCCAGGGCCATGAGGATTACCTGAGAGAAGCCCGGGCAGCTTGCAGCCTGCCTGTCATCCGCAAGGATTTCATGGTGGCACCCTACCAGGTCTATGAAAGCCGGACGATTGGTGCCGACTGCATTCTGCTGATCGCCGCCTGCCTGACCCGGGACCAGATGCAGGAGCTTGAAGGCATCGCCCATGAAATTGGCCTGGATGTGCTGGTTGAGGTCCACGATGGCGAAGAGATGGATGATGCCCTCACGCTGGCCACGCCATTGGTAGGCATCAACAACCGCAACCTGCACACCTTTGACGTCTCCCTGGAAACCACCTTCAGTCTGCACCAGCGAGTACCCGACAGCCGGGTTACCGTGACGGAGAGCGGCATTCTGACCCGGGACGATGTGGTCGCCATGACCGAACGGGATATCTACGGCTTTCTGGTGGGTGAATCCTTTATGCGGGCACCGGAGCCGGGTGAGAAACTGCAGGAACTGTTTGGCTGAGTCCGCCGGGCAAGGCTATCGGTCAAACACGATGGCCTTGATGCCGGCACGGGGCTCTCCAGTGAGTCAGCTTTGGGTGGTACTGCCGTCAGACAGGGCTTCGTCCAGCAGAGCCTGGAGATGCGCCGGCAAGGAGCTGGCCAGTGGCAACGCTGCCTGATGCGCACGGGGGGTCATCTTGGCCCAGGTCCGGCGTACGATACGCAGCCACTTTTCCCGGTCATAGTCCGGGTTATCGTCATAGAACTCCGCGAAATAACGCTCCAGGAACACCAGGCAGGCAACGTCTTCCAGTAACTGGGTGTCCGGATCGTGGCGAAGCTCCCGCTTGGTAAGAATGGTGCTTACCCGCTCGCAATCGTCCTGTGGATAGCCGCAGGCGGCCATGATCTCAGCCGCTCGCTCGCCGTGGAAACGGCCGCAGTCCTGCCGCCACTGATAGTAGCCCTTGCGGCCCATCGGGAAGTTCGCCCGGGGGCGGGTCCAGCGCTCGATGTGCTGGGCCCGGCAGGCGATCTCCATACGCCCCGTCGGCTGCGCGTCCAGGGCATGTAGCCACCGGGTCATGTGCAGGCTGTAGGCGTACTCCCGGGGCAGGGTCTGATCACCAACCACCTCCATATTGGGATCCTGGCGGTTGGCTTCATCGATAGCGTCCAGGGCGCAGCTCAGGCGGGATTGTTCGATCATGGCGTCACGCCTTTGCCGATGGCCGGGCTGACATATGGTCATACCAGGCCTGCAGGTTTTTCTGCTCCGGCTGGATACGGATCTTCACCACACGGGCGAAGTCCAGCACACACAGGGCGGTAATGTCGGCGGCGGTAATGGTGTCGCCGTAAATGAACTTGCGCCCTTCCAGATGCCGGTCGAGGAAGTTGAAAAATTCAACCGTTTGCCGGCCCGCTTCCTCGCCCCACTCAGGAATCGGCGTCATGCGGTCCTTGAAATAACCGGTACTGTGCTGGAAACACATGCCAGTGGGCATGAAGAAGTAATAGTCCAGCCAGCGCTGCCACTGATCGAGCTGAGCCTTTTCCAGGGGAGTCGTGCCCATCAGTGGCGTCGTGTCAGGAAACATCTGCTCAAAGTAAAGGCAGATCGCCATGGTTTCGGCGATACAGCTGCCATCCTCAAGCTGCATTACCGGCACTTTCTTCATGGGGTTCATGGCCTGGAATTCCGGCGTCAGGTTGCCGCCCTTCGACAGATCCACTTCCACGAACTCCACCTTGTCCAGCAAGTCCTTCTCTGCCAGAAACATGCGTACACGGCGGGGGTTGGGGGCTGTTCTGGTTTCAAATATCTTCATCGTCTGGAACTCCTCGTGCCGTTCAGATTCCTGACAGCGGGTCCGGCCTGCCTCCGGTCCGGACGCGCCAGGTGCAACTGGGACAGGTTGGCCTGTTCCGGGAAAGCGGTCAAGGCAGAGCGTGAGGCGGCCTAACCGGCAATCGGCCCGATACCCACCTTGCGGCGCACGTCTGCCATCAGCGGCGAAGCGTATGCGCGGGCCTTCTCGGCGCCCTGCTGCAGAATGCGGTCCAGTTGCGCCGGATCATCCATCAGCGTGTTGTACTCTTCCCGCATGGGCGCCAGCTCGTCATTGATCAGTTCAAACAGCTGTTTCTTGGCCTCGCCCCAGGCAATACCTTCTGCAAACGCCTGGCGCATGGCTGCGGCCTGCTCCGGGCTGGCAAAAGCAGAATAGATGGAAAACACTGAGCTGGTATCCGGGTCCTTCGGTTCGCCGGGCTCCAGCAGGTTGGTCTTGATCCTGTTGATGGCCTTGCGTAGTTTTTTCTCACCATCGAACAGCGGAATGGTGTTGTTGTAACTCTTCGACATCTTGCGACCGTCCAGCCCCGGCAGCACCATGGCGGTGTCTTCAATGGCGGCTTCCGGCAGCGTGAAGGTGTCGCCGAACAGGTAATTGAAGCGCTGGGCAATGTCCCTGGCCATTTCGATATGCTGGGTCTGGTCGCGGCCGACGGGGATTTTCTCGCCGTTGAACATCAGGATATCTGCCGCCATCAGGATCGGGTAACAGAACAGCCCCATGGTGATGCCCCGGTCCGGATCGTTGCCTTCGGTCGCCTCGTTTTCCTGTACCGCTGCCTTATAGGCATGGGCACGGTTCATCAGGCCCTTGGCTGTGACGGTGGTGAGTACCCAGGTGAGTTCGGTGATTTCCGGCACATCGGTCTGACGGTAGAAGGTGACCTTCTCCGGGTCCAGGCCGCAGGCCAGCCAGGTGGCGGCAATGGCACGAACGGATTCCTGCACCCGGGCGGGCTCCTGGCACTTGATCAGCGCGTGGTAGTCCGCAAGAAACAGATAGGATTCGGTTTCGCCCGACTCGCTGGCACGAATGGCCGGGCGAATCGCTCCTGCATAGTTGCCCAGATGGGGGATGCCCGTGGTGGTGATACCCGTCAGTACTCGTGTCTTGCTCATGGTCTTCGCGCTGTTCCGGATGGGGTGAAAAAGAGGTCATAAAGAAAGCAGAACCATACCCAATGCAAGGGCAGGCGGCAAACGGATTGATGGTGCACCGGTCACTGAAACCGGTATTATCAGTCCGTTTTCAGGCTCCGGTCCGGCTCCATAACCGCGGCCCAATCATCACGGCAGTTTCAAGGATAACTATGGCCCTGACACTCTATCAGTTCGCGATTTCCCACTACTCCGAAAAGGTCCGGTGGGCCCTGGATTACAAGGGCATCCGCTACACGCCGGTGTATCTGCTGCCGGGCATGCACGTCAAAACCATTCGGGGACTGACGGGCCAGAAGCCAACCAGCGTGCCGGTTCTGGTGGACGATCAGGAAGTGATCCAGGGCTCGGGAAAGATTCTGGATTACCTGGACAGCCGGTTCCCGGACACACCCCTGCTCCCGGATGAGCCCAGTCAGCGGGAAGCCGCATTGGAATGGGAACGGCGTCTGGATGCTGAAGCGGGGCCGGCGGTTATCACCTTTGTCTAACATCATCTGCTCCAGCGCCCGAAAGTGATGGCACCTTTGATGGCCGCGCAGTTGCCGTTCTGGAACCAGTACGTCTTGCGCCTGGGCTTCAGCCGGGTGGACGAGATCATGCGCAAGAGGATGAACATTAATGACAAAACGGCCGCCCAGTCCCAGACAAAGGTGGAAGCGCTGCTGACCGAGATCAACGGGATCTACGAAAGCGGGCGATACCTGGCCGGTGACGGGTTCAGCCGCGCGGATATCACGGCCGGCGCGCTGTTTGCTCCGCTGTTCCTGCCTGAGCAGTACCCTGTTCCCAAGCCGAAACCCGAACGGCTGCCGCCCGGCCTGAAAGCGTGGCATCAGACCTCCGGCCATCTGCTGCAACCGGTGGTGGCCTGCTATCGCAATCACCGGGGCAAACGGTCAGTCTGAGGAAAGGACGTGGTCACCCAGCGGATCAGGGATGCTGCTGCAGGAAATCCTGCCATACGCGGGCCGACTGCTTCGGCACTTCCATCATAGGCACGTGACCGACGTTATCGAGCAGCGCGACCGTGCTGTTACGGATGCCCTGAGCGAACACTTCGGCATTCTCCGGCGCCAGCACACGGTCCTCCTGACCCCACACGATCAGGGTGGGCGCCGCTATCGCCGGTAGAATTTCCGACATCTCCAGCTGCTCACCCGACCGTAACAGCGCCGCAAAGATTTCATCATTGACCGACTGCCGGGCTATGGCCCGCTCTTCCATCACCCGGATCACAGGCCAGGGCATAAAGGGCCTTTGCTCCATCACGAAATCCATCAGGGTATCGAAGTCGCCGCGCTCCCGCACCACCAGCGGGTTCGTCCCGGCAGCTAACGCGGTGTCCAGCTCTGAGGGATAGCGGGAAGAACCGGCCGGGTCAAACAGGGCCAGGGTGCGGACCCGATCCGGATAACGGCTGGCAAAATAGGCACTGATGGCCCCGCCCATGGAATTGCCGGCAATATCGGCCTGCCCGATGCCCAGCTCATCCATCAGGCCCGCGAGCGTGGCAGCCTGGGACTCCACCGTATAGGCACCGGCATCCGCAATACTGCTGTCCCCATGTCCGGGAAGGTCGGGAATGATCAGGTAAAGATCGTCTGGAAGGTGGGCCGCCATACGGACCCAGGTGTCTTTGTTGACGGCAAAGCCGTGGACCATCACCAGCGCCCGGGTTGCCGTGACATTACCGTTGGTGAGATAGACCACTGAACGGCCATTGATGACAGCTTCCGCCAGATCAAGCCCGGCTTTTCCCCGCTGACGGTCAATAAGCCAGCTGAACAGATCGGATCGGGAGCATCCCGACAGCAGCACTGCTCCCAGCAGTGCCGCCAGAACGGCCAGGCGGCTGCGACTCATAACATCCTCGTTTAATATTTCCGCTGGCCTGTTCGCTTTCCGTCAGGCCGGTGCCAGCCCGACGGAGTCATAGTAAGCCGTCAGCGGGTGCCGTAGACCACCATGGTCTTGCCTTTCACCTGCACCAGCCCCTGCTCTTCCAGGGTCTTCAGCACGCGCCCGACCATTTCACGGGAACAGCCCACAATGCGACCGATCTCCTGCCGGGTAATCTTGATCTGCATGCCATCCGGGTGCGTCATGGCATCCGGCTCCTTACACAGGTCAAGCAGGGTGCGGGCAACACGGCCAGTAACGTCCAGGAAGGCCAGATCACCCACTTTCCGGGTCGTCTGACGCAGACGGGTGGCCATCTGTTCGCCAATGAAATACAGCACTCGCGGATCCTGCTGGGCGATTTCGCGGAACTTTGTGTAGCTGATTTCTGCGACTTCACATTCCGTCTTTGCCTTGACCCAGGCAGAGCGGGAATCCATGTTGTCAAACAGGCCCATTTCTCCGAAGAAGTCGCCGGAGTTCAGATAGGCCATGATCATCTCGCGACCGTCTTCATCCTCGATGATAACGGTAACGGAGCCTTTAACGATAAAAAAGAGGGAGTCGCTTTTGTCACCAGCGTAGATAATGGTGCTCTTGGCCGGGTAGCGACGGCGATGGCACTGGGACAGGAAATAGTCCAGGTGCTTGGTTTTCTGCTCAACAGGCCGGACGATAGTAGCCATGGTAAATGTCGTGCCTCCTCAAAGTCGCCATCCCTGGGCGTTCTGTCGTTTATGAAGCCGCGGTCCTGCGGCCGTTTTATTGTTTACGGGGGATCCTTCGTTGAGGTACTCCGCCCAACTCCGGTTCGGTATGTCGCTTTTGTAGACGAAATACAACAACGACTCATGATGTTAAGCCGACGCCCCGGAATCGTCCACAACGCACTTCTCAATAGCGAACCATTTCACAGGTTTTAACGGCATTATGCTAGCATTCTGAACCCTATTTAAGAGCAAGGAGCCTTTTCCATGAAAGCAGCCATCGACTGGACGGGTAACGCATCCTTTCGTGCCACCAGCGGGTCTGGGCATTCGATACAGCTGGACGGACCTCCGGATCACGGCGGTGAGAACCTCGGGCCCCGCCCCATGGAGCTCCTGTTAATGGGCCTGGGTGGCTGCTCATCGTTTGATGTCATGAGCATTCTGCAGAAGAGCCGGCAGGACGTAACTGCCTGCCACGCGGAGCTGGAAGCTGAGCGCGCCGACGCGGTTCCGGCCGTGTTTACGAAAATTCATCTGCATTTTGTGGTCACTGGTCATAACCTGAAAGAGAGCATGGTCAAACGCGCCGTCAGCCTGTCGGCAGAGAAATACTGCTCCGCCTCTATCATGCTGGAAAAGGCCGATGTGGAAATTACGCACAGCTACGAAATCCACTCCGCCTGAGCCCTGGGCCGCGGTGGAACATTGCGTGCTTGCGTCCTCTTCGTGATGTCGTTCACTGAGCCCATCAGACCACCGTCCCGGCGTCTGGCTTGAAAGGGTATTCAACCGCACCATCGGTGTGCATAATACGCACCCTTCTCCGCCGGTCTGTGCACATAAAACGGTCAGTCATCGGTGGCGGCCTCCGCAGGTCAGCTATGCTCGTGAACGAGAGCGATAGCCTGGCCTGTATTTCAATATCTCCATTATTCCGGAGGGGCTGAACATGGAACCCAAACTCCAGTTGCATGGTTTCAACAACCTGACCAAATCCCTGAGCTTCAATATTTATGATATGTGCTTCGCACAGACCGAAGCGCAACGGGAAGCCTATATCGATTACATTGACGAAATGTACAACGCTGAGCGTCTGACCCAGATTCTCACCGATGTGGTCAAGATCATCGGCGCCAACATTCTCAACATTGCCCGCCAGGACTACGAGCCCCACGGCGCCTCAGTGACCATGCTGATCGCTGAGCACGAGCTCACCGGCACTGAGCCCGACAACGAAGAATCCCCTGGCCCATTGCCGGACACCATTGTGGCGCACCTGGACAAGAGCCATGTGACCGTCCACACCTACCCGGAAAGCCATCCCCACGAGGGCATCAGTACGTTCCGGGCCGACATCGACGTGTCTACCTGCGGGCTGATCTCACCGCTGAAGGTACTTAACTACCTGATTCACAGCTTTGACTCCGATGTGGTGACGGTGGACTACCGGGTACGGGGCTTCACCCGGGATGTGGACGGCACAAAGCACTACATTGATCATGACATCAACTCGATCCAGAACTATCTGACCGAGGATACCCAGAACGCCTACAAGATGATCGACGTGAACGTGTATCAGGAAAACCTGTTCCACACCAAAATGATGATCAAGGACTTTAACCTGAATAACTACGTGTTCGGCGTCGACGCCAATGAACTGGGTACCGAAGAAGCCGCCTCCATCGAAGAACGCCTCAGGCGGGAAATGCTGGAAATCTTCTATTCCCGCAACATGCCCTGATCCCTCCCATAAATTACCGGCCTCGTGACGTCAGGCGACACCTTCGCCTGGCACTTGTTCAGTTTTACTGAACAGCGGGGCCGAAATTTTCCGGTTTCTTCCTCGCCTCATATTTCCTTTAATGGTTCTATCATTAATACGGAAGCGGAGGCCATCATGACTGAACGTACCATCAAACGTGTAATCCCGGCGCTGGAAACCTCCGATGGCGCCGGGGTTCGTATACGTCGCACCCTGGGCCAGAACCAGCATGTCCGTATGGATCCGTTCCTGATGCTGGATGAGTTCGGCTCCGACCAGCCCCAGGATTACATTGCTGGTTTTCCATCCCACCCTCACCGGGGGTTCGAAACCGTAACTTATATGATTGAAGGCCACATGCTCCACGAGGACCACCTGGGCAACCGGGGCCACCTGCGAAACGGCGGCGTACAGTGGATGACTGCCGGCCGGGGCATCGTACATTCCGAAATGCCCCAGCAGGAAGAAGGCGCCATGCGGGGCTTCCAGCTGTGGCTGAACCTGCCGGCAGCGGAGAAAATGAAGCCGGCCGGTTATCGGGATATCCAGCCGGAGGAGATTCCGCAGGTGAAGCTCAACGGCGGCCACATCCGGCTGATTGCCGGCGAGGTGCGCCTTGACGATCGTACCTATCAGGGCGCCGTGACCGGGGGCTCCACCGAGCCGCTGTATGCGGATCTGCACCTGGACCCTGACGGTGAACTCTCAGTGCCCATTGCCGGCCACCTTAACGCACTGGTCTACCTGTACCACGGCAGCGCCAGCGTGGACGGCACCCCATTGCAGAAGTCGGCGGCCACGCTGTTGACCGATGGTGAGAGGATAACCGTCAAAGGCGGCCCCGAGGGCGCCCGCCTACTGCTGATTGCGGGCTGCCCCATTGGCGAGCCGGTTGTGCAATACGGGCCGTTTGTGATGAATTCCCGGGAGGAAATCGAACAGACGCTGCGGGACTACCAGAATGGCCGGCTGACCGGTTAATGGCCGGGCGGATCAAGTGGTTTCCAGTTGTTCCAGCAATCCTGGCTTCTCGATGACATAGCCCTGGCCGTAATCCACACCCAGCTTGCGGAGCGTATCCAGGGCTTCCCGGCTTTCAATGCGGGTGGCGATCACTTCCCGGTTCAGGTAATGGGCCATTTCCACCATGGAGCGCACCATGGCCTGATCGGCATCGCTGTTGGCGATGTTTTCCACAAACGCGCCATCGAGCTTGATCAGGGAAACCGGCAGGCTGCGCATGGACTGGTAGGAAACCGGCCCCGCTCCGAAGCTGCCCAGGCAGAAACGGCAGCCCAGCTCCTGCATTTCAACAATAAACTCAGCCACGGATTCCACATCGCGAATCGCGGCGGCCTCCGTGATTTCGAACCAGAGCCGTTCGATCGGCGCATCGGCCTCGCTCAGTTTGCTGTAGATAAACTCCAGCAGGCCTTCATCGTTGAGGGAATGGCCTGATAACTTGATGCAATACCCAGGCTGGCGGCGGCCGGCACTGCCCCCCTCGCGCCCCCGGTGTGCCCGAAGCCAGTCAAGCATGTACCCGACCATCCAGCGGTCCACGGACTGCATGCAGTTATAGCGTTCGGCCATACGCACGAAGTCGTCGGCACTGATCAGCCCGCCCTGGTCGTCATACATACTGATCAGCACTTCGTACTGGGTCGTCAACCGGGTGTTTTTGTGCAGCGGGATGATCTTCTGCGAACGCAGCAGCACGCGCTCTTCACTGAGACTCTCCAGACTGGCCACCCGGGCGGCTACCTGCTCCTGCCGCTCGAACCATTCCGGCTCCGGCTGATGGATTACGTATTTGCCGCCACCGCGGATTTTGGCCAGCTTGCAGGCCTCATCCGTTGCCCTCAGCCAGCGAGCGGCGGTGGTAAAAACCGGCAATTGGGGCGCCAGGCCGGCACTGGCGGTCAGGCGGTAACGACGCCCCTGCCAGTTCAGCTCCAGGGTCTCGATCGCGTGCATGATGGCCGCGACCATGGGACCGGCATCCTCCGACGGCAGCAGAAACCCGAACTGATCCCCGCCTAGCCGGCTCAGCGGCTGACCATCAGTGACCTTGTCCCTGAGGATGCCCGCCACACGACGCAGGGCTTCATCCCCGGCAGCGGACCCGGCGGTATCATTCAGCAGCCGGAACTGACGCAGGTCCAGTCGTACCAGGGTGTGCTCGTCTTCATGCCGGCTCAGTTGCTGCTCCAGCATGCGCTCAAACTCACGGCGCTCCAGCAGCCCGGTGAGTCGGTCGTGAGTCGCTGCCCGGGACATCTGGTCGTAAACCTTGCGTACCATCCGATCGATACTGTCGTCCACCAGCGGCCGGCCGTACTGGCTATCCGGTACGATCAGCTCCCGTTGCATCCGTTCCGCCAGCTCGGCCAGTTCCAGCTCGACCACCCGCATGCCCTGATGGTTCACAAACACAAACCGGTTAAAATCCCGGGCCACCCATACCAGCCGGATGTGCTGTATCTCGCTGGCATTGGACTGGTCCCTCAGCCAATCACCGATTCTCAGCTTCTGCGCGCGGGCGACCCAGGATTGCAGACGCTTATGCCGCGGCGCCTGGTCGTCGACCTCCGTCAAGGGCTCTACCGGCGGCATGGCAATGCGCTCAACCGGGGCTTGCGGGGAACGGACCAGAAACTGCCGCAACTCCTCCCGTATCTGGGTGGCGGGCATATGATTGCTGGAGATGGAACCCAGGCCGTCCTGGATCAGGCGCAGCAACTCCGACAGGTTGATATCCTGGGCCGGGTCATCGGCAAACGCCATCAGGGTATCAATAACGGAGAGGTAGTCCTGCCATAACGGGCTGTCCGGTCCCTGGCGAATCCAGGTCAGCGACAGCAGATCCCGCCAACCCGCGTTGAGCAGGCTTATGATGACCTTTGGCACATCACGACCACCAAGGCGTTCATCCAGCGCCTGACTAATGGCAGTCCGGGAATCGGCCACCTTCTGTGCGCCCTCGGCGGCGGCCGTGACCCGTTCCACATTACGCCGGTAGAGGACATTCTGGCGATCGATCAGCTTGTCCAGCTCCTCAGCCGCGCCCTCGAAGACCCGGGTGTCCTGTTCGAATTCGGCGGCGATGCGTGTCACCAGATCATCCACGCGGCGCTGTATGGTGGGGTTAACCCGTCCGCCCCTTGCGCCCAGCCGGGCCAGACGGTTCATAACGCCCCGCACCGGGTTCTGCTGATCATCGAAGAAGGCGGGATCACGGAGTACCACCTTGAGTACCGGCACTTCCAACTGACGCAATTGCCGCCGGGCATGATCACCGAGGCCCGGACTCTCCACCACACTGCGAAAGAACCGGTCAACCACATCCAGGGTCGCCTGCTGTTCCTGGTCCAGGGCCTGATTGCCGGCATTTGTTACTTGCTCAATAACCCGTTCTTTCAATGGTTGCGGGCTTTTTTCCGGCAATGGCATCCGCTGCAGTATCTGGAGCCGGTTCTGGAGTTCACCGGCAGAGAGCGGTCTTGCATCTGCAGCAAAGGGACCCGGGTCGGCGCCTTCTACCCGACTGGTCCGCAGCGTACCAATCAGTTTCCGTACTGTATCGAAGGCCGAGCGGGCCAGGCGATTGTCCACCTCGTGGCCCGGACCGCGGGAGCTGCTGGCCAGCCCAGGCCCGGACCCGCTGACCGACGCTGTCGGTTTCGCAGCAGGGTTCACCCGGGCCGGACGGACGGCAGGCGTCGGTGTAGTCGGAGGCGCCTGACGGCGGGCGTCAGTACGGGGTTTTCGTTCGCTCAGATAACGGCTCAGGTCCAGATCCGGCAGTATGCCCTGGCGGATCAGAATCTGGTTCAGCTCCTCGTAGAGCGGACCGATTTTCTGCAGTACCAGCGTCTCAAAGGTTTTCAGGCAGACTTTCTCCACCGGGCGGCTGGTACGCAGGCTTTCCAGCCCGGCATGGAAGGCTTCGCAGATCAGCGACGGCCCCAGCGGATTCTGGTGCCCGGTGGCGTTGGTGATGCCCAGGCGATCCAGACGCATGCGTAGCTGCAACAGTTCTGCCCGATAGAGCGTATCCGCCTTGGTCACCATCACCTTGATGGCGAGCCAGTCTTCGAATTCGCCCTTGTCCACCAGGGAAAGGCCGGCTGCGGCGGGACTGTTTCGCTCGGGCTTCAGGGGCGATTCCAGATAGCGGGATATCATCAGCCACAGGGACCGTCGCCGGCTTTCCACCTGGGCAGCCACATCCATGAATTCACCGGCCTGCTGGTCACTGGAGGCCTTAAGGGCCGCTTGCCTCAGGTTATCGGCCATGGCACCGAAGCATTCGCTCATCAGCGGTTCGATATGCTGGATGACGCTGCGGGCGCACTGGCGCAGGATAAACTGGACGTGTTCGCTTGGGGGTTTGAGTGCGGCCCGCTCCTGATCCTCACCGCTGGCGCCGCACTGGCTGAGCATGGCCTCCACCGCTCTGGGGCTGGAACGGGTAAACTCCACGCCCATAGCGCCGTCGATCAGGCGCACTGGCCGGGCTTTAAGCTGATGCCGTTCACGGCCATCGCCAACGCGGAAGTGGAGGTTCAGGTCTTCGCCTGGGTATTTCTGCAGATGGTCTCGGATTTTCGACGAGGTGTCCCCCGAGTAACGCACAAACAGCCCTTCCGCACAGAAGTCTGCGATCTGACACGGCCACATGCCAGCTTCCCCAAGGTCAACCTGGGCAGCCAGCTTAATCGCGCGTCGTGGGCTTGAGCGTCGTTCCTTCGGGTCCATTTACTACCTGATCGATAAAGCCCGGCCGCCGATAGAGCAGACGGGGCGATTCCCTCAAGACGGATGACACCGGGTACCCGCACTGTAGCGTCCACCGGGAGCCCGGCGGTATCGGCTGAGGTCAGTATAGTCTTGCCTGCTGGAAAAGCAGCAGCGCCGGAGCAAAACCCGGCTCGCCCGGCAACGAAAACTATACGTTTGTTAATGTGACTACTTTGACGACGGTTCGTCAAGGCTCTGACAGGCGGAGTACGGGCTGGTTCCCATGGGATTTTCAGCTCATGGGTTTCACAAAGACCTTGGACTTCCGGTGGATATTATAGGCCGCCTGCTTGGGCCCTGGCAGGGACTGCACCGGACAGGGTTCAAAGCCCCGCTCCCGGAACCAGTGTTCGGTCTGCGTCGTCAGCACAAACAGCCGTTGCAGGCCCTGGGCCCGGGCCATTCGCTCAACGAGGGCCAGGATCTCGTCACCGCGGCCGCCACGGCGATAGGCCGGGTCCACGGCGAAACACGACAGCTCTCCCGCCTGCTCTTCAGGAAAAGCGTACAGGGCGGCGCAACCGATGATCATGCCATCTCTTTCCGCCACCACGAATTGATCGATTTCCGTCTCCAGCAGTTCCCGGGACCGGCGCACCAGCACGCCCTGCTCTTCCAGCGGCTGGATCAGCTCCACAATACCGCCGATGTCTTCCACCCTGGCCGGACGAATCTGTTCGTAATGATCGTCCGTCACCAGGGTGCCGGAACCGTCCCGGGTGAACAGCTCTTCCAGCATCGCTCCGTCGCGGCGGTAACTGATGATATGCGCCCGGCGCACGCCACGGGTACAGGCGTCGCAGGCGGCCCGCAGCAGATCCCCATCGTGGCCTGAGATCAGGTTCCCGGTGACCGACTGCAAGGCTTGCCGGACGGTGAGTTCCCGCACCAATGAACCGCTTTCGTCCTGCACGCCCTGGCCTTCCGTGAACAGAATCAGCTTGTCAGCCTGCAGTGCCGATGCCACCTGACTGCCCACATGTTCGTACGACAGGTTAAAAATGTCGCCGGTGGGAGAATAGCCCTGGGGCGGCACCAGTACGATATGGCCCAGTTCCAGCAACCGTTCAATACCGGCCGTATCCACCCGGCGGACACGGCCGGTGTAACCATAATCGACGCCGTCCAGCACACCCACCGGGCGAGCCGCCACAAAATTACCACTGGCGACCCGGATTTTGGCGCCATGCATGGGCGAGTTCACCAACCCCATGGACAGCCTGCTCTCCAGCCAGGAGCGCAGGCCTCCTACCGCCTCCATAATCAACGGCAGGTGATGCTCAGGCGTGATCCGCAAACCTTCTGCAAAGTCGGACTGCTGCCCCGCCAGTTCCAGCCTCTGCTGGATCTGGGGCCGGGCACCAAAGGCGACTACCAGCCGTATGCCGAGACTGCTGAGCAGGGTGATGTCGTGGATGATATTCAGCAGGTTGTCGCTGGCCAGCGCATCGCCGCCCACCACCAGCACCACGGTGCTGCCCCGGTGGGCATTGATATAGGGTGACGAATGGCGAAAGCTGTGCAGCCAGTCGGTAACGCTCATAAGCAGAAGTGCCTGATCAGTTGTTTCAGCAGGGTAATGGTCGGGGCAATTTGGCCCAGGTCGAGATATTCGTCCGGCTGGTGAGCCTGGTCAATGGAGCCTGGTCCCATGACCAGGGTTTCCAGACCGAGCTGCTGCAGCCAGGGTGCCTCCGTGGCGAAGGCCACAGCTTCGGCCTGATGCCCGGTTAGGCGCTCACAAACCTGCACCAGCTCGGCTTCGGCCGCCGTTTCAAACGGCGGTACACCGGCAAACAAAGGCTCAAAGGTTAACGCCAGATTCCGGCGGCGGGCCACCGGCTGCAGTTCATGAAGGATGGCCTCACGCAGTTCATTCATGTCCATGCCCGGCAATGGGCGCAGATCAAAGTGCAGCTCGCAGCGGGCACAGATCCGGTTGGGATTGTCGCCCCCATGGATGCAGCCCAGGTTCATGGTGGGGTACTGCACCCGGAAATGTTCGTTGCGGTGTTGCTCCTGCCAGCGCGCCCGCAAAGCCAGCAGTTCCGTCATGGCTTCATTCATGCCTTCCAGCGCATTACGACCGAGCGACGGGTCGGAGGAGTGGCCGGACTGCCCCTCAAACACCAGCCGCTCCATCATGATGCCCTTGTGCATACGAATGGGCCGCAGCTCGGTAGGCTCGCCGATCACCGCATAGCGGGCTTTCGGGTAGCCCGCCTCCGCCAGTGCCCGGGCGCCGCTCATGGAGCTTTCTTCGTCCGCCGTTGCGAGCAGGATCAGTGGCTGCTTCAGGGGCTGCTGCGCGGCCTCTCGCGCAGCTTCGATGGCCAGCGCAAAGAAACCTTTCATATCGCAGGTGCCAAGGCCGAACAGGCGATTGTCCCGCTCGGTCAGGGTGAACGGGTCACTCTGCCAGCGCTTGTCGTCGTAGGGCACGGTGTCGGTATGCCCGGACAGGACCAGCCCGCCTGGACCGGATCCCAGGGTTGCCACCAGATTGAACTTGCCGGGTACGCCGGGCACCGGCAGGATTTCGATGCGAAAGCCCAGCGCACCGAGCCATTCCGCCAGCCGGTTTACCACGGCCTCGTTGCTGTGGTCCCACTGTGCCGATGCACTGCTGATGGACGGGATGGCCACCAGTTGGGCAAGCATGGTGCGGACGTCCGGGGGACCCTGGCTGGGATCGAACGACGACGGCTGGATCTGAGTGCTCATGGGCCGGCTCCTGTAGATGACCAAAGGTATGACGGGGCTAGGGTGCTGCGCGCTGGCCCCGACGCCATACGGTCAGCTCATCCACCGCCCGGCGCGCCATGGGATAGGCCACTTCGCCGCCCTCGACGGGGCGCGCGACTTCTACCTGCCGCTCATCAACGCGGGTCAGACGGCCTTCAACCTGGCGCCCGTTACTCAGCGTAACCCGGACCCTATGTCCAAGCCAGTCCGCCGCCTGATCCGGGTGGATAGCCTGCCAGCCGGCAATTACCGGCGCTGGCTGCTCGACCACCACCGGCTCCAGCGCTTCTTCCGGCACTTCCGGCGCAACCGGGTCAATGGGACTCAGGTAGATATCCGGTATCCCGGCACCGTTGTAGGTGACCTGAACCTGCGAACCAGCCGGACCGGCGAGGCTTTCTTCATTGACGATATTGAGCACCGGCAGACCCGCTTTACCGGACCCTGAGGCCGTCGTGACCGTCAGCTCGCCCCCTTCGGTCAGCCACTGGCGATACAGGGCCATCAACTGAGGCGAAGCTTCCAGTCCGCGGCTTTGCAGCCCTTCCCGGAACGACGTCATTACCAGATCCGCCCAGGCGGCCGGTGGCAACCCGGTTTCACGGGCGCAATAGGCAGCGACCCGGCGCATCAGACCACCGTCCCGGAGGGTAACCTGTACGGTTTTCGCAGCCGGCATAAAGCTGGCGCCGTCGTTATCCAGCCGCAACCGGGCCCCTTCCCAGAATATTTCCAGACCGCCGGCATCCCGGGTGTGGAGGTCCAGCCTTACCCCGCCCGAGCTCTGGCGCAACTGCGCATCACCGGCCAGATCGTTGATGCCCATACGGATCAGATCACCGGTACCCAGTTGCTGCCGGGTATCCGGAGCACAGACCGGCATGAACAGCGGTCGGGGCGAGCGGTCGTCAGCGTCGGTTACCCAATTGCGCAGCATGGCGGTATCCAGCGGCAGGCGCCATCCGCCTGCTTCCAGCCGCCAGCTGCGAGGCAGGTCATGACCGGAGTGCAGGCTTTTCAGCAACGCAACCGGCGAGCCGGCCCTGAAATGGAGATGCCGGATGACCAGCGGCTGGGTCAGCCGGAAGGACTGGTAGCGGGTATCCTCCAGTGTCAGCTCACCGCTGACGGCTGAACCAATGCGGCCCCGCTCCAGCATACCTTCCCCCGACAGCGACCGGCGCAGTTCCGACAGGGTCTGGTCCGCATACCACCAGACCGCCCCCTTGTAGCCCCCCCAGCCCACCAGGGCCAGAATAACAATCAGCGACATCAGTTTTCTCAAGGCTTCCTCTCCCTGTAATGCTTACGCTGCAATACGTATGCGCCCCTGATGCCGGCCCAGGCCGGTATCCTGGCTGTCTTCAGGCCGGTGGTACGGCCATTCAGTTCCGGGAAATCAGGGTACCGACGCCTTCGTCGGTGAATATCTCCAGAAGGGTGGCGTGGGCGACCCGGCCGTCGATAATATGGGCGGTCCGCACGCCATTCTCCACCGCGCTCAGGGCACAGCGGATTTTGGGTAACATACCGCCATGGATCGTGCCATCCGCGATCAGATCGTTAACCTGGGCTGCGGTCAGTCCCGTCAGTACCCGGCCTTCCTTGCTCTTCAGGCCCGAGACGTTCGTCAGCAGAATCAGCTTCTCGGCCCGTACCGCCTCGGCCACCTTACCTGCGACCAGATCGGCGTTAATGTTATAGGAGGCCCCGTCGGCACCAACGCCGATGGGCGCAATCACCGGAATCACGTTACTGTTGGTGAGCATATCAATAACGGTGGTGTTTACTTCCGCCACCTCACCCACATGACCGATGTCGATGATTTCCGAACGGTTAAACTCATCCGGCGCGCCGGTCACTTCCAGCTTCCGGGCGCGGATCAGGTTACCGTCCTTGCCGGTCAGGCCGACAGCGATACCACCGTGAGAGTTAATCAGGGAGACGATTTCCTTGTTCACCTGGCCCCCGAGCACCATTTCCACCACGTCCATGGTCTGTGCGTCGGTCACCCGCATACCGTTTATGAAATGGGACTGGATGTTCAGCCGTTTCAGCAGGTCACCGATCTGCGGGCCCCCACCGTGGACCACGATGGGATTGATACCCACCAGCTTCATCAGCACCACATCACGGGCGAAGCTGCTTTTCAGCTCTTCGTTCTCCATGGCGTTGCCGCCATACTTGATCACTACCGTTCTGCCGGTAAACCGCTGGATATAGGGCAGGCCCTTGCTCAGGACGTCTGCCACATGCATTGCTGTATCACGATCCAGTGCCATCGATTTTGCCTTATCGTCGTTCTGCCTGGCACGCCGGCCGGTGCCAGGAAAATGGAAAGTAAAAAGTCAGAAGGTAATCGCCACGTCCGGCGCCAGCGCGCTGAGCTGGCCACGGAAAATCTGCTTGATGCGCTCCAGCGCGGCCTCGTTCTCAGCTTCAAACCGCAACACCAGTACCGGCGTGGTGTTGGACGCCCGGCACAGGCCCCAGCCGTCCGGGTAATCTACCCGCACGCCGTCGATGGTGGTGATATTGGCTTCACCAAAATCCGCCATGTTTCTGAGCCGGTCAATAATCCGGAACTTGCTTTCATCGGTGACGTCCAGGTTCAGTTCCGGCGTGCTGATATCTTCCGGGAATTCCGCAAAGATTTCACTGGCCTGACGATCCTCGATGCCGAGAATCTCCAATAGCCGGGCAGCGGCATAAAGACCGTCGTCAAAGCCGTACCAGCGTTCAGCGAAGAAGACATGGCCGCTCATCTCCCCTGCCAGCAGGGCACCGGTTTCCTTCATCTTCGCCTTCATCAGGGAATGGCCGGTTTTCCACATGACCGGACGCCCCCCCGCTTCGGCAATCACACTGTTGAGGCGGCGGGTGCACTTGACGTCAAACAGTACATCGGCGCCGGGGTTGCGGGAAACCACATCCCGGGCAAATAACATCAGCAAGCGGTCGGGCCAGATAATCCGGCCTTCGTTAGTGACGAGCCCAAGGCGATCCCCGTCGCCATCAAAGGCGATGCCGACGTCCGCGCCCTCCTGCTGAACCCGGTCGATCAGGTCCTGCAGGTTGTCGGGATTGCCCGGGTCCGGATGGTGATTGGGGAAGCTGCCATCCACGTCGCAATACAGCGGAATAACCTCACAGCCAAGCTCTTCCAACAGAATGGGGCCCAGCTCTCCGGCGATGCCATTGCCCGCATCGACCACCACTTTAAGCGGTGAGGCCACCGCGATATCCCCGACAATCCGGTCCAGGTAATCCCGACGCACATCCTGATCGGATGCGCTCCCCTGACCCTGGTGAAAATCACCGGTCCGGGCCCGCTGAAGCAACTTCTGGATGCCCTCTTCCGCCAGGGTTTCGCCGCCCAGCATGATCTTCAGGCCATTATAATTGGCCGGGTTATGGCTGCCGGTCACCATGACGCCGGAGCCGGTGCCCAGATGATAAGTGGCAAAATAAAGCACCGGCGTCGGTACGGCGCCGATGCGGAAAACATTACAGCCAGTGGCAAGAATACCCTGCGCCAGGGCATCCGCCAGCTCCGGGCTGGAGTGACGACCGTCATAACCGATACAGATGGCGTCCTGCTGACGGTCCAGCGCTTCGGACCCGATGGCCTGACCGATCAGCCGGACAATATCCGGCGTCAAAGTTTCCCCGACGATGCCCCGAATGTCGTAAGCGCGGAAAATGGCCGGCGACAGTTCGGTGGCCGGCACCGGGGCCTCACTCACCTCCGGCATAGCCCCGCCCGGGCTTTCCCCAAAGCCAAGCACGTCTTCATCCCCATCGAGCATGTCGATTTCAGGGATATCCCGCTCCTGGAACAGGGGCTCGTCCACGTCCAGATCGAACGCGCCAGCCGGCGCCGATCTGGGTTCCACTGGCTTGCGGCTGGTGCCTTCCACCCGCTTTTCAACCGCCTTGCCCAGACGGTGCAGAACCTCAGCCAGCACAGCCGGCATTTCCCAGCGGAACCGGGGCGGCGCGGTGTGGTCACCGGAGAAGGCTTTGTTGGCCCATTGCACCAGCCGGTTGGTTTCCTTACGAATGGCGGTCTGGGCGGATGACAGCATGACCCAGACAACCACGGCCGCCAGCAGAAAACCGATCACCACAAGCCCCATCAGCAAGATGGATGGCGTGGATTCCGCCGCCGGTTGCAGCCGGTAACGCAGCGTCCAGTCTGGCACCGGCAGCGACCGGGTGACTTCCGGCCCCGTTCCCTGCCCCCGGCTGGCCACATCCCGGGACTGGCCGGCTACGGTCTGCACCAGCGTGGCCTGTCCGCCCGGGCTGCCGAGCACATCAGCCAGTATCCCGGCGTCGAATTGCACGACCAGGGTGCCCTCGACCACTTCCGTTGCCGGATTGCGCACCCGGGTTGCCATCTGGACCCGCCAACCACTGTCGCCGGGGAAGGCGTCCGGTGCGACCGCACGCCCGGATTCCGCACGCCGGGCCAGATCCAGGGTGGCAAAGCCCAGGCCGGCCTGATCATCGGCCCGCCGGGGTATGGCACCATAGGGAAACAGGAACACG
>CAZHAY010000006.1:0-12961 GCA_964530545.1 uncultured Marinobacter sp.
TACCGGCGCGGTCGCTGTTGCGGGCGAATCGGGTTCCGAGCAGCTCGCGGTTGATGGAGTCTTCAGAGCCCGTGTTCTCACCGTTAATATAGGGAGACACGACTTCGAAGCCGTCCATGCACGCCTGCATGGCACAGATGGGGTCCGCCTCGGTGATCCTGACGATCATGCCTTCCTGCCGCAGGGAGGCCGCCGAACCCTTGCCCACATCGCCATAGCCGATCACCAGTGCCTTCTTGCCGGCCAGCAGGTGGTCTGTGGCCCGCTTAATGGCATCGTTCAGGCTGTGGCGACAGCCGTACTTGTTGTCGTTCTTGGATTTGGTGACCGAGTCATTCACGTTAATGGCCGGCACTTTCAGAGTGTTCTCCCGCAGCATTTCCTGCAGACGGTGTACGCCGGTGGTGGTTTCTTCGGTGACGCCGTGGCACCGGGCCAGGATATCCGGGTGTTTCTCATGGAGCAGGGCGGTAAGGTCGCCGCCATCGTCCAGAATCAGGTTGGGCGCCCAGCCCTCGACGTCGGCGCCGATGGTACGCTCCAGACACCACAGATACTCTTCGTCGGTCTCACCTTTCCAGGCAAAAACCGGTATCCCCGCCGCCGCAATGGCCGCTGCGGCCTGGTCCTGGGTGGAGAAAATGTTACAGGATGACCAGCGCACATTAGCGCCCAGCTCGATCAGGGTTTCAATGAGCACGGCGGTCTGGATGGTCATGTGGATACAGCCCATGATGTTCGCGCCCTTTAAAGGCTGCTCATCCCTGTACCGGTGACGCAGGGCCATCAGGGCAGGCATCTCACCTTCGGCGATTCTGATTTCCTTACGGCCCCAGTCGGCCAGGGAAATATCGCGGACTTTGTAGTCGCTGGTGTGGTTCAGTTGTTCTGCCGGAGTGCTCATGGTTTGCTCCTGTTCGGTGTCTTTTTGGGCCTTTGCTCTGTTGTTACTGGCTGGCCCTGTGAATTTGGTGGTGGCGGTCCGGGGAGTCTTTTTTCAGGAACATCGTTTAAACTCGCTGCGCTCAGACAGACGATGCTCCTGAAAAAAGACTCCCCGAACCACCTGTCGGATTTTGGGGGCAGGATGTGCCAGGCACTTCCCTTGATCAGACGATTACGTTTTCTCTCCGCCTGGAGAGTGTCTGTGTTGCCCCCAATATCCTGAAAGTCAGACGCCAGCAGCATCCTTCAGCACAGCCGCCCGGTCGGTCTTTTCCCATGGGAAGGCGGTAAAGGTTTTACTGCCCGCCGTCATCTCATGGGCTTCGCGGCCAAAGTGCCCGTAGGCCGCGGTCTGCCGGTACATGGGGTGCAGCAGGTCGAGCATGTTGGTGATGGCATAGGGGCGCAGGTCGAAGTGCTCCCGTACCAGCTGGATGATGCGTTCGTCGCTGATCTTGCCGGTGCCGAAGGTGTTCAGGGAAATGGATGTCGGCTGGGCAACGCCGATAGCGTAGGACACCTGAATCTCGCACTTCTCGGCCAGGCCGGCGGCCACGATGTTCTTGGCAACGTAACGGCCGGCGTAGGCGGCAGAGCGGTCGACTTTGGACGGGTCCTTGCCTGAGAAGGCACCGCCACCGTGGCGGGCCATGCCACCATAGGTGTCGACAATGATCTTCCGACCAGTCAGTCCGCAGTCGCCAACCGGCCCGCCAATGACGAACTTGCCGGTGGGGTTGATATGGAACTGGGTATCTTTATGCAGCAACTCCGCTGGCAGGGTGTGCTTGACGATCAGCTCCATGACCGCTTCCTGTAAGTCCCCCTGGCTGACATCCGGGTCGTGCTGGGTCGACAGTACAATCGCGTCGATGCCGACAACTTTGCCGTTCTCATAGCGACAGGTGACCTGGCTTTTGGCATCCGGGCGCAGCCAGGGCAGCAGGCCGCTCTTGCGGGCTTCAGCCTGGCGCTGAACCAGCCGGTGAGAGAAGGTGATCGGTGCCGGCATCAGCACGTCGGTCTCGTTGCTGGCGTAGCCGAACATCAGGCCCTGATCGCCTGCGCCCTGATCTTCCGGTTTCTGACGGTCGACACCCTGGGCAATATCCACGGACTGCTTACCGATGATATTGATAACACCGCAGGTATCGGCGTCGAAGCCCACATCGGAAGAGGTATAGCCGACGTCCTTGATAACGCCCCGCACCAGGTCTTCCAGGTCGACCCAGGCACTGGTGGTGATCTCGCCACCAATGATGGCCACACCGGTTTTTACCATGGTTTCGCAGGCGACCCTGGCGTGGGGATCTTCCGTCAGGATGGCATCGAGTACCGCGTCGGAGATCTGGTCGGCCAGTTTGTCCGGATGGCCTTCTGAGACCGACTCGGAAGTAAATATGCTGTAGTCAGACATGGTGCAGGCTCCTCTTGAGCTGGTGGGCTGTTAGTCGCCCGTTTTCAATGTAATGTTGGGTCCGTCCGGTGATCCACCCGCCCGGTCGGGCAGCAACGGATCGCCTGTCAAAAAGATTGGTACTCTTTTTTTCCTATGAGTCCGGCTTGCGGAATTCCCGCACCTGCACCTGGAACCCATTGCGCAGGCCGATAAACAGGGTTTCCCCCACCTCCAGCCCGGCAGCGCCAGCCCAGGCGTTCAGCTCTTCAGGCTCAAAGCCCAGCCAAAGATCACCGCAGTTTTCCCGCGCCCAGTCCTGGTCGTGACGGCGCAGGTCGCTGATGATCAGAAAAGCACCGGGTGCCATCAGTTCGCTCGCATCCATAAAGATGTCTGCAGGGCTGGGTACGTGGTGGAGCACCATATTGGCGACCACCAGGTCAAAATGTTCTGTTGCCGGCAGCAGGTCACTGGTCGTGCCTTCGATCAACTCAACGTTGGCCAGGCCGGCTTCGTGGCACGTCAGCCTTGCCTTGCGCAGCATATCGGCAGAGTTATCTACCGCCACAACCCGGGCGCAGATATTGGCCAGAACCGGCAAAAACCCGCCTTCCCCCGGGCCAATTTCAAGGGCCGCCTGCCACCGGTGCTGGGCCGCCCGCGCCGCGACAAGCTCGGCCACCGGCTCCGCGTACAGATCAAAGGCAGCAATCAGCTCCTGCTGCTCACGGAACTGGTCCGCATGACGGGCGAAAAACGCCTGGGACTGGTCCGCCCGCTGACCGCGGATGTCGGCGATCCGCGCCTGCAACCGGGGCGCAACCGGTACCCGGTCAATAGTGCTGAACACCTGTTGCACTGCTGTGTCCGGCACACTGAGCTGGCCGGGGTTGAGGTGCAGCGGCCGCCGGTAGAAAATTGCATTGCCCTCTCGCTGGGGCTCAATCAGGCCAGCTTTGTGAAGCACTTTCAGGTGGTGACTCATGCCGGATTGACGCACCTCGAATAACTGGCTCAGTTCCAGCACCCCAAACGTGTCCCGCCGCAGCACCCGCAGAATATCCAGTCGCAGGGGATCGCCACAGGCCTTATACAGTGGTGCAAGTTCATCAAGACTGAAGGCAAAGCCGGTGGGATTCATAGTCGTCATGGCGGCAAGTCTAGACCGGGTCCGGGGATCAATCAAGATCTATATCAAAAAAAATTGATATAGGTTTCGGTTGGCTGAGGTACGCGATTTCCCCCTCAGGTCAGACCGATTTGCCCCGGCCCCCACTAATCGGCGAAAATACGCGCTTTCTCTTCGCCCCCTGTTTTTTCCTGACCAATACTGGAGAACGTCAATGCCGTCCCGTAACGATCTCGCCAACGCCATTCGCGCGTTGAGCATGGATGCGGTTCAGAAAGCCAAATCCGGCCACCCAGGTGCGCCCATGGGTATGGCAGATATTGCTGAGGTGCTGTGGAACGATTACCTCAGCCACAACCCGGCCAACCCGTTCTGGGCCAACCGGGACCGCTTCGTGCTGTCTAACGGGCATGGCTCCATGCTGCAGTATTCCCTGCTGCACCTGAGCGGGTACGACGTGTCCATTGACGATATTCGCAACTTCCGTCAGCTGCACTCAAAAACCCCTGGCCATCCGGAATACGGCTATACCCCGGGTGTTGAGACCACCACCGGCCCGCTGGGGCAGGGGATTGCCAATGCGGTTGGCTTTGCCATTGCCGAGAAAGCGCTGGCGGCCTCGTTTAACCGGCCAGGCCACAACATTGTCGACCACTACACCTACGCTTTTCTGGGCGACGGCTGTCTGATGGAAGGCATCTCCCATGAGGTGGCGTCACTGGCAGGGACTCTGGGGCTGGGCAAGCTGATTTTCTTCTATGACGATAACGGCATTTCCATTGACGGCGAGGTGGATGGCTGGTTTACCGACGACACGCCCAAGCGGTTCGAGGCCTATGGCTGGCAGGTTATCCCGGCGGTAGACGGCCATAATGCCGACGCCATCCGGAAGGCGGTCGAGAGCGCCCGCGCCAACACCGCCCAGCCGACGCTGATCTGCTGCAAGACCATTATCGGTTTCGGGTCACCCAACAAGCAGGGTACCGAGGGCAGCCACGGCGCGCCGCTGGGTGAGGATGAAATCGTCCTGACCCGGGAGAAGCTGGGCTGGAAACACGAGCCCTTCCATATTCCCGATGATATCTATGCCGCCTGGGATGCCAGAGAAAAAGGCGCCGCAGCAGAGCAGGCCTGGAGCGAGGCCTTTGCCGCCTATGAACAGGCCGAGCCAGAACTGGCCGCCGAGTTCCGGCGTCGGATGGACGGTGAGCTGCCGGCAGACTTTGCCGCCAAGGCCGCAGCCTACATCCGGGAATGTCAGGACAAGGGCGAAACCATCGCCAGCCGCAAGGCCTCCCAGAACGCCCTGAATGCCTATGGTCCGCTGCTGCCGGAGCTGCTGGGCGGCTCTGCAGACCTGGCCGGCTCCAACCTGACCATCTGGAGTGGCTCCAAAGGACTCACCCGTGACGACGCTTCCGGTAATTACCTCTATTACGGCGTGCGGGAGTTCGGCATGGCGGCGATCATGAATGGTATCGCGCTGCATGGCGGCTACATTCCCTATGGCGCCACGTTCCTGATCTTCATGGAATACTGCCGGAACGCGGTGCGCATGGCGGCGTTGATGAAGCAGCGTTCCATTTTTGTCTTTACCCATGATTCCATCGGTCTGGGCGAGGACGGCCCGACGCACCAGCCCATCGAGCAACTGGCCAGCCTGCGTACCACGCCGAACATGAACACCTGGCGCCCTGCCGACGCGGTGGAATCCGCTGTGGCCTGGAAGGCCGCTCTTGAGCGCAAAGATGGACCCTCGGCGCTGGTCTTCTCCCGTCAGGGGCTGCCCCATCAGGACCGCGACGACACGCAACTGGCGAACGTGGCGAAGGGTGGTTACATCCTGTCTGACGATGGCGGTACACCGGACCTGATTCTGATTGCGACCGGCTCGGAAGTGGCCCTTGCCCAGCAGGCCGCCGCAGCCCTGCGTGACAAGAGCCACAAGGTCCGCGTGGTATCCATGCCCTCCACGGAAGTATTTGAGGCCCAGAGCGCCCAGTACAAACAGAAGGTGTTGCCACTGGACGTCACCAATCGCATCGCCATCGAGGCCGCGATTGAAGACTACTGGTACAAATACGTGGGCCTGGACGGCCGGGTGATCGGCATGACCTCGTTCGGCGAATCGGCACCGGCGGAAGAGCTGTTCCGGGAGTTTGGCATTACGATCGATAATATCGTCGACACTGCGCTTGAGCTGTTGGACAACTGATGAGTTCGACGACCCCAGCGCGCATCGCTATCAACGGCTATGGCCGGATCGGTCAGTGTGTGCTGCGCGCACTCTATGAAAACGGGTATCGCGACCGGTTGCAGGTGGTTGCCATCAATGAACTGGCTGACCTGGAAACCATCGCCCACCTGACCCGCTACGACTCGACCCACGGTCGCTTTCATGGCGAGGTGGACACCCGGGACGGACAGCTTGTGGTAAACGGCGACCCGATTCATGTGCTGCGCAGCCCCGGGCCGGAAGGTCTGCCCTGGGGTGAGATTGATGTCGATATGGTGCTGGAGTGTTCCGGTTCATTCACGGACCGGATAACGGCAGAGCGCCATCTGCAGTCCGGAGCGCGCAGACTGCTGTTTTCCCAGCCCGCTGAACCGGATGTGGATCGCACCGTCGTGTATGGCATTAACGACGACACCCTATCGGCTGCCGACCGCATCGTGTCAGCGGCCTCCTGTACCACTAACTGCCTGGTGCCAGTGATCCGGGTGCTGGACCGGGCACTGGGGATAGAGCATGGCACGACGACGACTATCCACGCCGCCATGAACGACCAGCCGGTGATTGACGCCTACCACCATCAGGATCTGCGCCGCACCCGTAGTGCTCTGCAGAACATTGTGCCGGTGGACACGGGGCTGGCCCGGGGCATTGAGCGGCTGCTGCCGGAGATGAAGGACCGCTTCAGTTGCGTCGCCATGCGCGTACCGACCCTGAACGTATCAGCCATCGATATGGTGGTAGAGGTCAGTCGTGACACCTCCGTGGATGAAGTGAATGCGCTACTGGCCGAGGCCTCAATGAACGGTCTCAAGGGCGTGCTTGGCTATACCACTGAACCCCTGGCCAGCTCTGACTTCAACCACGATTCCCATTCTGCGGTCGTGGATGGTGGTCAGACCCGGGTGGTGGGTCGGCGCATGGTGAAGGTACTTTGCTGGTTTGATAATGAGTGGGGATTTGCTAACCGGATGCTGGATGTCAGCCGGAGCTGGTTGAACAGAACGGACTCCGCAGCAACCGAAACTTTTTGAATGTTAAGGAAAATGGAACTGCGATTATGGCCATCAAGAAAATGACTGACCTGGACCTCGCGGGCAAGCGGGTTCTGATTCGGGAAGACCTTAACGTGCCGATCAGGGATGGCAGGGTAAGCAGTGACGCACGCATCCGTGCCTCTCTGCCCACCATCAGGGCGGCACTGGATGCCGGTGCGAAAGTCATGCTGATGTCCCACCTTGGGCGCCCGGAAGAAGGCGTTTATGACGAGGCCTCCTCCATGAAGCCGGTGGCAGAACACCTTACCGGCATGCTGGGGCAGGAAGTTCGCCTGGTTAAGGACTACCTGGACGGTGTCGACGTTGCCGACGGTGAGGTGGTGCTGTTTGAAAACGTCCGCTTCAACAAGGGCGAGAAAAAGGACGATGAAGAGCTGGCAAAGCGGTACGCTGCGCTGTGTGATGTCTACGTGATGGACGCCTTTGGCACCGCCCACCGCGCCCAGGCGTCGACCCACGGCGTCGCCCGGTTTGCTCCGGAAGCCTGCGCGGGCCCGCTGCTCGCGGCTGAGCTGGAGGCCTTGGGCAAGGCTCTGGACAAGCCGGAAAAGCCGGTAGTTGCTATTGTCGGGGGCTCCAAGGTCTCTACTAAACTGGACGTGCTGAACGCACTGGAAAAAGTCTGCGATCAGATCATCGTGGGGGGCGGCATCGCCAATACGTTCCTGGCCGCAGCCGGACACCCCGTCGGCAAGTCGCTCTGTGAGCACGACCTGATCGACACCGCGAAGGACATCACCTCCCGCGTGGAAATTCCGCTGCCGGTCGACGTCGTGGTTGCATCGGAATTTGCTGAGAATGCCACCGCAACGGTGAAGAACATTTCCGACGTGGCTGAGGGCGATATGATCCTTGACGTCGGTCCGCAAACAGCCGGGGAGTTCGCCCAGTTGCTGAAGAATGCGAAGACCATTCTCTGGAATGGCCCGGTGGGGGTCTTCGAATTCGATCAGTTTGGTAATGGCACCAAGGCCCTGGCCCATGCTATTGCTGACAGCGAGGCTTTCTCGCTGGCGGGCGGTGGTGATACCGTGGCCGCGGTTGACAAGTATGGTGTAGCTGACAAGATCTCTTACATATCCACCGGCGGCGGTGCTTTCCTGGAGTTCGTCGAGGGCAAAGCACTGCCAGCAGTCGCTGTATTGGAAGAACGTGGCGCCGGATAGTCGGTGCGGGAGCCTGGGGGCGGTGAAATTTTCCGGGACACGCCCGTAAATACGTCCCTGTAGGGCTCGACTGCAGCCATCCCTGGCTGCAGACGGTCCCGGAAAATTCCCCCACCCCCAGTCTCGCTGACATTCGCGGATGACTTAAAAGACACAGACCTATCAAGGAGAAGAACCATGGCCCTGATTTCCCTGCGGCAACTTCTGGATCATGCCGCTGAGCATGGTTACGGTGTGCCCGCTTTCAACGTGAACAACCTGGAGCAGATGCGCGCCATCATGGAAGCGGCGGACAAGACCGATTCGCCGGTGATTGTCCAGGCCTCTGCCGGTGCCCGCAAGTACGCCGGCGCGCCTTTCCTGCGCCATCTGATTCTGGCTGCAGTGGAAGAGTTTCCCCATATCCCCATCGTTATGCACCAGGACCACGGCACCAGCCCGGCAGTGTGCCAGCGCTCGATCCAGCTGGGCTTCAGCTCAGTCATGATGGACGGCTCCCTCGGTGAGGACGGCAAGACGCCGACCGAGTATGAGTACAACGTGGACGTCACCCGTCGCACTGTTGAGATGGCTCACGCCTGTGGCGTTTCAGTGGAAGGCGAACTGGGCTGCCTTGGCAGTCTGGAAACAGGTCAGGCGGGTGAAGAGGATGGCATTGGCGCAGAAGGGACTCTGGACCTGGAGCAAATGCTGACAGACCCGGAAGAAGCCGCGGATTTCGTCAAGAAAACCCACGTGGACGCGCTGGCCATCGCCATCGGCACCAGCCACGGCGCCTATAAGTTTTCCCGTCCGCCCACCGGGGATATCCTGGCCATCGACCGCATCAAGGAAATCCACGCCCGTATTCCGGATACCCATCTGGTGATGCACGGTTCCAGTTCGGTCCCCCAGGACTGGCTGGAGATCATCAACCAGTACGGCGGTGAGATTCCGGAAACCTACGGCGTACCGGTGGAGGAAATCGTCGAGGGCATCAAGTACGGCGTACGCAAGGTGAACATCGACACGGACCTGCGTCTGGCCAGTACGGGTGCGGTCCGGCGTTTCCTCGCGCAGAACAAGGCCGAGTTTGACCCGCGCAAGTACCTGCAGGAAACCATGAAGGCCATGACCGATATCTGCGTGGCCCGGTATGAGGCGTTCGGCACGGCTGGAAACGCCAGCAAGATCAAACCGATCAATCTGGAAAAGATGTTCCAGCGCTACGAGGCCGGTGAGCTGGACCCGAAGGTCCGCTGAGTCCTGGCAATGAACAGGAGCCGGCTGGTCCGGCTCCTGTCTGGTTTTTTCCCCTTCACCTCCCGCCCCTTAAAATCCCGCAATACTGACATCCGCACAATTTCCTTACCCGTGCAGCGACTATAGTCTCAGTTGTACCCAGCCCTATACGGAGACACGTTATGGAAATGCTGGAAAAGATTGCGAACTACCTGCAGGACAATGAGCTGGTGCTGGCCACTGCGGAGTCGTGTACCGCAGGTCTGGCGGCTTCGGAGCTGGCGCGGATTCCCGGTAGTGGCAGCTGCATGGATTGTGGCCTGGCGGTCTATTCGCCAGAGTCGAAACACCGCTACCTCAAGGTCAGCTTCGACACCATTGATGAATATGGGCTCACCAGTGAACAGGTCGCGAAAGAGATGGCGAACGGCGCTCTGAACCGGAACAATGCCTCCGTTGCGGTTTCCAATACCGGTATCGCCGGACCATCAGCCGGGGACGATGGCACACCGGTGGGCACGATATGCTTTGGCTGGGCAATGCGCTGTGGTGATCAGCAGTTCTGCTACACCGAGACCCGTCACTTTGACGGAGACCGTAATGAGATCCGGCTGGCCGCTGCCCACTATGCGCTGGAGCGTATTCCCCATTATCATCGTATTGCCAAGAACGAAAGCTGACACAACAGGAGGTAATAAATGGAGATTCTTCCGGATGGGGCTCAACACCAGATCATTCATGCATTGAAAACGAGCCCGGAGATCGACCCAGACCGGGAGATTCACCGCCGAGTCGCGTTTCTGCGAGACCAGATGGTTGCGTCCGGGCAGCATACCCTGGTGCTGGGTATCAGCGGCGGCGTGGATTCCACGGTTGCCGGCCGGCTTTGCCAGCTGGCGGTGGAATCGGCGCGCACCCGGGGTGTCGAGGCAGCGTTCGTCGCCATGAGGCTGCCTTACGGTGAGCAGATGGATGAGGTCGATGCTCGCGAAGCCCTGAACTTTATCGAGCCGGATGAGGTGCTGGATGTAGATATCCGTCCTGCAACCGATGCCCTGATGGCGTCGCTGGAGCAGAGTGGCCTACAATTCCGGGACGCAGCACACCGGGATTTTGTGACCGGTAACGTCAAAGCCCGCCAGCGCATGGTCGCCCAGTACGCGGTGGCGGGAGCAAGATCCGGGCTGGTGGTGGGCACCGATCAGGCCGCGGAGGCGTTGATGGGGTTTTTCACCAAATACGGCGACGGCGCCTGCGACCTCACACCGCTGACCGGACTGAACAAACGTCAGGTCCGCGAGATCGGCCGCGCTTTGGGCGCACCCGGCCGGCTGACCGAAAAAGTACCGACCGCTGACCTGGAATCCCTGACGCCGGGCAAAACCGACGAAGACGCTTTGGGAGTCACCTACAATGAAATCGATGATTTCCTGGAAGGCAAAACCATCCCGGAGCACAGTCGCAACATCATCCTGAAAGCCTGGCATGCCACCGCCCACAAGCGCGAGCTGCCGATAGCCCCGGACTTGTAATTTCCCGGATCGCGTCAACTATAGGGAATATCAGGGACTTCCAGTTGACCAGATGCGAGGTAACTCAATGGAGTTCAGGGATTACTACGGGGTACTCGGCGTCAGCGAGTCGGCCTCTCCGGATGAGATCAAGAAGGCCTATCGCAAGCTGGCCCGGAAGTACCACCCGGATGTCAGCAAGGAAGAAGACGCGGATGAGAAGTTCAAGGACGTGGGTGAAGCCTATGAGGTGCTGAAAGACCCGGAAAAACGGGCAGAGTACGACCAGCTCCGCAAGTACGGCGCCCGCAGTGACGGTTCCTTCGAGCCGCCTCCCGGCTGGCAGAGTGCGTCGGGCTTTGGCGGTGGCGGCTATACCGACGCCGACGCCCGCCAGTTCAGCGATTTCTTTGCAGAGGTTTTTGGTGGCGGCGCGCGTGGATTCAGCGGGAGTGGCTTTGGCGACTTCCGCCAGAACATGCAGAGCAGGGGGGAGGACGTTCACACCCGCCTGGCCCTGTTTCTGGAAGAGGCTTTCCACGGCTGCGAGAAACAGCTTCAGTTCACGACCCATGAAGTCGACGAACAGGGTCGCATTATGGCCCGCCCCAAGACCCTGAACGTGAAGATTCCGGCCGGTATGCGGGAAGGTCAGCATATCCGCCTGAAGGGCCAGGGCTCGCCGGGTACCGGTGGTGGGGAGCACGGCGACCTGTTTATTGAAGTGGAACTGGCTCCGCACCCGGTGTTTACCGTGGAAGGCCGGGACATCCTGCTGACCGTGCCGGTTGCCCCCTGGGAGGCGGCGCTTGGCGCCAGTGTCACGGTGCCCACCGTTACCGGCAAGGTCAGTCTGAAAGTGCCCAAAGGGTCGAACAGCGGGCGCAAGCTGCGGCTCAAGGGCAAGGGTTTACCGGGCAGGCAGCCGGGCGATCAGATTGTGATCCTGCAGGTGGTGATGCCGGAGCAACACAGTGAAGCGGCCGAAGAGCTGTACCGGCAACTGGCGGAAGCGGAGAAGAACTTTAACCCCCGTAGCAAGCTGCATGTGTGACAGGAGGGCAGGATGATAACCCGGAGCACCACCATCACCGTCGAAGTCGAGGATCCCGCCGGAACGTTCACCCTGCAGGAGATCTGTGAGCGGGGCGAATGTCATGCGGAGTTTGTGATCAAGCTGGTCAGCCATGGCGTCATCACACCGGTGAACGAGGTGCCCAATGCCGGTGACTGGGCCTTTGACCTGGAGGCTTTGGCCCGGCTGCGGCGGGCGCAACGACTGCAACGGGACCTGCGCATCAACGTGCCCGGTCTTGCTATGTCCCTGGACCTGCTGGATGAGGTTCGGGATATGCGGCGGGAGGTCGATCGCCTTAACCGGTTACTGGCCCATTTCATGGTGGAGTAAGCCGGTCGTCGCGTTCGCCAGTTGTGTCCCGCCTTCTGACTCGCCAGAATAGGCGCCTCTGGAACCGCTACCGTTTACAGGAGTTTGTCCATGGGTGAAGCCAAACGTCGTCACAAAACCGGGGTCCCTGCGCCTCGCAAACGTTCCCGCAAAGGCCTGGTGTTCACCGGTCTTCTTATTATCGCCGTGGCGATTGTCGCCGGGCTCTACTATCTGACCCAGCCTTCCCTGACCGGTCCCGGCGAACTGCCGGAAGTGTCGGAAGGCACGCCGGCGTTTCCGGCAGAGCTGGACCAGTACGGCATTTCTGTCGGTCCGGAAGACGCTGAGGTCGTAGTGCGTGAGTTCGCCGACTACCAGTGCCCCGCCTGCGCCCGCTTCGCGGAAGCCAGCCGCCGCCTGAAGGAGGAGTACGTGGAGTCCGGCCAGGTGCGTTTCGTGTTCTTTGACCTTCCCCTGCCGCAGCACAACCACTCGCTGGAGGCCGCCATGGCTGCCCGCTGTGCCGGTGATCAGGGCCAGTACTGGGGCATGCATGACCGCCTGTTTGCCGAACAGTCCAGTTGGCAGACATCAAGGGACGTCAGCGGGCAATTCTCCGGCTACGCCGGGGACCTGGGCCTGGATATGCGCCGTTACAAGCGTTGCATGGAGTCTGAACTGCACCGGGAAGCGGTCGCTGACAGCCGCAATGCGGCTATTCAGTTGCAGGTCGCCAGTACGCCAACGGTGCTGGTGAATAATATTCCCCTGAACCGTCCGGGCTGGGAACAGCTTTCCGCCGTGGTTGAGCGGGAGCTGAACAAAGAGTAACTCGCGGCGGACCCTGTCCGTTGGTTTTCACTTCCGGGTTTGGTTAAAATTCGCCCGCTAACGAATGCGCGCCGGCGG